>JAEEIK010000005.1 GCA_016281335.1 Lachnospiraceae bacterium | reverse complement strand
GAAGCGGAACGTGAAAGGTTGAAGGTAACCATGCACTGATACTGGTTCCAGATGTTGACCATGCGGTTAACCTTATCATCGGGAGTATCAACGCTTAAGATACCCAGCAGCTTATCCCAGTAGCCCTTGAGTTCCTTCATGCCCTCAGCGAACTTCTCGGGAGTAGAATACTTATCGATCATGGCCTTAGCCTTAACCTTGTTGATGGTCTTGCCGTCAGCTTCAAACTTCTGATCTGCAGGCATCTCAACATAACCGAGTACGAATACGAGAGTCTTGCTCTCACCGGGAGCCAGAGTTATCTTCTTGTAATGTGAAGCGATGGGAGCCCAGCCGTCTGCAAAGGAATCCGTAGCCTTGTCAGCCAGTACAGCCTGGGGATCGCCAAAGCCGTTGTAAAGACCGATGAATGAATCCCTGTCGGTATCGTAACCGTCGATTGAATCATTTACGGAATAGAATGCATAGTGATCGCGGCGGTCTCTGTACTCTGTCTTGTGATAGATGACCGAACCGTCTACTTCCACGCGGCCTGTGGAGAAGTTACGCTGGAAGTTGTTGGAATCGTCCTGGGCATCCCAGAGACACCACTCTGCAAAAGAGAAGAGTGAGAAATTTTTCTCTGCCGTGCCTTCGTTGGTGAGCACTACCTGCTGTACTTCACCGTCGTAGTCCTGGGGAACAAAGAAAGTGACTTCTGCCTTGAGGCCGTTCTTCTTACCCTTGATGATGGTGTAGCCCATGCCGTGACGGCACTCATACTCGTCAAGCTCCGTCTTTACCGGAGACCAGCCCGGGTTCCATACGGTGCCGTTTTCATTGATGTAAAAATAGCGTCCGCCCATATCAATGGGAACATTGTTATAACGATAACGTGTGATCCTGCGCAGACGCGCATCTTTATAGAATGAATATCCGCCTGCAGTGTTGGAAATAAGTGAAAAGAAACCCTGTGTTCCGAGATAGTTGATCCAGGGATAGGGTGTCCTGGGAGTTGTGATGACGTATTCTCTGTTCGCGTCATCAAAGTAGCCGAATTTCATACCTTACTCTCCTTTGTCATTTTATTGGGGCGTAAAGCCCGCATACAACGATTATACAAAAAACCAGTACAAAATGGAAGAGATAAATGATAGAATAATGGCAAATAAAACGGAGTGTACGACATATAATGCAATTTGAAAAAAACAATGAAAAACTCATCAGGTACCTGAGCTTTTCGGTGATGGTACTGATATCCGTTCTGTTAGCGGTCCTTGCTTTATTCAGGCTTCCCGACAGCATAGAAAAATATATGGAGGATCTGTTGTATCGCAGGCTGGACGGCATACCGGAAGACATAAAGATCATAGCCATAGACGAAAAGAGCCTTAACCGTCTGGGACCTTATTCGGACTGGAACAGGGAGCTTTTTGCGAAGCTCATAGAAATGCTGGATGAGGATGAGAAGCTGCGTCCGCAGGTCATAGGCATCGATATAGTGTTCACCGGTTCCAATGATTCCGAAGAGGATAAAGCCCTGGCGGAAACCGTCGGCAGATATGACAATATAGTGCTGGCATCGGCGCTCGAGGGAGAAAGAGAGATCGCTAAGAATGGCGATAAGTATTATGTGAGGAATGTTATAAGCGAAGAACACAAGCCTTATGATGCCCTTGAGAAAGTGGCGCAGTACGGCTTTACCAACGCGATAACCGATACGGACGGAGTGGTCAGAAGGGCATATACCGGCTTTCCGCCCGACTACACGAGCTTCGCCTGCACCATTGCTTCGAAGCTGGCAGAACTTCCTGAATACAATAACAGCGAAGAGATAATCTATCCCTTAAAACCCGGCGAGGCAGAAGCGGTCTCCATGGCCGATGTGCTGGACGGTACTATTCCCGTGTCTAATTTCACCGGCTCCGTTGTGCTTATCGGAGCATACTCGGAAGGCATGATGGACGTTTACAAAGTGCCCTGCGATTACTCCAGGCAGATGTACGGCGTGGAGATGCAGGCTAATTACATTTCAGCTTTCCTGAACGGTAAGGTGGTGCGCCCCCTGCCCGGAGCCCTTGTTTTTATAACGATATTCCTGCTGAGTCTTATATACGGCGTCCTGATATTAAAAAGCGGCATGCGGGGAAGTCTTAAGGTTCTGATATCGACAGTCCTTGCATACCCGATAGTCTGCTATTTACTTTTCTGTATCTTCTCGGTCAAACTTCCGCTGGTTGCAGTCAGCGCAGGTTTTGTGATCATTTATATAGGAGGCATATTCCACAGGTATGCTGATCTTTTGAGAAAACGTCAGAGAGATACGCAGAAGATGCTCTTCTCCATGGCCGAGGGCTTCGCGGAAGCCATAGAAGGCCGTACGCCCTATAACGCAAACCATACCAAAAATGTGGCAAAGCGCTGTATCGAGATGCTGGACTATATCAATGAACTGCATAAAGAGAAAAAGACCGACTACTTCTTTACCGCAGAGGATAAGAGGCAGCTTTATCTTGCGGCCATGCTTCATGATGTGGGAAAGATGGATGTTCCTCTGGAAGTCATGGATAAACCCACAAAGCTCGGAAGCAAGGAAGCAAGGCTCAGGGACAGGCTCAAGATCATAGAGCTTAAGCTGCAGAATGATATTCTGACAGGACGCAGAGATAAAGCGGAAGCAGGAAAAGAGATAGAGAAGATACGGGAATTTACTGACAATATACAGGCATTTAACTGCGGACGGCCCCTGAAGGAAGAGGAATGGGCAGTTATAGAGAAAATGGAAGAAGGCTGTTATGAGGAAGAGGACGGAACGCGCATACCCTATCTGACAGATGAGGAGAAGGATGATCTGCATATAAAGGCGGGGACCCTTTCGGATGGCGAACGCACGATAATGCAGAGCCATGTTGTCTATACGGATAAGATACTTTCGCATATGACCTTCGGAGATGAGTACAGGGATGTGCGGCATATGGCAGCGGATCATCACGAACTGCTCAACGGAAAAGGCTATCCGAAAAAACTTGAGAGCAAAGATATAGATGTGATGACCAGGATACTGACGATAATGGATATCTACGATTCTCTGATAGCCGACGACAGACCGTATAAAAAGCCGAAGTCCGTCAAGGCGGCGTTTGAGATACTCGACGAGGAAGCCGAGGCCGGAAAGATAGATGCCGGGCTGCTTCAGTTTGCCAAGGAGCTGTATCTTGAGGAACACGAAGATTAGTGGTAAAATGAAACGTTATGAAAACATTTGAACTGATAGCGCCCTGCCATTTCGGACTGGAAGCGGTGCTGAAAAGAGAGATAGACGAGCTGGGCTACGATGTGACCAATGTCTCGGACGGCAGGGTCACCTTTGCAGGTGATATCGAAGCGATCTGCCGCATCAATATGTGGTCAAGGACTGCAGAGAGAGTGCTGGTCAAACTGGGAAGCTTCAGGGCTACAAGCTTTGAGGAACTGTTCCAGGGGACCAAAGCCCTGCCTTTAGAAGAGTGGATACCTAAAAACGGACGTTTCTGGGTGGCCAAAGCAGCAAGCGTAAAGAGCGCGCTCTTTGCGCCTTCCGCAATTCAGTCGGTCATGAAAAAAGCCATGGTGGAGAGACTGAGCCATGCATATCATACGCCCCACTTTGAAGAAGACGGCGAAGCCTATCCCTTCAGAGTTTTCATTAAAAATGATGAGGTGACGGTGGGACTTGATACCACAGGCGAATCGCTTCATAAGAGAGGCTATCGTATACATACGGCCAAGGCTCCGATCGCGGAGAACCTGGCAGCAGCGCTTATCATGCTTACGCCCTGGAAAAAGGACCGCATACTCGTGGACCCCTTCTGCGGCTGCGGGACCTTCCCGATCGAAGCCGCACTTATGGCAGCAGGCATGGCCCCGGGCATGAACAGAAAGTTTACTGCGATGACCTGGCAGCATGTTATACCGGAATCTTACTGGAAGGATGCGAAGGAAGAAGCACTTGAAGCCGTTGATATGTCTGTGGATACCGACATACAGGGTTATGACCTCGATCCCGAGATGGTGAAGATGTCAAGGGAAAATGCAAAACTTGCAGGAGTGGAAAAGCTCATACATTTTCAGGTAAGGGATGCGGCGAAGCTCAGTCATCCCAAGAAATACGGCTTTCTTATCAGCAATCCGCCTTACGGAGAGAGGATAGGCGGGGACGCGGACATGGATGCGCTGTATGCGATGATAGGTGAGAGATACAGGGCTCTGGATTCATGGTCAATGTACATCATCACTTCCTATGCGGATGCCGAGAAGGCGATAGGAAGGAAAGCGGACAAGAACAGAAAGCTGTATAACGGAATGTTGAAAACATATTATCTTCAGTATATGGGGCCTAAGCCTCCAAGAAGAAAGGACAATTAAAATGGCAGATCAACAGGGTAGGAAAAAGAACATAAGCGGAAGCGGAAACGGCGTCCACAGAAGAGGAAGCGGTCTCGGTACGGGACCGGTGGGTAGCGGTAGCGCGTTTTCCGGAGGAGGGAGCGACGGCGGCCAGCGGGGCCCCACAAGAGGCCCCGGCGGACTGATCATAATAGTACTGATGCTTCTGCTCGGCGGAGGCGGAGGCCTCGGCGCATTGCTCGGAGGCGGCGGGAACGGCGGAGCGACAAGTCCCGTTTCTTCTGTTGCGAACATAGCGGGAGCAGTTTTGGGACAGGGCTTCGGCAACAGTACCTATGCCAATGTCAGCGGCACCAACAGTGACTGGGTCACTCCGAACAATTCCGGAAATCTTGATGACAGTGTGGCTTCCGAAGCACGCAGCAGATATACGACGATCAAGGGCGGCGGAGCGGATGAGATCACCATAATGGTCTATATGTGCGGTACCGACCTGGAATCAAAGCATGGCATGGCTTCCAACGATCTTAATGAGATGATGAAGGCCGAGCTTTCCGATAAGGTAAAGATAATCGTATATACCGGCGGCTGCCGTCAGTGGCAGAACGGTATCAGTTCGACGACCAATCAGATATACAGGGTTAAGAGCGGAAAGATGGAGCTGCTGGAAGCTGATATGGGCAACAAGGCAATGACCGACCCGGCTACCCTTACGGAGTTCATCAACTACTGTTCCAAGAATTATCCGGCCAACAGGAATATGCTGATATTCTGGGATCACGGCGGAGGATCCCTCTCCGGTTACGGTTATGACGAGACACATTCTTCTGCAGGTTCCATGACTCTGGGCGGCATTAACAAAGCCCTTGCAAATGCAGGGATCAAATACGATATCATAGGTTTTGATGCCTGCCTGATGGCAACGGTTGAGACCGACCTGATGGCTGCAAACTATGCCGATTATATGGTGGCATCCGAGGAGACCGAACCCGGTGTGGGCTGGTATTACACGAGATGGCTTACCGAGCTTTCAAAGAACACATCAATGGCAACTACCGAGATAGGCAGGATGATAATAGACGATTTCGTGGACGTCTGCGCAAGGAGCTGTCAGGGTCAGAAGACCACGCTGTCCATAGTTGACCTTGCGGAGCTTTCAGAGACACTTCCCGACGACTTCAAGGCCTTCTCGAAAAAGACTACCGACCTGATCACCGAGAAGAAATATTCGGTGGTGGCAGATGCAAGAAGCGCTTCCAGAGAGTTTGCCCAGTCTTCGCAGATAGACCAGGTAGACCTGGTGAATTTTGCAACGAACATGGGAACCGAGGAAGGAAAGAAACTGGCGGATACCATACTCGGAGCAGTCAAGTACAACAGGACTTCCACGAACATGACAAATGCCTACGGTGTATCCGTTTACTTCCCCTACAGAAAGACTTCAAAGGTAAATACCGCAGAAAATATTTACGGCGAGATAGGAATGGATTCCGAGTATGCCGACTGCATCAGGGAATTTGCCGGAATACAGAGTACTGGACAGAGCGTGGGCGCAAGCTACGGAACTTCCGTATTTGATATGATAGGCGGTCAGGGTTCATCTTATGGCATACAGTCGCTCGAAAGCATACTTAACATGATGAACGCATTTTCGGGAGTATCGGGGCGCAGCTTAAGTCCTGAAGAGAGCGCAGCTTATGTCTGCGATAACCAGTTTGATGCGGGACTCCTCAGCTGGAAACTGGACGGCAACGGTAACTCCTATATCAGTCTTCCCGCAGATCAGTGGAAGCTGGTGGACATGGTGGAGTACAACATGTTTGTTGATGACGGTACCGGCTATGTGGACATGGGACTTGATGTGCTCTATACCATAGATGACAACGGCAATCTGTGGCCCGATGTTTCGGGCACATGGATGTCAATAAATGACCAGCCTGTAGCATATTATCACACGGATACCACAGGGGATACGATATGGGGATATGTGCCTGCAATGCTCAATGATGAGCGTGTCAAGCTGATCATAGTTACTGATAACAAGACAGGCCAAAGCGTTGTAGCCGGTGCGGATCCCGATTATGACAGCAGCGTGACTGATACCCAAAGCCGCGGGCTTATCGAGATACAAAGCGGGGATAAGTTAGACTTCCTCTGCGATTACTACAGTTATAACGGTGATTACATGGACAGCTATTATCTGGGTGAAGAGATGACCGTATCAGGAAATCTCAGGGTCACCGATACATACGTGGACAGCAAGTTTATCGGTTTTTACAAGTTTACGGATATATACGGCGCAGAGTATTTCTCGGATAAACTGCAGTAAAGGAACACTTGGAGAACAATTATGAAGACGGTTATATTTGCCAGTACCAATAAGGATAAATTAAAAGAGATAGGCGAGATACTTTCTGACAGGGATATCGAACTTAAGACCATGAGTGAGATAGGCTTTGATGATGAGATAGAGGAGAACGGAAAAGACTTTACCGATAATGCGCTGATAAAGGCCAGAGCGGTAGAGGATTATGTTCTCGCAAATAAACCAGAAATGAAAGAATATATCATCATCGCCGATGACTCGGGCCTTGAGATCGACCATATGGGCGGGATGCCGGGAGTACAGTCACACAGATGGCTGGGAGAACGTACATATACCCAAGCTATGCTTGATGTCATAGAAGAGATGAAGGATGTGCCCGATGAAGAGCGCGGCGCGCGCTTTGTCTGCGCCATGGCTGCCTGTGTTAACGGTCATGAACCCATGATAGTAAAAGAAAAAGTCGAAGGCATGGTGGACCGAGAACTTAAGGGTTCGGAAGGCTTCGGCTACGATCCTTTCTTCTATGTGCCGGAATACGGCTGCACCACAGCCCAGATGACAAGGCAGCAGAAGAATGAGATATCCCACAGAGGCAAGGCAATGAGAGCTATGAGGGATCTGCTGGTGAAGGAGAACATCCTGTGAAGATAGTTGTCATCAGTGATACCCACGGGAAGAATTCTGCCATACTGGATATCATGAGCAGGGAGAGTGATGCGGATATGCTGCTTCATTGCGGCGATATCTGCGCCGATGTTTCGGAGATCATCGAAAACATTAACTGTCCTTTTCATGTGGTATCGGGAAACATGGATTTCGGTTCACCCTATCCGAATGAGAAGGTGGTAGAAGCCGAAGGGCATCGCATCTACTTAAGCCACGGGAACAGACAGTATGTGAAGTTCGGACTGCAGGAACTGATGGATGCCGCAAAGGATGTGTATGCAGATATAGCATTGTTCGGTCATACCCATGTGGCTTTGCTGGATGAAAAGCCGGGGCTGAAGATCATGAACCCGGGCTCACCCGTGTATCCCAGGTCTGCGGAAAGAAAGGGAACTTACGGCATAGTTGAGATATCAACCGGGGGGACGGTTCTTCGGTTGAAAGATTATCAACCGCAGACATAAAAAGATCGGGGTGACAGGATTCGAACCTGCGGCATCCTGGTCCCAAACCAGGCGCTCTACCAAGCTGAGCCACACCCCGATAGCTGATATTATAAATAATAGCGTTTTATATGTCAAAGAAAGGAGAAGCATATGCAAAAGAAAGCCGTATTAAAGATAAAGATACTTTTTGCCATTCGTGTTTTTCTGTGGATAACGGCCTTCATCGCTACAGCTTACTGGATGTATTATTCAGAGAAATTGCACTATGACGGAATCTTTGACCCTTATGATTACGCAACTCTGTTAAGACCTGTTTTATATACCGGACTGGCTGTTGCCATCATAGCCGTAGCCATCAGCTTCGCGCTGTATGCCTGGAGTAAAAAGATCAAAAAAAGTCTTACCGCAGGCAGCGAAGAGGCATAGGTACACTTTATGGCAACGGGCTTTTCTTTTACCTGCAGCAGATGTAAAAGGACCTATTCGGCAAACTGGGGGATAGGGACTGATTTTCCTTTGGAATACAGCAGAACGCTGAAAGCCGTAAAAGAAGGAAAATACGGTGAAGAATGGCAGAAACTTTATAAAGAAAATGCCGGAGCAGCAGTAGATGCCGTACAGTATGTATATGTATGTAAAAGATGCGGCAACTGGGCCGAAGAGCAGGGACTGGCTATGTATGTGCCGAGAACTGAGTCGGGAAAGGAGCCTGCGGCCTGTGTTTATTCTTTTGATCTCAAGGCGGATTATCGTCTGCTCAGACAGTATATCCACAGATGTAAGAAATGTAACGGCGTGATGCGCAGGGCAGAGGATCATGAGCTGGAAAACCTGTGCTGCCCCGTGTGCGGCGGCGCGCCGGCAGAACCTGCGAGTCTTAAAAATCTCGGCATGTGAAATGAGGTAAGGAATGGAAATAGCAAAAGTCTGTGCAGACTTTCTTAAAAAAAGTGAATTCATTACTTATATGGGAATAGAACTGCTTTCTCTTGATGAGGAACATGCCAGGGGACGCATGCCCTTTGTTGAAAAATATAAAAATCCCTATGGCTCCATGCATGGCGGAAGCCTGTATGCCATAGCGGATACCATAGCCGGCACTCTTGCCAATATGGGCGGAATGGCAGTCACTACTGTAGACGGCTCATTGCATTTTCTGGCGCCGGCCATGGATACAGAGTATATTTACTGCGATGCGAAGCTCAGAAAGGGCGGGGCGCATCTGATCACCGTGGATGTGGATATCACGGATGATAAGGGAAAACTTTTGGACTGCGGCTGCTTTACTTTCTATAAGACTGCGCAGAAACTGCTGGATGACTGAGGAGAGTGCGGATGAAAACAGCTGAGCATAAAAGAATAATTATTATACTGCTCGCAGCGGCATTGACTTTGTGCGCCTGCACCAGCAGCCTGGATTTTTCGGAATCCGCAACTGAAGGGGCCTGGACCGCGGCGCTTTATCCCGAAGGAATGATCGCGTTTGCAAAGTACTATGAGTGGGACGGGACCGATGAGGGCCTGCGTATGGAACCGGGATCGGTAAACGGCTGCATGATCACGAAATACGGCGGCTTTTTCGGAAGAGGACTTCCGGAACCTTTTTATCTGAGAATTCCGAACGCATATAGTATAGATGAGAGTGAGATCCCCGAAGGCACGGAGGTTGAAGAACTGGAATTTACCATGGTGGTCAGTAATGCGATCACGGATATCTTCAGCAATGACCTGCCCGGATATTTTTATGCAAAGTACGACAGCGGTGAAGAGAAGTATTATTTTGTTTCGATAAACGTGGAGCTTGCTCCGGATAACAGTAACTTCCGCATGGAAAACGGCAAGCTGTACGCCAAGGGTGAAGATACGCCGGTTGCGGGACTGTATTACGAACCAAAGCCTGTTTCGGAGAATAAGGCTGAATGATCCTTAGGAGGTAAAATATGGAAACATGGTTTTATGAAGTAGTGAGCATTGACGGGGATTATGCAAATCTCAAGCGGACGGATACAGAAAGCGATGATCTGAAGCTGGTGGCAAGAGCTCTCCTTCCGCCCGAGATATCCGAAGGTTCAAGATTAAAATACGAATTCATGCAGTACAGTATGGAGGATAAGGACTGAGAAAGACAGCAGTGACGGGACATTAAAGTCCTTTATTGTTTATGGATAAGAAAAAAACAATTGTAATAAATGAGAATACCCCGCTGCTGGTGCTGGCGGGGCCGATGTTTCTCGAACTGTTCCTGAACACGATGCTCAACAACGTGGATACGCTGATGCTGAGCCACTATGATGAGTATGCGGTAGGTGCGGTCGGAAACGCAAATATCATCATGTTCATGATGAACATACTCTTTAATGTCATAGCAACAGCCACAAGCGTGGTGGTTGCCCAGTATCTCGGAGCCAGACAGTTCGATAAGATGAACATGATCTACACCCTTGCCGTTGCCGTTAACTTTGTTATCGGCCTTGTGCTCAGCGGTACTTTCTGCGCGGCCAATCCTCTTATCATGAGATTCCTTAACGTATCGGATGAGATGCGTCCTTATTCGATGATATACATCTATATCGTCGGTGGCGGAGGCTTTGTCACAGCGATCTTCAATGTAATGCTTCAGATACTCAGGTGTAACGGATACACCCAGATAGGAATGTGGGTGTCTCTGGGGATCAATGTGATCAATATCATCGGCAACTATATCTTCCTTTACGGTCCGCTGGCCTTTCTGAAGAAGGGAGTTGAAGGTGTCGCGATATCGACTATCGGTGCAAGGGCCATAGCGGTGACCGTGCTCATCCTGTTCTTCTACGGCGCAAAGATAGGAAAGCTTTCACTGCGTTATCTCAAGCCCTTCCCCGGAAGACTGCTGTCAAAGATGATAAAGATAGGACTTCCTTCAGCCGGAGAAAGTCTTACATATAACCTGTATCAGACAACGCTGCTGTCTTTTGTGAACGGGATGGGGAATGATTCCGTTACCGCAAGGGCTTACTGCAATACACTTATATCCTTTGCAATGATCTTCTCAAATGCCTCGGCCATGTCGACGCAGATAATAACCGGACATCTTGTGGGGGCGGGCAAATCGGAAGAAGCATATAAGAGAGTGTTCAAAACCCTCAGGACCTCACTGCCGATAACTATAGCGCTGGCTTCGATCAATGCGCTGTTATGCAGATACACTCTCAGTCTTTTTACGGATAATCTGAATATCATCGCGCTGGGGCAGACGATAATGATAGCTGACATTTTCGTCGAGACGGGACGCTGTCTCAATATGACCTTCGTAAGCAGCCTGAAGGCAGCCGGTGCGTACATATTCCCGCTTATCATGGGAATAGTCTGTAACTGGGGACTGGGACTCACTACAGGATATATTGTCGGTGTGGTGATAGGAGTCGGAGTATGGGGCATATATGCAGGGACAGCCACGGATGAATGCATCAGGGGCCTGATCGTCATGTATTACTGGTATAAGAAGAAGTGGCTCGGAAAAGCCGTTGTTGAGAAAAAAGACAACGCCTTATAGGAGGAAGCATGAATCGTATAGAAGAAAAAAATCAGCTGGTAGGATACCAAAAACCAAGGGACAGGGTAGAGCAGGCTTCCAATGTTTCACTTCGCCTTTCGCTGGGGGCGCTGATCTTTGCTGTTGTTTTCTTTGTGATGCATCTGATCACTTTTTCGGGTAAAACCGACGGCGCTGCCACGCTGGGTGTGTCCATGGGTATCATGACTTTTGTGATGGAGATAGTGATGCTTGCGGCTATCATAGCAGCCATCATGAGTCCCGTTGTCTTTGTACTGCTTATCGTAAAACAAAGGTTTAAACTCTTATTAAGACCGGTGCTGAGTTTTGTGCTCAGTCTGGCGGCGCTGTTTATGTTGTATAAGTCGTTATAGTTTAGTTTGTGACAGAAGGATCATTTTTTGATATAATGATGCAGGTGATTTTATCCATTAAATACACAAGGAGGATGGCACGATGGAGAAAGTTGAAAAATTCTTAAAAGAAGCAGGAACCTACTATCTGGCAACTATCGACGGAGATCAGGCAAGGGTAAGGCCTTTCGGCACCGTGAATATTTTTGATGGAAAGCTTTATATCCAGACCGGTAAATCCAAAGCAGTTTCAAAGCAGATACATGCCAATCCGAAGGTTGAGATCTGCGCATTCAAGGATGGTGAATGGCTGCGTGTTGCAGGCATCCTTGTTGAAGATGATCGCAGAGAAGCAAAACAGTCAATGCTGGATGCATACCCTTCATTACAGGGAATGTACTCAGCCGATGATGACAATACGGAAGTCTTCTATTTCAAAGACGCGACCGCTACCTTCAGTTCATTTACGAAAGCGCCGGAAGAAGTGAAGTTTTAATGATCATTCATAGTACAACCCGCCTGCAAGCTGCAGGCGGGTTTTTGATTACTTCTGAACTTTCACAAACAGGAAGTCTGGTTTGTGGTAAAGATCATAGTATTCGGGATACTTCTGCACAAGTTCCTCTGTAGGATAGGGCTCATCCATTTTAAGTATCTTAAAGCCGCTGTTAACGAGGGTATTTACTATGGTCGAGAACATCCTGTGATAGCGCTGTACTCCTTCGACAAACCAGGTTGAATCATTTCTTCTTTCCACACAGTAATCAGCTATATTAGCATAGATCTTTCTTCCGTTTTCGTCCCTGGTCCATCTGTCATAAGTGCCGGAAAAACAGGTTGCTAAGGGGTGTTCCTGTGAAAAAAGGAAGATGCCTCCCTCACTTAAGAGCCGGTAAACACTCTCCGTGACACCGCGGAAATCTTCAACATAGTGCAAAGCCAGGGAGCTGATCACCACATCAAATTCTTCCTTCAGGCTGCCGATATCTTCCATAGGCATTTTAATATACGTGATCTTCGGATCACTGTTTTCTTTTTCTGCTGCTGCAAGCATCTTCTCCGAGATATCTATACCCGTAACTTTAGCGGCACCGCGCTTAATATAGTCTTTACAGCGTTCACCGGAACCGCAGCCGAGGTCCAAAATCCTTTTCCCCTCAAGGTCGGGCAGATTAGCGAATAAGGTCGGGAGTTCGAACAGATTATTTGCGTTGACTTCACGCTCGCGAAGTTTCCTGTACTCACTGAAGAAAGTCTCATTATCGTAGATATTCTGCCTTGCCATAGTCTCACCTCCATCGTCGCATTAATCCTGATTTTTGTCCTATGAAAGTATAATTTACGTACACATTAAAGTCAATTTAGCAATCCATTCAATCACCGGGACGGTTCCCCGGTTGATTTCATTTTTTACGCAGCCAATGCAAAAGCTTCAGCCTTGCACGCAGATCGTTCTGCGCTAATGCTACGAGTCTTGAAGCTTTTCATTGTCTGCTTGATATGCCGATCAGAGAACCGTCCCGGTGATCGGCAGATCCGAGCTGTGCGGCTGTAATTTGAGATGAAATAAGTGAAATTACAGTCGTTTCGGGGGAAAACAGGCGTTTTTTTTGATGGGATGGCTGTAATACAAGGAAAAATGTGGGTAATTACAGCTGCTACGGTAACAAAAAAGTCTTGTTTGTGAGATTATGACTGTAATTCGGGAGTGAACAAGTGAAATTACAGCCGCAGGCCATAAAAGTGGCAGGAACGAAGCAGAGAACTGAGATGATAGGTTGAATCAGCAAAATGAAGATATACCAAAAATGGACAGATTTACGACAAATATCGGCATGAAATGGGGGAGCGGGAATTATAAAATAGTCGTATAGCAGTGGGAATTGTGAGTTCGTGCTCAAAACGGTACCGGAATAAATACAGCGGTCAAAAAATGATATATCGCAGTTAAAGAAATAATGAGCATCATCCTCCTTAAGAGACTATAGTAAGCTCATAAGCTAAAGTCAAACTCAAAGAGTTCAAGGAGGATAAAGAGATGAGTATATTTACAAAAAAAACGAAGCTGGTGTATTACAAGGAATCACAGAAGGATGAGATGATAAAGAAACTGGAAGATAAGAATATTGAGTATCGTCTCAAGGTAAAAGGTGGTGAGCTCATGGATGATACATACTACGAGCTTACCATTGCAAAAGCAGACCTGAAGAAGGTTAGCTGATACACTTTTCCCCCCCTCAAAGAGCTCTCGGTTATCCGGGAGCTCTTATTAAAAAAAGCAGTAGCGATAAGGAGAAAAAATGGATATCAAACACAGAAAAGTTACAAAGAAACTCAGGATCACTGACATAAACAACAATCCGTTATCTGATCAGGACATAGGCATACATCAGAAGAATCATAAGTTTCTGTTTGGCTGCGGAGCTTTTGATTTTATTCCCGCTGTCATGCAGGGCGGTGAACCCTGGCAGAAGATAACGGACAGCTGGCTGGAGATATTCAATTATGCTACACTTCCTTTTTACTGGGGAGGTTATGAGACTGAGGAAGGAAAGCCGAATAGTGATGCGCTCATGAAGACTGCGCAGTACCTGAACAGTAAGGATGTCAGGGTGAAGGGGCATCCTCTGTGCTGGCATACCGCATGCGCTGACTGGCTCATGAAGTACGATAATTCCACGATAATGAAAAAACAGCTTGAAAGGATTGACAGGGAAGTCAGCGGATTTAAAGGCGTTATCGATATGTGGGATGTGATCAATGAAGTCGTTATCATGCCGATCTTTGATAAGTATGATAATGCCATCACAAGGATATGTAAGGAGAAAGGCCGCGTCGGTCTGATAAAGGCAGTATTTGAAAGAGCGCATGAAAATAACCCGGATGCTGTACTGCTGCTCAATGATTTTAATACTTCGATCAATTACGAGATACTTATCGACGGCTGCATGAATGCGGGAGTGCCCATCAGCGCCATCGGTATACAGTCGCATCAGCATCAGGGCTACTGGGGAAGCGAAAAGCTGATGGAGGTCCTTGAACGTTTCTCATCTTTCGGACTGCCTATACATTTTACAGAGAATACCCTGATATCCGGTGAGATAATGCCGGCGCATATCGTGGATCTGAATGACTGGCAGGTGGAAGAATGGCCTTCGACTCCCGAGGGTGAAGAACGTCAGGCAAAGGAAATTGAAGAGATGTACAGGATACTCTTCTCACATCCATTGGTTGAAGCCATTACTACCTGGGATTTCAAAGACGGGGCATGGCTGAAAGCACCCAGCGGATTTTTAAGAGAGGATAATTCACGCAAACCTTCATTTGACATGTTGAAAAAACTGGTGAAAAATGAATGGTGGACGGATACGACGGTAAAGACCGATGAAAACGGCATGACGGAAGTAGAGGCTTTCAAAGGAAAATACCAAATAGTAACGGATAAAGGAACTGCTAAGATCGATCTTACGGATGATAAAGAAGAAGTGATCGTGATCAGCTAAGGGGGAATTATGGATTACAGTACATATGAGGTATACGGTTTTGATCATTTCAGCGCTTTCAATATGTCCACCGGATATAAGGAAAGAAGCTATCAGAACCATTGGCATTCATATGGAGAGATACTGCTGGTTGGCCCCGGTAAGACCAATATATACAGTGTCGGAAAGAATACCTATGAGCTGGTGCCCGACGACCTGGTGATCGTGTGGCCGATGGAGATGCATTCCATTGTTGACGCTGACAGGAAAGAGGCCCTGGTCATACAGTTTTCTAACGCCTTCATTAATTCCCTTTTTGATCTGCGCAGGATCATGCATATATACCGTAATCTGCATATAATCTGTATTCACGCGCACCCGGAGCTGGCTGCCCGACTTAAAGAGATAACTCTTAAGATGAAGAATATCTTCTTTTCCGAGAGACAGGACAGGGAGATCAGATGCTGCATGCTGCTTATGGAATTCATGCTGACACTGGATGAATACAGGAAAGAGCTTGCGCCTGAGCTTAAGGATGATGACAGTTATGCATATACCGATGACGTCATGAGACGTATGATGAGTGTAACCGATTATATCAAGAATAATCTTACTGCAGATGATCTGTCCCAGGGGGCCATGGCCGAAATGGCCGGTATAAGCAAGGACTATTTTTCCAGGATATTCAAGAATGTGACGGGCCTGAATTACAGCAAATGGCTGAACATGATAAGATTAGAAAAAGCAAGCGAACTGCTTTCCGAAGAGAGCAGATCATTGACAGAGGTCGCGATGCTGTCAGGTTTCCAAAGCATTCCGAGCTTTAACCGGGTATTCCGCGAGGAGAAGGGAATGGCGCCGGGAGAATACAGGAAGCTTTTTGTCGGAAACAATACGGCTTCATAGCCGATCTACCATACCTCAAAGGTCTGTACAGACAGACGGAAATCCACGCTGTAAGCTCCGTATTCCGCCCTGTAATCTCCTTCGGACATTTCACCCAGTGTACTGCTCTGCATGGTCAGGTTAATATAATGACCGTCCTTTTCAAATGACGTGTCAAGCGTAAGATCCTTGGGAGTGATATCCGTGTAAGTATTACCAACGGACTGATAAAGTCTGAAACTGTCCTGCTCATCTAAAGGATGATCTTCACAATATAAGCTGAAGCGTAAGGAGCTTACCGGATCCTGATCGATCTCTCCGTATATATTATAGTGTTCACGGGTATATCCGCAGTCAAGAGCGGTAAATTTAACGCCGTCGGTTTCGGCAGAGGGAGTATATGCATTCTGATCAATCGCAAGTTCTGTATATTGTCTGTATCCTGTATCTGCTTGCGGTAATTCATTGTTGATGATCTCGCCCGGATCAACCCACATATTAGTGTCAGGATCCAGGGACTGAGACACTTTCCTGCTTTTTTCGAGGTTACGGAAGTCACAGTATGTCAGATCGATACTTTCTTTGAAGCTTATATTGCAGCGTTCATCTTCTTTGTCAAAGGATATGGTTGTCAGGCTGATCCTGCTGTCATAAGTCAGCTTTACGAAATAGTAGTTTTTCTCATTAAAAACTTTGCTGTCGTCAAAATCAAAATATCCGTAAGGACACATGCCTTTCAGGTAATCATATTCATTCATGATCCTGTCGCTTACTTCCGATTTCTTCAGATATTTGAAGGCGAGTATCAGAGTGGTAGTTCCGTTTTCGTCGTACGAACATGTACCGCATAAACCCATGAGGTTATCATCCGGGTATTCGGCCCAGCTTGCAGTAGCTGCCAACTTTTCCGGGTACTCGTCCTGAAAGCTTGCGGATGAGGCATCGCCGGAGTCTGTTCTGCTATGAACGGCAAGCTGCAGGTCCTTTTCCGTTACTTCTTCATTTCCGCAGCCGACAAGCAGGAATATAAGGCAGAATATCGTTATTATTATTCTTTTCATAAAGCAGTTCTCCGTGTATGATCGTTTTTTCGCATTTGTTATATTATACGCCGAAACGCAGATTATTTATGGTGTTTTTTCTGTTTTTTTGGGCTAAAAAACGCTTGTGCGGCGGTAGCGCTGATGGCAGTGGCATGGTATAATCACTGTGCAGTCATAAATAGCAGCTGCAGTTAAAGGGGAAGCTCCGTTTTCAAAGATGACGGAGGCGATTCAGAGGGAGCAGAAAAGTGATAAAGAAAAAAAACATATTCATAAGTCTGTGCATATGTCTGTTAATTTCAACAAGTGCATGTACCATCAGATCCGATGACAAATTAAGTGATGAAGAGCTCAGTGAAATGATCGCGGAATATGAAGAGTATCTTGAAGAAACATATCCGGATGAAACTTTCACGGTTGAAATATGGCAGGAATACGGAAAAGCGGGCGGAGGAGCGCTGCCGGATTATGAGGGATACCTGATAAGACAGGTAGTCACCGATTCAAAAGGTAATCGTTTCAAGGTTTATACAAGTGATGAGGGAAGTCTGTTTGATATACATCGAAGGTACAGCGATGATTATGAGGCTGTTTTGGATGGAAGGAAACATTATAACGAAAAAGGACAGCTTGTAACACTGGATGAAAACGGAGAAGTTGAACATGTTTTAAGCGATTAGACAGGAGATAAGTAAGCTATGAAATATGCAGTCATATCCGATGTGCACGGGAACGGTCCGGCACTTAAGGCTGTGCTGGAAGATGCAGGGAAAGAGGGAATCTCACAGTTCATATTTGCAGGTGATTACTGCATCAGCGGGCCATGGCCGGATCAATGCATTACTGCTATTAAAGAGATCGATCACAAGCATGTTATCAGAGGCAATGAAGAGAAATATCTGGAAAATCTTATCGATAAAGACCAGTCTGCATGGACAGACGGACAGATGCAGGTCTCATACTGGTGTTACAGAAATGTGAGCAGGGAGAATCTTGATTATCTTTTGAGTCTGCCCCACAGAGATGATTTTGAGTGTAACGGGATAAAGATACATATGGCCCATTCTTCAATGGATTTCATGGGGACTCATCCTTTCTATACCTGGAATTCCGTTACAGTTGCGGAAAGGAGCAGAAAAGCTGACATTGCTCCGGAACAGATACTCTCGGATATGGCGGATGAGCGCAGGAAGGATGCTGAGTTTCAGGAAGCCATAGATAAACTTGAAAAAGGAGTATATATCTTCGGCCATTCCCATATTCAGTGCAGCTATACAGATAAAACCAAAGAGATATATATGATCAATCCGGGTTCCTGCGGTCTGCCGCTGGATGGTATTAAGAACAGCGCACCATACACGGTGCTGGAGATCAGGGATGACGGTCAGGTTGAAATTGAAGAAAAGAGAGTTCCTTTTGACAAGGATAAATATATCGCTGAAGTGAAGCAGAGCGGACAATACCGGGAAGCTAATGTCTGGAGCAAAGTGATAATACGGGAACAGGAATCATCACTGGAACACATGTATTTCTTCCTGGCTTTCGTCGGACAGTATGCAAAAGAAATCGGAGATGAGAGAAGGCCTTATGCTCTTGATACCTGGGAAAAAGCTTATGAGATATGGAGTAAAGAATATGCGAAGTGAAAAAGAAATGATGGAGCTGATCATTGGGATTGCTCAAAATGATGAACGGGTACGGGCTGTTTATATGAACGGTTCCAGAACAAATCCCAATGCGCCAAAGGATATGTTTCAGGATTATGACATTGTATATGTTGTTGAGGAAACGGGATCTTTTATAAAAGATAAGAACTGGCCGGCGCGTTTCGGTGATATCCTGATCATGCAGTATCCGGATGAATCCCCCTTTTATCCGAATGACAAGGAGAATTCCTATGGCTGGCTGATGCTGTTTAAGGATGGCAACAGGATAGATCTGACAGTTAAGTCCATAGAGCATGCAAAGGAAAATGTACTGGAGGACAGTCTTTGTATTGTCCTGCTTGATAAAGACGGTATCCTGCCGCCGATACCGGAGGCCTCGGATGAAACGCATCGTGTGCGAAAGCCGGCTGAAGAAGAATATGCCTCTGTCTGCAATGAGTTCTGGTGGTGTCTTAACAATGTTGCAAAGGGGCTTGCACGCGGGGAGGTGACCTACGTTCAGGATATGCTGGCTTTCGTGGTCAGAAAGCAGCTTGAGACAGTACTGGCATGGAAGATAGGGGAGCTTACCGATTATTCGGTAAGTATCGGAAAATCCGGAAAGTATATGTACAGGTGGCTCAGTGAAAAGGAGTGGAATGCGTATCTGGCAACATATTGCGGCTGCGATATCGATCAGATGCGGAACTCTGTTGATATCATGTGCAGATTATTCCGTGAGACATCCGAATGGGTGGCTGATAAAAACGGTTTTAAATTCAATGCCACAGAGGCGGATAACAGTTATTCATATCTGAATATGGTAAAGGGTATGAAATAAAGCATAATGTCTTTACGCATATCAAAAATAAATATGTTTAGCACAAATATCCGCATGACTTTGGATGGCGTCAGCTGTAGTATGCTGATAGAGGCAGGAAAACAGTATACGGAGGAAGACATATGGATAAAAAGTTTAAGGTATTGATGCTGAACGGCAGTCCGAGGGAGAGCGGAAACATAGCTCTGGCCTTTCGTGAGATTGAGAAGGTTTTCGAAAAAGAAAACGTGGAATACGAAAACATCCTGCTGGGACGAATGGACATCCGGGGCTGCATAGCCTGTGAAACCTGCAGAAAGAATAAAAAGTGCGTATTTAACGATATAGTTAATGAACTTGCCCTTAAGTTCGAAGAGGCAGACGGACTTGTGATAGGTTCTCCCGTGTATTACGGTTCAGCTAACGGAACTCTTATGTCTGCGCTTCAGAGGCTGTTTTACAGCACCTCATTTGATAAGAGCCTTAAAGTCGGAGCAAGTGTGGTATCGGCAAGACGCTCGGGCTGTACCGCGACTTTTGATGAACTGAATAAGTTCTTTACCCTCTGCAATATGCCCGTTGCTACGAGCCAGTATTGGAATAATATATACGGCTGGGAGCCCGGCGAGGCTGAGGTCGATGATGAAGGAAAGCAGGTTATGAGAGTGCTTGCGAGAAATATGGTATTTCTTATGAAGAGCATTGAACTGGGGAAACAAAGCATAGGAGTTCCCGATACAGAGGAACGGGTATGGACGAACTTTACGAGATAAGAAGTTGCATAAGGTCATAATGATCAGCAGGCTCCCGCTTACGGGAGCCTGTTCGTTTATTGCGCTAAACAGCACCAAATGTTATAATTTATCGGATTCCTGCAGTTAAGCGAGAGGGGAGCGGATATGAAGGAAGATTGTTGTTTTTCAAAAGGGAATAACTGGTTTCGCTACCGCACCGGTGCGTTTATAGTGCATGACGGTAAGCTTTTGTTTGTCAAAAGTAAATTCGGCGGATATTACTATATGATAGGCGGCGCGGTGCAGCTGGGTGAGACCTCGGAAAACTGTATAATAAGAGAAGTGCGTGAAGAGGCAGGGATAGCGGCTCATGCGGAGCGCCTTGCTGTTGTAACGGAGAACTTCTTTAAGGGAAAAGACGGGATCTTTGACGGCATGGATTGTCACGTACTTGAGTTTTATTACATCATTTCGATGGAGGAAGGCAGCGAGATAAAAGCAGTCAATGATGAGGGAGAAGAGCTGTGCTGGCTGACTGTACAGGAAGCAAAAGAAGCAGATATAAAGCCCTCGTTCATACCTGAACGTATAGAAGAGATCCTCGGCAGTAAAACCATATTGCACATTATTGAAGAACGTGACAGATAGTATGATAGAACAGCAGCTCGAAAAACTATTTGATGATCTTAAGCTTGGCAGTATCGTTAAGCCTATAGAAGCTGTTTCAGGCGGCTTTATGCACAGGATGTATAAGGTATGTACTGCGGATAAAACTTATGCCGTAAAGCATTTGAATCCGGAGATCATGAAGAGGCCTGATGCCGCTGCAAACTATGCGAAAGCAGAGCAGCTTGAAAGCATAATAGAGGAAGCTGGGATTCCCATTGTGGCGGCACTTAGCTTTGATGGCAGGAAGATGATCAAAGAAGGTACGGATTGTTTCTATCTCTTTGAATGGCATAGGGGGAGCATAAACGACTGGAATAATATTACCGAGGAGCAGTGCCGGAAAGCCGGCAATATACTGGGCAGGATACATGCGCTTGAACCTGATAAGGATATAAAGGAAGAACCTGAGGAATGTCATATTGACTGGGATAAGTATATAAGAGAAGCGCGCGATACGGAAAATGAGGTATACGGGCTGCTTAGCGATAATGAAGAACTGATACGCTATGCCGAGAGTGAACTGAACAGGGCAAGAAAGCTGTTGCCTGATATAGTGCGGATCTCTGATGAAGATATGGATCCTAAAAATGTGATGTGGGAAAACGGGAAGCCTTATGTGATAGATCTTGAATGCCTGAATTACGGCAATCCCGTATCACATGCGCTGCAGCTGTCACTGCAATGGTCCGGGATAACCATATGCAATATAGACCTCAGCCATATTAAGGCATTCTTTGAGGGGTATTTTCAGGCATATGATAACGGTTTCAGATCGTATCAGGAGATATTCGGCCTTGTCTATACCTGGCTCGAATGGCTGGAGTATAATATAAGCAGGGCTCTCGGAAAGAGCGCTGATGAGCAGGAAAGGGATATGGGGATATCGGAAGTAAAGAATACCCTTAAACGCATACGCTATATTTATGATAATGAAACTGAGATAAAAAAGGTACTTGAAAAGTTATAAGCTATGAATGAAAAGAAAATGATCAAAAAAACAATATCCGTATTTATTATTATGATGCTTCTTCTTACGGGCTGCGGAAACCGCAGTAATCCGCTGGCGAAGCCAAGTATAAGGAATACTGTTATAGGTACCGGAAAGAAGGTAGATGAGTTTCTGCATCCCGAAGCACCTCCTGATTTTTCGGGAGAATGGAAAGATGTGAACTCCGGGAACTGTATAGCAGAGATAACGTCTGCCGGTGGAGCTGACTACGATATTGTCATTGAACGTAACAATGATGATCAGACTGTCTCTGTATGGGAGATAAAAGGAACGTATTATGAATCCACTACTCTTATGGAGTACACGGGCGCAAAGTATTATATAAAAAACGGGGAAGATGAGGAGCTTGTCTATGAAGACGGTGACGGATACTTTTCAATGGGTGATTACGGTGATATAGAATGGACAAGCGCTGATAAAGATATTGACGGAATTGAAAGTCTCCTGATGGAAAAGACGGAGTAACTGATGTCTGTACAGAAGAAAAATACATTGCTGTTCATACTGGTGTTCGTTTCTGCCGGCCTGATACACGTGCTTGAAGATGTTTTTCACAACGTGCCGGATCCGGATTATTCTCTTGTTACCTTTATATTCTGTCTGATGCTTATAATATATCCGCTGCTTCTGCTGTTCTGGATATTAAGCATCCGCACAAGGCTGTTGCCGTCGAAATCCCGGAATTACATGTTTGCGGCGGCAGTGCTTATGATACTCTATCTGTGCCTGCGTGCCTTCAGGTACAGGATCACTGATTCTCCCACAGGTTTAAGATTCGGCTGGTATGCTTATTATGTGCCGCTGATACTGATGCCCACGCTTTTTATGATGGTATGCGTAAGGAGCGGAAAAGGAGCGAATACGAAGTTTAACGAACGACTGCTCCTGATACCTGCGGTGCTTCTTGCGGCGGTGGTCATGACCAACGATCTGCATTACGCCGTATTCGTGCCGAAGCCGGATACCATTGTACTGATAGGGAGCGGCGGAACATACACTTATACTTTTCTTTTCTATCTGATCTATGCCTGGATGATACTCTCGATAATAATCGGCGTTGCGATACTGTTGCATGAATGCGGACGCGGACGTGATAAGAAGACTATGCTGGAAGTCATAGGCGTTATAGTTGCGTGGATGTTACTGCTGCAGCTTCACAACTTAAAACGCTTATTCGAGTTCATCCCGCCCTGGGAGACGCCGGAACTCAACATCTTCAGTATCATCGCGATCTTCGAGATCTGCATACGCAAAAGGCTGATACCATACAATGAAAATTATCCGGGCTTTTTCTCAAAGCTGCCTATGCCGGTAATGATAACGGATAAAAACTTTGAGCCGGTATACCGTTCGGCAGGCAGCATGGATGCGGAAGATACGCAGCTGGAAGAAGCATTGAAAGAAGCTGTATATATTGATGAAGAGCATAAGCTTTCGGGAAAGAGCATAAACGGAGGCTTCGCTTTCTGGGTGGAGGATGAGAGCGAGGTGATCCGCGCCAATGAAAAGCTGAAGGAAGCCAACGAACTGCTGGAGAGCGAGAATACCCTGATAGAATACGAGAATAAGCAGAAGGAAGAGGATGCCTATGTTTCCTCACGTCATCATATCTATCATGACATAGCCGAGAAGATGTATCCTTACCAGACGCGTATAAGGGATATGCTTAATGAGATCAGGCCCGGAGATCCGGATTTTATGGAATGCATCGCATATGTATCAGTGCTCAATGCCTATGTAAAGCGTAAGACCAATTTCCTGCTGCTGGCTTCAGAAGCGGACAGGATAAGCATGAACGAACTGTATCTTGCAGTCTCGGAATCGGGCAGGTATCTGTCCTATGTGGGACTGAAGACTTCGGTGGAGGAGAGCGGCGCTGATGCAGAGCTGCCTGCGGAAGCGCTGATCGCGCTGTATGACAGCTTTGAGATACTGGCTGAAGGCATGATCGGTGAGGGAAAACTGTTGATGGTTTCCTTTACTCCTGACGGCTTGAAGCTTGCCTGTGATCTGGCTGCGCTTCCGGTGGCGGAAGTGCCGGCATATATGGAAACAAATATCAGCGAAGACATACTCTATATCTCTCTTCGTATTCCGACGGGAGGTGAGACGGTATGACGATACTTGAAGCCATGCAGACTCCTCTGCGGGAGATACTGATAACGGGACTTATGATACTGCTGCTTTTGCAGGGATATCTGATGCTTGCGTTTATAGGACTTGACAGGAAAAACAGGCTGAATATAGCCGGTGTGATACTGTTTGCCGTGGAGTTTCTGATCTTCTTCCTTGCGCTTGATACCGTATTCCATTATGCAGAACCGGAAAAACCTCGTACCTGGCCCGGGTATGTCATGGCCTTCCACGCTCTGCCGGCTGTTTTGCTTATCGTGTTTGAACTGATCTGCGCAGCAGCGATGGTGGCAGGCTTTTTAAGGCTTGGAAGATCCCGGCGGGAGAAGCTGACATACTGGGCAGTGAAAGAGACCATAGATCTGCTCCCTGCGGGAGTCGCATTTGCCGAAGAGGACGGAAGCGTGGTGCTGGCAAACCTGACGATGAACAGGATAGCGGGGCAGAAGAGCGGCAGGACTATCCGCAATACAGAGCTGCTCCCGAAGGAGACGGTATATGATGACGGAGAGAAGACCTGGCAGTTTACCCGGGAGAAGATAAGCGAAGGCGGGAAGGATTATCTGCAGCTCACCGCCACGGATATCACAACGCAGGCAAAGATAAATGAAGAACTGAAAGGTAAGAACACAAAACTCAAAGAGATCAAAAAACGTCTGGAGATATATAACCGCACGGCAGAGCAGCTGATCATCTCGCAGGAACTGCTGAATGCCAGGATGCAGGTGCATAACGAGACCGGACATGTGCTGCTGGCAAGCCGCAGATACATGGACCATCCGGAGGTCGTGGACGAGGCGGCTCTTCTGAATATACTGCAGATAACCAATGCTTCACTGCTTCGTGAATATGAAGAAGATGATACCACGCGCGATCCGCTGACGGAAGCAATGGAGATGGCGAGGACGATAGGCGTGAAGGTGGCACTTGGCGGAGTGATACCTGCGGACGGTGCGGCTAGGAATATACTGGCGGTCGCTATAAATGAGTGTGCGACGAATGCCAGGAAACATGCGGACGGAGACCTGCTCAAGGTATCGACCGGGGAGCAGGACGGCGGGCTGTGCATTACGGTCGTGAGTAACGGTGAGCCTGCGGATAAGAAAGTATCCGAAGGCGGCGGACTGTCTTCGCTGCGTACTCTCGTGGAGAACGCAGGAGGGATGATGGAGATATGCAGTACCGATCCTTTTACCCTCAGGATAGTTCTGAAAAATGGTTCCCGGGAGTGATGCGGAAGAAACGTTTTAGAGTTATGATCTGACCGGACAGGGGAAAAGAGATATTGCAGCATTTCTTCCTGCGGGAGATTAAGCATGAGTAAAAAGACAAGGGTAGTGATAGCGGACGACCAGTATGTGGCACGCGGATTTTTTGAAATGTATGTAAAGATGTCGGCAGACTATGAGCTGGTGGCTTCCTTTTCATCTGCAGAACAGGCTGTGGACTACTGCAGGCGTGAAGGCGCTGATCTGGTGATCATGGATGTGATGATGAAGCAGGGCCTGGACGGCCTGACCTGTGCAGAGACGATCAAGAACAACGATCCGTCGATACGCATCATACTTGCAACATCGACTGCGGAATATAAATGGATAGATAAAGCAAAAGAGGCAGGTATTGAGAGCTTCTGGTTCAAGGAGTACGATGAAAGCTCGCTCCTGGAGGTCATGGACCGCACCATGAAGGGCGAGTCCGTATATCCCGGTTCACGGCCGGATCCGATGCTCGGCGATGCCAGCAAGTCCTCTCTTACGGAGCGCGAGCTGGAAGTCCTTAGGGAGCTTACGACCAACCGCTCGAACGAAGAGATAGCGGAGAAGTACAATATCTCACTCTTTACGGTCAAGCGCCATATCCAGAACATGCTCAATAAAACAGGCTATTCCAACCGGCTTGAACTGGCAGTGAACGCCAAAGCCTTAGGTCTCGTGGTCCACGATGACGACCGGACCGGGAACAGAGGGTGAATACTTCCGGTTGATACTTCGTAGATTCCGGGGATATGACCTATACAAAGGAAAAGTGCCTGTTAGGCCATAGGGGCAACGATGGTTTGGAGGTGACTATGACCTAAAACAGGGAAAAGTGTCTGTTAAGTCATAGGAGCAAAGCTGTTTTCGGGGGCGGCTATGACCTAAAAGTAAGGAGAGAGCTTCCTGAGTCATACGAACAGCGGGATTTAGAGAATACGGAGTTGAATTGATCGAAAGGAAGAGTTAATTCTATGACTCAAATGCATGGGAGAGAACGTTTGAGTCATAAAAGCCTGAAAAAGGGGTGACAGCAGCGGGAGCTGCTTTTTTTATGTGAAAAGAAGAGGAAAAAGAAAAAAATGGTTCTTGAGGGTGATGCGGAAAAAAAGGTGTTTAGGTAGAATTGGTTTCAAAGGGTGGAAAAGGGCCCGAAAAAAGAAGGAGGGAATAAGGGAATGAAAAAGAAGCTGGAACGAAGGATAGTCAGTTTCATGATGGCTGTGATCCTGGTCATCGGCACTCTGCAGGTGCCGGGGCTGACGCTAGAGGTGCATGCGGATCCCGCACACTCGGGAACATGCGGAACAGATGTCAATTGGAATATTGATGATGCCGGAATGCTGAACATAAATGGGAATGGAGAGGTAACAAGTAATCCATGGTTTAACTATGATTCTAACTCAGAAATAAAAAAAGTTTTGATCGGCGAAGGAGTGACAAAAGTAACTGCTGAAAATTTTATGTCTTGTCCAAACCTGGAAGAGATCAGCGTTGAAGAGGGAAATGCCAATTATTCATCTGCAGACGGTGTTCTGTTTAATAAGGATAAAACAGAGATCATCTTATATCCGTCACACAAAGTCGGAACTGAATATACCGTTCCTGACAGCGTGACGGTTATAGGGGCGTATTCCTTTGTATCATGCTCTTCAAACCTTATAAGTATATCTTTGCCTGCCGGAGTCACCAGGATAGGTGATAATGCTTTCAGCAAGTGCAGCGGACTTGAGGAAATATATATACCTGACAGTGTTACAGAGATAGGAAAGTATGCATTTGACAGGTGCAGCGGTCTTGAGCAGATGATATTTCCTGCCGGGGTGACAAGCATAGGAGAATATGCATTTCGCGGCTGCAGTAAACTGAAATATCTCACGTTTCCCGATAAAGAGATAACAATAGGTAATGATGCATTTCTGAATTGCCCTTTGGATACTGTTTATAATGCGGGCTCGTGGGTTAATATGAATTATGACCGTACATATGCAGGAAATGATGTTCTGTCAAATGCAAGCAAAGCAGACAGAGTTCCTGTTTTTAAAATTGCTCTTAAAACGGCCACGCTCGAAATCAATGATGGCGAAAGTGCAGATCTGGAAATGGTGATGTTACCGTCGTATGCTACTGAAAAAAACGTTACATGGAAAAGCAGTAACACTTCAGTGGCTACGGTTGCAGACGGAACTGTTACGGGTGAAGGACCGGGAACAGCAACAGTCACGGTAAAAACGGCGGATGGCGAAAAGACAGCAAGCTGTACTGTTAATGTTGGAATTGGCGGAACTTTCGGGAACGGCTGGTCATATGAATTGGATCAAAACGGTAAACTCACCATCAGCGGAACGGGTGATATGCCGGGTTTTCATGAGGAAGGGGGGCCGTGGAATGAATATAGCTATAAAGTAAAACAGCTTGAAATATCAAATGGTGTGACAAGTATAGGCAACTTTGCGTTTTATGATTGTTACAATCTGACAGGTATCACGATTCCTGCCGGAGTGACAAGTATAGGCGATAATGCATTTAGAAATTGTGAGGATCTTACAAACATAATTCTTCCTGCCGGGGTGACAAGTATAGGAGATAATGCATTTGAAGATTGTTCAAACCTGACAGGCATCACTATCCCGGACAGCGTGACAAGTATCGGCAATGGTGCATTTGCAAATTGTGACAGCCTGACAAGTATCACTATCCCGGACAGCGTGACAAGTATAGGAGATAATGCATTTGCAAATTGTTCAGACCTGACAGGCATCACAATCCCTGCCGGTGTGACCGCTATAGGTTCCGGTGCTTTCAGGGGTGCAGACAAGCTGCAGGAGATCAATGTCTCCGCTGGTAATCTTAATTACCGGTCAGATGGCGGAGTATTGTTCAGCAAAGACAACGTACTGATCGCATATCCGTGTGGCAAAGCAGGAGCTTACAGTATCCCGTCCG
>JAEEIK010000004.1 GCA_016281335.1 Lachnospiraceae bacterium | reverse complement strand
TTATCTTTGCGATCACTATCAACAATACCATAGAGAAAGAAGCCTCTGTCATTGGTACGCTCAGGGCTTCCGGGTACAGTAAGGGAGAACTGGTATTCCATTATATGTCCATGCCGGTCATTATAACGCTTATAGGAGCAGTCCTCGGAAACGTTCTTGGATATACGTCTTTCAGAAACCTGATGGTGAACCTGTATTATGAAAGCTACAGCCTGCCTCACTGCGGGCTGGTATGGAGTAAAACGGCGCTTATCAAAACCACGATCATCCCGCTTATACTTATGTTTTTTATCAATCTCTTTGTGATCGTAAAGAAGCTGCAGTTAAGTCCGCTCCGCTTCTTAAGACATGACCTTACAACCTCAAAGAGAAGCAAGGCAAGAAGGATACCGGCCTGGTCTTTCTTAAAGCGTTTCAGATTAAGGATACTGTTCCAGAATATACCAAATTATATCGTGCTGGTTTTTGGCGTGGTCTTTATAGAGCTGATGATGTGCTTCGCTTTCGGACTGCCTGATTCGCTGAACAATTACAGTGATAAAGCAGCGGATATGATGTTTGCGGATTATCAGTATATGCTGATGAGCAATAAGGATTCGGATAATGAAATCATTGAAACAGCAGAGAAAACCGCAGAACGTTTCAGCTCAAAGACGCTTATGTATCCGAGAGATAATAATGCAAAGAAAATGAGAGCCTTCGGCAGCGGTAAAGATGAGAGTATCACCGTATACGGTATAGCTGACAACAGTTCATATATCACACTTGGAAGTGAGGGATCATATATCTCAAGCGCATTCAGTGAAAAATACGGACTCAGTGCAGGTGATGTGATAAGTCTTCATGAAGAGTATGAAAACAAGAGTTATAACTTTACGATAGCCGGAGTAGTGGATTATGAGGGCGGAGTGGCTGTATTCATGGACAGAAACAGCTTCAATAAAACCTTTGATATGAAAGATGATGATTTCAGCGGATATTTTTCACGTAATGAGATAAAGGATATCGATGAAGAGTATATTGCAACCGTTATCACTTCGGATGACATAGCCAAAGTTACTGTCCAGCTGATGCATTCATTCGGATCAATCATAGATGTGTTTAAGTATGTGCTGGTGGTGCTTGCAGCCGCGCTTATATATCTGCTTGCCAAGATCATCATCGAAAGAAACGAGCACTCGATATCCATGGTCAAGATACTCGGCTTTATGAACGGTGAGATCGGTTCATTATACATACTGCCGACTGCCATAGTGGTGACGCTGTTTGCGGTGGCCGGATTCGCAGCAGGCTATTACCTTATGGTATGGCTGTTTAAACTCATAATGAAGTCAATGGACGGATACTTTAGGTTCTATATGAAACCGGAGTCGATGGTACTCTCGGTGGTATATCTGCTTATAGGCTATGCCTTTGTCTCGCTGATAGATTACTTCAGGATCAAGAAGATACCGATGGATGTAGCCTTAAAGAATGTCGAGTAAAGCCGGCATCGCATCACAGTAGCAAGCTTGCGGAAAAGGCCTCTCTTAGTTATAATGTAAACGTCAGATATATCATAAGACGTTTGTATAGACTAAGAGGGGCCACTATAAAATGAAGGAAAAAGGTGTTCTTGATAAGACTCTGCACTTTCTTGTTCATAACAGCAATATGGTGACGGTTGCCGTCATGGGATTTGTACACGCAACATTGCTGCTCATCATGCTCTTGGCAGGGGTCATGCCCTTAGTTCAGTTTAATATCCTAAGCGTGGTCGTATATTTATTTTGTGTCGTGCTATGTAAGGCCGGATATGTTATGCCGGTATATATCAGTATCCTTATCGAGGTAACCGCATATGTAATAATATCAACGTATTTTATAGGCCTTCGATGCGGTACATACTGTTTTCTGTTTGCGATAGTACCTATCATTATCTATTTTGGCTGTTTTATTTTCAAGGGATCAAAACGCTGGATCATTGTTTTGCTGCTCTTGTTGAATTTCCTGACATTCTCAATTTTGTATGTCAGGTTTTCCGAGGCCAGGCCTGTATACGATCTGCCTTCATCGCTCAGACTTATTCTGATCCTGTTTTCGTCCTTTTCAATGATCTTTGCAACGATCTTCTATAATACTATCCACATTTATTCCAGTGAGGTCGAGATGACCAGCCTTGAACAAAAAAATAAGCAGCTGTCGGCAGATGCCAGTGAAGATGCTCTTACAAGTCTCTTGAACCGCAGGGGTTTCCTTCCTTTGGTGGAAACTCTGATGGAAAAGGGTAACGCTCATTTCTGCGTATCATTCTGTGATATAGATAATTTCAAGCGTATCAATGATTCTTTCGGCCATGATGCCGGTGATGAAGTACTGAGGCATATAACTGCGATAATAAAAAGAGATATGCAGGGATGTGATATCTGCAGATGGGGCGGTGAAGAGATCATAATCCTTATGAAAGACTATGATATGACCGTAGCTAAGGAAAAGATGGAATACTTAAGAAGGGATATAGAGACCAATCCCACTGTATTCTTTAATAAGCGCATAGCCGCAACTGTCACTATCGGGCTGGAAGAGAACAAAGATAGCTATCATGAACCGGAAGAGGTCATCAAGAAAGCAGACGGCCGTATGTATTACGGTAAGCAGCATGGCAAGAATATAGTGATAGCTGAGGATGAGGGATTTATGGATGAACAGTGATGAAATGAGAGTCATTTTTCAGGAATATGCACAGCGTGCCTTTGATATAAGGAGGCTTTCTTCACCGTCGATAACGAAGGAAGATACAGCTGACAACTATTCCGAAAGACTGCAGGGGAATTTCAGAAAAATAGGGGAGCTGGCTGCGGTGAACCGCAGGATGCTTGACGAGCTTCTGTATCCGCTCCTTGAATCAGATGATGAACTGGATAAGGCTGTTGCGGAAGATCTCAACGAGCTTTCGGAAATGTTACTGAATATTGCATCCGTGAACGATGATTTTGAGAATCTCGATCTGCCTATAGCTTCACTTATAACAGGGAGGCTGCTTGCGGATGCTGAGAGAAAGAACGATATCAATGAACGCATAAAACGTATGGATGCGGAAATGGTCACCTGTTATTCGATGATGAATATGACTGACCGTATTTCCACGCAGCCGGCTTTTTCAAAAGTATATTTTGATAAAGGCATGGCTCTCGGAGAAGAGTTCATGCGTATGCTGGATAAAGATACCTTCCTTGGTATAACGGATCCGGAAATGCGGGAAATGGTACTTGTCAATGCACGTTTTACGGCATGCTTTTTCGATTCGTGCAAGGCTGATGATGAGATGAACCGCCTGAATCTGGAGATGCTTGATAAGACGATGGAAGTCGCTGATGATGAGTTCTATCATGAAGCGGTTCCCGATTTTGACTGGAATTATCACAGATTCCGCTGTCTTGAATACTATCTTCAGAGTGCGGAGGTAAATAATGCCAAGTGTTTCAGCATTGATCAGCTTGAGAAGATAGAAAAGCGAAGTCATGAAATGGAGGAACTTCTTAAGAGCAATCCGGAATACTTTAAGGAGATCCCCAGTTATCCGGTGTGTCCGCTTTATTACGCCCGTGCGCATTTCCTTGCGGGAAACACAGATAAAGAAGAATACAGGAAGGTCCTTACAGATATGTATGAGGCCAGGGATGATCATGATTTCGGCTTCGCCGGGACCGCCTTCAATGTGCTGATACCGCTGGAGCTTATGTGCCTTGTAGACAAGGAAAATATGAGTTCATGCGATATGCATATGCTGCGCGGACTATATCAGGATCTGGTCGCATATCTTTTCAGGGCACCGAATACAGGAACTCTGTCGTTCGTGTTGGAGTATTATTCACAGATCATAGACCGTTTCATAGATGTTCCCAGCGGCATAGATTTCGAGGATTTCGTGATGCAGTGCATAGCAGCGATCCATCCGCCTACCTATGTGCATTCGCACATGGAAGGACAGATATCAGAGTGTCTGTGTTATCATCTGCTGCGGACGGAGCCTGAGCGCTTCATAGGTTTTCCCGGCTGCGAGACTATCGATGACGTGCTCGCAAAAAAAGACGAAATTCTTCATTATACTTATCATGCGACACTCTGTCATGATTTCGGAAAGATCAAGATCATCGATACCATCTTCGTATACGGAAGGAAGCTCCTTGATCTGGAGTTCAATATCATACGTGCGCACCCGGTGATGGGGGCCGAGCTGCTGGCAGCCCATCAGGGCACAAGGACCTTTGCGGATGTGGCCCGCGGTCACCACAGATGGCACAACGATAAGGGCGGATACCCCGAAGATTTCAAGACTGTAGAAAGTCCGTACAAGATTATCCTTGATCTGGCACTCTGCGCGGACTGTATGGATGCCGCAACTGATGTGATAGGACGTAGTTACAACAAGGGCAAGACCCTTCAGAATTACATCGATGAGCTTAAGGAAGGCGCGGGAACTCGATATGCAGCATGGCTTCCGGCACTGCTTGAGCGGAAAGAAGTATTTGAGGACGTGCAGTACCTGCTCACCAGGGGCCGTGAAGACAATTACAGGGATACTTACAGGCTGCTTCGCGGCGTACAGGAAAAAGTCATATAATAAACACAAAAAGTTCACAGAAATTGTTAGCACTCACTCTTGACGAGTGCTAACAAAGGTGCTATTATAAGTCTCAGTTAAGGGAAATGATCCCGAAACACTGAAGGTAAAGGAGGAAATGACTTATGTATGCACCGAGTATTTTTGAAGACAGATTTATGAACAACTTTCTGGATGATATGTTCGGAAAGCCGGTAAGCGCTTTTAACCGTATGGCTCATCCCATGAGGACCGATATCGTAGAGAAAGACGGCGAGTATTTCATGAAAATCGATATGCCGGGTTATAAAAAGGAAGATATAAAGGCTGAGCTCCGCGACGGATATCTGACCATCAGCGCCGGGTCCGATACTACCGATGAGAAGAAGGACGAGGAAGGCAATGTTATATACAGGGAGCGTCATTCCGGCGAATGCAGGAGAAGCTACTTTGTAGGCAAGCACTTGAATGAGGAGGACATCAAGGCCAGTTTTGAGAACGGCGTATTGAGTGTTCAATTTCCTTCCGAGGAGAAAAAGCCTCAGATAGAGGAAAAGAAAACAATCACTATCGGATAAAATATGATATAATACCCGCATGAGCGAGATACTTGTCATAGGAAAAAACGATAGCAATAACGAAATGATCAGGGATTATCTTGAGATGCATGACCATGACGTGACCGTCGAGACAGATGAGAACGTTGGGATGGCAATGCTGAAGGAAAAAAGGTTCTCCCTGGTCATTTTTGAATGTGAAAATGATCTGCCGGTAGCCAAATGCAGGCAGAAGACAAATATCCCTCTGATAGTCATACTCCCCGATAACAGCGAAACGCCTATGATAAAGGCTTTTAAAGCCGGGGCTGATGACTGCATGGGCCTGCCTTTAAGGATGGGTGAATTCACTGCCAGAGTGGATGCAAAGCTGGAACAATACAGGAGACTGATACAGTTCAGGGTAGGCAGGGATGTGATAAGCATATCCGGTGTAAGGCTGGATATGAATGCCAGAAGTGTTGAAGTAAGAGGAGAAAAGTGCAGGCTTACCAATAAAGAATACGAATTGCTGAAATACCTGATGCTTCATGCGGAGAGGATGATCGATGGCAGAGTGCTTTACAGTGAGATATGGGGAGATGATTTTAACGGAAGCAAGGCTACCGTTGTGGTTCATATAAGGAAGCTCAGGGAAAAGATCGAAGAGGATCCGAAGCATCCGAGGATAATAGAAACCAGTTGGGGCGAAGGTTATTGTTTCAGATCATTGCAGGATAATGAATAAATGGACAGACGCATAGAGATGATCCATGAAGATGAACATATATTGGTCTGTCATAAGTATCCGGGCATAGCGGTTGAGAGTGCTTCGCTTTCACAAAAAGATATGATGGGCGAACTCAGACGTTATCTGAAGGGCAGTGAACTGTATATGATACACCGTCTGGATCAGCCGGTGGAAGGCATATTGGTATTTGCGAAGGATAAAGCGGCAGCCGCGGCTTTAAGCAAAGCGGTATCAGACGGAGACATGAATAAGATATATCTCGCGGAAGTGTACGGTCATGCGCTTAAAGACAGCGGCAGACTGACAGACTATATGAAAAAAGACGGCAGCAGCAACTGTTCCGTGATCACGGATAAGAATGCCGGGGGAGCAAAAGAAGCGAGACTGGAATACGAAGTCATTGCAGAAAAAGATGAGACTTCTTTATTAAGGATAAAACTGGATACAGGCAGACATCATCAGATAAGACTTCAGCTGTCAAATGCCGGAGCGCCGATACTCGGAGACAGGAAATATGCTTCGGCTGAGGCTAAGGGGTATTCAGAGGAACAGGGCATAAAGGATATAAGGCTGTGTGCGTGCAGACTTAAGTTCATCCATCCGGTCAACGGGAAGGAAAGTGAATTCCGTATAGAGCCTTCATGGTGCTTTACATATGAAGGAGTTAGTGATAAACTTTGAAATCGGCAGGATGCCGCAACAATAAAGAAAAGGAGCAGTAAAGATGGCACAGGTTAGTTTTGATCTTTCAAAAGCAGGATGTTTTATAGCTGATCATGAAGTAGAGCAGATGAAGAAGCTTGCGGTTGATGCAAGCGAGCTTCTCGTTTCAAAGAAGGGACCGGGAAATGATTTCCTGGGATGGATAGA
>JAEEIK010000040.1 GCA_016281335.1 Lachnospiraceae bacterium | reverse complement strand
TTCGAAGACGAAGAAGTGGTAGTTGAGGATGCACAGAACGATGGGCCTCCTACGCAGGTAAACGAGAGTCCTTCAATAAACGCTGTCACCGGCGTTATCAGCTGGAACATTACAGAGATGGATACCGCAGGGAATTATGATAACATAGATGTTCATGACCGTTATGATGGTGTGAAGGGCAGGAAATATATATCGTATTCCTCTTATGAATTTGGTGTGGGTGAGATAAATACTCTTACGGGAACCGAAAATTGGGAAGATGATGAAAATTATATACGCTGGCTTGGCGGTACAGATCTTGTAGAAGATGAAGCCGGAAATATATACGGAAATCTTGATGTTGACCGTGTCATAGCAGAGATGCTTATCAGGGACAGAGACAGCTTAAAATGGGAGAATCCGGGTCTTGAATTTGAATCAGGGGATTATTATGTTTATGTGCAGAATAACGAAACAAATAAGATCTCTAAAGCATCAGATAAAACATTTAGTTTCACACAATTAACTGAACAGAACACTAATGATACACCGACTGCAAAGTGGACTGTATATCATGATAATATTGTCAGGTATGATGAAGCCAGAGACAGATGGGTATGGTATGAAGATGATTACAGGGATGCTCATCCCGGAGTACGTAATGAAGATATCCCTCGTCCCGAGGTACCGGCTGAAGGTTATACGGAATTTGGTTATACATATCATTCTTATGATAATTTTAAGACCATTATGTTCGATGCCGACAATGATGACAAGATAGTTGCATATATCATCAGAGCTGCAGAAGGCGGTCTTTTCAAAGATAAGGATGATGAATTTGTTGTATACAGAGGTGATGGGGATTTAAGAGATGCCACTTCTGCCTATGCGATGATGGATGGTTTTAACGGCATAGAAGTAGCGGCAGTCTGCAATGATGGTACTATAAGTAAATTCGTTCAGGCAACTATGGCAGCTCCCTGGGAGGCAGATGACAGATATGTTGTTGTTCCTTCATATTTGAATGATGATGGCAAAACTGTAACTTTTGATGCGCCTGCGTATACAAGGGATAAAAATAAATACCCTGTCAGATTTGAGCAGAATGATCCGAATGATCCGGATGACGACATATATTATGTAGAAAGAGTGGGATTCAATGTATATATAGATAATCCCGATTCTGAAGATTACGGTCTCAGATACATTAGACGTGGTGTAGAAAATGAAACAATAAGTAATAATGAGGCAAACAGAACCAGTATCCATAAAAATGCTGTTTTAATGGAAATGGTTTATATGTACGAGGAGGAAGGAGCTGAGTTAGAATCAGGCGTTTATAACATAAATCCTCAGACCTTCAATGAGGACGAAGATAAAGATTATGTGTATGTAAACGGCTTTACAGTAAACTTCGTACAACCTACAGGTACATCTACGGTAACCAAAGAATTAAAGTATCGAAGCAACAGAAACTGGGTAAAAGAAGTCGGAACCGGAAATAATAAAAGACTGCAATACTGGGATTGGATAGATGGTAAAAACGAAGATGAAAATGCTTATGCTGCGTTAGTAGAACATAAGGATGAGGGATATTATGAAATAAAGAATATCCGCCTTACCATTGATGAAGATCCCGGAAGTACGGATACTATAGGTTATCTTGTAAAGACAAAGAACGAAAATGATATCATCTACGATTATAACAATTTCGGTGATGATGCATACGGGGTTATGAATCCTGACGGTCATTGTGAGATACATATAAGTGTAATGCCGGACTTTGACTATAATGATATTACTGTTACCAGGATAACAAAAGATGGTAAGAAGGCTCCGGTAACGCTGGTTGCAGAGCACGATTATGATCGTCTTGCACAGGGGATTAATGATCTTAAGTATAACAAAGAGGATAATAGTTTTAGTTGGACAGCTGTTGACGGTTCAGTACATATAGTCGGTGAAGGTAATAATGCACATCCGGAGTGGAACGGTGATAATTGGTATTACGGACTGGTAATAAGCAATCTTGATGACTTTGATGCTGCACAGAGTTACTGGTACGGACATAATATATGGCCGGAAACAGAAGAGACAGTCATGGCTGATTACAAAACTCTTGTATCGGCTGTCGTATGTGACAGTTTAGCCGGAGACACAAAGCTTACTCCCGGCAGATACAGTGTTGTTGTGATCGCAGGTGACAGAAGCAGAGGAGAAGATGAATGGGTAACACGCAGTAATGCAGTTACTATAGATCTTTCCGGGCTGGCACAGCTTAACAGGGAAGCTTCCAAGGCAGAAGTGCTGTATCAACCGGGCTCACAGGAGTATGCTCGTGAGTTGGAGACCAGGCCTGAATGGGACAGCTGGGAGCGTATTTCCGAGTATTACGGAAACGATACGGGTCTGGATTTCTGGAGAGAAGGTTTCTCAGATGATGACAGAACGGCTTACATCAACACAACCAATGCGGCTTTGGCTGCAGCAGGTGAACCTACATTTGAAGATCATCTTTTCGGACCTACAGTATGTGTGCGCTGGGCAGAATATGATTATGGCAATCCCGGAGATGGTGTGATCGATTGGAGTGGTTGGGAGTACATAGAGCAGTACTACAACGATAATGTCGGTGGTAATTACTGGGATCTTTCTCCGGAACAGCAGGCCACATATATCAATAATACCAATACAGCTTTGGCTGCAGCAGGTGAACAGGTATTTACCGATCATCCCAACTTTGAATCATATGTCAAGTCTGCGGATGCTTCGGTGATAGGATATGTAGTAAAGCTTCCGGAAGATAATAATTTCCTTGATAATGGAGGTTCCAAATTCCAGTGGGCTCAGAGAGGTAATGAGGAAGATCTCGAATGGAACAGGGAGACAGGTTTATATGGTCTGGTTGCTAATCCTGTTAACGGAGCCAGTGTTGTTGCAGTTTATCCTGACGGCAGTATCTCCGCATGGAATGAAGGCCGTGAGTTCATGTGGCAGGATGAAGCTGCTCCTGTAGATGATATAGGACTTACCATAGACAATAAGACCGGTATCATTTCCTGGCGTCAGGAGTTCAAAAAAGATGAAACCGGTGCGGTTGTAATACAGGATGGTGAACCGGTTCTCAAGAACGAGACCAGTGTACATCTGGTACTTGATGGCGGAAACGGTACCTGGATGCCGGTATATCCTCAAAATGTTGAGTATGACACAGTGAATAATAAAGCAAGCATGTTCATTGGTGGTGTACTCACAGAGATGGCTTATGGTGTATACCATAAGGGAGAAGATTTTGTTAAAGGTAATTATAAGCTGTATATTATCAGGGATACCGAGATAACAGTCATTGAAGATGAAACACATTCTCACACGGAACAAAGAAATCGTCTTTCAGCTGAAAGTGTTACGATAGCCTTTGATCCTACAGCAACTGCAGATGCTGAGTTCAAGGGATACTGGTGGAATGAGGGTGATATATACTTAAGAGAAATTGATAATCCTTATTGGATTGAATATGATGAGAAAAATGAAGCTACAGAAGGCTATTTCAAAGCTCTTAAGTATAAGATCGGATTCAAGACTGACAATGCTAACATAGCAGGATATCTGGTTCAGGTAAAAGACTGCGTGTTAGAGCCTAATTGCGAAGATGATGACTATGCATCTGCCTATGTAGGAATAGATGCAGAAGGTGAATGCAGTACTACCGCACAGTACTTCCTGACAGTAGCCGGAGAAAAGAACATTAAGGCAGCTGCTATATACAGGAACGGTACTATAAGCAAGTGGGTTGATGTACAGAAGGGTGCTTCTTCCATAAAGGTAGATACGGCTCCGACAGCACAGCAGTTTGTAGGCGCTGAACTCAATGTTACAGGCGGTACTATAGCTGTTACATATCCGGATGCGGAAGCAGCTGTTAAGGTTAACATGAGTGAAACCGAGATCACCGGTTATGATAAGACCAAAGCAGGCAAGCAGACTCTTAAGATCAGCTATGCCGGCAGAGCTACCACACTTGAGGTGGAAGTACTTGCAGTAGTTCCTACCAAGATAGAGATAGCATCACTTCCGACCACAGTGGAGTATGATAAGGGCGAGGATATCAATCCTGCAGGCGGTAAGATCAAGGTTACATATAACAACGGTGATGTAAAGACCATAGATATGACCGCAGATATGCTGAGCGGTTATGATAAGAACAAGATCGGCGAGCAGATCATTACTGTTACATATGAGAAGCTTACCACGACCTTTACCGTAACAGTATCCTATGCGGAATATATCTTCGATCCTACCGTTCAGGAAGAACCGGTAGTCGGCGAAGGCATGAGAGTATTCTTTGATGATGAGATGCTGGTTCTCGGTGAAGACGAGAAGTATCATGTGACATACACAGGTAAAGCCCTCAAGCCGGTAGTCAGAGTCACCGATAACAGAGTGATGCTTAACGAAGGCGTAGACTTTAAGGTAAGTTATTCAGACAATGTGAATGCAGGAACAGCAGTAGTTACCATAAAGGGTATGGGAAGCTACAGTGCAGACGAAACACTTAACTTCATCATTGATAAGCGTAACATCAGTGAGGCAGAAGTAGGCGGACTGGTTACCAAGAATGCAAACAAGGTTAAGCCTGTAGTGGTATTCAACGGAAAAGTACTTAAGAACAATAAGGATTACAGCTTTACTCTTGCTGAAGAAGTCGTGACGATAACAGGTGAAGGCAACTTTGAGGGCACTACGACTGAAGGCGTTGAAGTGGTAACGGCTGCGGAACTCAGGAAGGCCGGAATAAAGGTATCACTCAGTGAGAAACCTGATCTTACATATGACGGACAGCCTCAGTCAATTGATGAGTACCTGATAGTAAAAGACGGAACAGGTGAAGAGATAGCAGAATACTCAGTAAGCTATTCCGATAATGTGAATGCCGGTACCATGAAGGTTGTCATCATAGGAACCGGAAGCCATAAGGGTAAGGTAGTTAAGTCATTTAAGATCAAGCCCAACAAGGCAGCTCAGTTTGATGTATCATATACACCTGATGAGGTTGAGTATACCAATGCCAAGACGGGAGCTAAGCCTTTCATAGTAGTATCTGCGAATGATACCAACGAACTGCTGGTACAGGGCAGGGATTACACCGTAAGCTACAAGAACAACAAGAAGGGCGGAGCAACGGCAAGCTTCTCACTTAAGTTCAAGGGTAACTATAAGGGAGCTTCTTATCCGGGTATCACAAGCTACAAGGTAAGCAAGCCCGATCTTGAGAAGTCTGCTGCAAATGTAAGCGAAAACAACATAATCGTCGGAAATATGGTATACTCCAAGAAAGCCAAGTATCAGCCGAAGGCATGGATAGTGATAAACGGAAAACTGGTCAATGCCAAGAAGGATTATGCATTAACGTATTCCGAGACCGGCAAGCTTACAGGAGCTAAGGACAATCTGGTAGTAACGGCTACAGCAAAAGAAAACGGCAACTACAGTAATAAGGTAAGCGCAAGCTACAATGTAGTTGAAGGAAAAGGCAAGACCGATGTGAACAAGGCTAAGATCAAACTTACCGATTCCGGCAAGAACAAGGTATACGGAGGCGCAGGAGATAAGGTAACGCTTACACCGGGTACGGACTTTATTATCACAATAGGAAAGTCCACGAAGATAGAAAAAGCCGAAGACATCACGAACAACTTTGATATCTTCTATGCCGACAATGATGTGGTAGGCACGGCAACAGCGATACTGAAAGCTAAAGACGGCAGCAACTACGTCGGAGCCTTTGCAGGAACATTTAAGATCAAGAAAGCAGTTATTAAGAAAAAGTAAAAACGTAACGGACAGGTGGGGCTTATCAGCCCCACCTGTTTTTTTTGCTGTTTTGTGCTATAATGGGATGATTCCTTAAGGAGAAAAGACGGATAATAATGACCTTACAATTCGGAAGTCTGACATTTATAATACTGGTTACGCTGTTCGTGGCGCTCTTTGTGATAGCGGTGCCGCGGATAGACGTTTTTATCTGCAGGAAACTGAAGGTTGATCCCCGGGGAGGAGTGAGCAGAAATCCCGAAGGAGAGAAATGGCTTAAGATCAGGAAAGCTTTGATATATACGGTTTTCGGTATATATCTGGCAGCATTTCTCGGGCTTACTTTCTTTTCTACAAGAGAGACGGAAGAAGTATTTCTGGTAAAAAACAGGCTTTTTGAAGATCTGAGATTTATGTTCGACACTGACAAGTTCATGCGCCTGCTGATCTTTGACGGGATAAAGGAGGCCTTCGAATATGCGAAGCAGCAGAGAGAGCAGGTGAACATTTTCCAGCTGTTTTCTCTGGCAGAGATGTATCTGAACATCATGCTCTTTGTACCTATGGGGTATCTGCTTCCCTATGCATTCAAGTGGTTCCGTAATGATCTGAAGATAAGGCCTGTACTGGCATGTTTTGTTTTTTCCTTCGTGGTTGAGAATCTGCAGCTGCTGACGCAGCGAGGCCTGTATGATGTTAATGACATTTTCAACAATACTGTCGGAGGAATACTCGGTGTCCTGCTCTTTGCTTTCTTTGCATACTCTGTAACTAATCCGAACTGGAAAAAGGATATGAAGAGATACCGCAAGTGGAAGAGGGAAGCAAGATACAGGACCCTGTATCCTTTTGTAAGGAGACTTGCTTTATCAAGAGTTACTATCTCAGGTTCCAGTGAGGAGGAGGTATATATATTCTATGTTAAAAAGATGGGCTTCATGCCGATAAAGCAGATCGTGAATCTGGAGGGCAAGGGCATGGACTATCTCTTCGTGCTTGGCAGGAGTGAGCTGGAAGTGCATTGTTCCAATGAGAAGGAAGATTTTGACAGACAGTATGTGAACATCACTGTGAACAGACTGGGGCCGATCAAGAAGAGACTGGAAAGACACGGAATACAGACTTCCGATATAATACAGGATCCGTATCATCATTTAAGAAGCATCAATTTCGAAGCACCGGATAATGTGCTGATAACGTTGATAGAGAAGTAAGGGAGGAAATTTATGAAGTATAAACGTTTATTTGCCACGGTATTACTGGCAATGGCAGTAACGGCCTGCGGTTCTAAAGAGGAAGAAGTTACTGTGGAAAATACAAACGAACATGTCCGTGATACTAAGGAGGAGAATACCGATCCGGGTGAAACAGATCCCGTTGTTGATGAAGAAGCACTTCCGGATCTTGCCAAGCGTATGGAAGGCAAATACAGTTATCATCTCGGAGGAGAGAACGGTGAAGATGAATATCTGATAATGAACGTGGTTTCTTTCGGAAATAATCTCTACGCGTACTGCGGAGAGGCCATCGGCGATGGCAGCGGAGAGCTTGAGGCATACAGCTTCTGGGCTACGGAATTCATTCCTGATAATGCGGCTGACATGTCAGATCCCGAAGCCGATTCAATTGAAGTAACGGCACTCAATTTCTCGGTGATGTCAAATGCAGGGAAATACTGGGGATCAGGTGTGAAGGGAAGCATCACCCTGGATCGTGACGGACTGGTGTTTGAGAATTTTGATAATGACGGTTTCCTTGTACCCGAGCATGATGCCAGCAGACTGTTTCTGAAGGATGAAAGAGTAGAAGCTGTCTTCCCCTATCTGAATAATGATATCTACAGCGGTGACGGAGCGCTGCAGGGTTACTGGGTATATGATAAGGGGACTGCACCGGTGTATATGCAGTTCCTGGGAAGCGATGTGTATGTGTACTATAAGCCGGATAACATCATGGTAAGCTTTTCGGGCGGCGGATGCGCGTATGAGACAAAGCATTTTGACGCCAATATGAATACTCTCGGAAACGGTACCATGCCCTGGGAGTGGAGCGCTGATTACGAAGTGGACGGTGATGAGCTGAAGCTTACACTTGAGGGAGATCCGATCCCCGGCGGTTTATCAGGTAAAGTAGTGATGAAACGCTGCAAGGAAGAAGAAGTCCATACCTTCATAATGAGTGAGGCAGTGTTTGATGAGGATTCTTTCGGCTATTACGGAGAGCTGACAGGAGCTTATGAGGATAACTATGAGAACGGATTTTACGGAGTATGGACAGGAGCCGTAAAAGACAGAGACGACGCGATCACTCAGGCCAAAGCGCTTAATGAGCTTGGCTATGACAGTTTCGTGGCATACAGTCCGGAATGGGAGAACTTAAACAGTGATCCCTATTACTGCGTGTCGGCCGGAAGATGTGAGAGCGAAACAGAGGCTGAAGATATGCTGGATGAGATACAGCAGCACGGACAAAAAGATGCTTATGTGAAATTTTCCGGCGCGCATAAATATACCGTAGTATGCTATTACAACTACGGGAATCTGGAACCGGAAATAAACAAAGACAGTGTGGTGCTTAAGGATGTAAGTTACGGGATCACGGGGGACTGGTCGGAGTTTATGGAAGGTGATGATGCAGAATATACAGCGGATCTGGTGATCGATAAGGATACCGTATTTGATGAAAACTGTGAGACAGAATTCTTTGGGAACTATGAGGACGGGGATACGCCGCTTGACTGGTTCATAAAGAATTATGAATACATGGAATCAGATCCGGATATGTACATGTCCAACGGTCCGGCATTATCAGGCGTATTTGCGGTAGGTATACGCGGTAACCATATCGAGAGATTTTTCGGAAGTTATTGGTGGGATTGATAAATGACAACAGTTACTTTAAAAAAAGGTGAAGGACGCACGATCAAGAGCGGCGGCTTCTGGGTCTACGATAATGAGATAGAGAGCGTCATGGGTCATTACAAAAACGGTGATGTGGTTTTTGTGCAGGACTTTGATGCATATCCTCTGGGCAAGGGATGCATAAACGCTGACTCAAAGATAAGAGTAAGGATGCTGACTTCAAAAGATGAAGAGATCGATGAGGCTTTCTGGAAAGAACGCATCACACGCGCCTGGGAGTACAGGAAGAAATGTGTTGATATATCATCCTGCCGTGTGATATTCGGCGAGGCTGACGGATTTCCGGGATTCATAGTAGATAAATATGAAGATGTGCTTGTAGTACAGAGTCTGAGTCTCGGTATGGACCGTCATAAAGATATGATCATAGCGCTTCTCAGAGAAGTGCTTGCTTCCGACGGAATACAGATACGCGGCGTATATGAACGTTCCGATGCAAAGGAACGTGAAAAAGAAGGAATGGAAAAAGTAAAGGGCTTCATCGGAGACTCGTTTGATACGGATGTAAAGATAGTCGAAAACGGAGTCCGTTATACCGTTGATGTTGCAAACGGACAGAAGACCGGCTTCTTCCTGGATCAGAAATATAACCGTCTGGCGATGCAGAGATATTGTAAGGATGCAAAGGTGCTTGACTGTTTCTGCCATACGGGCTCTTTCGGTCTTAATGCCGCATACGGCGGCGCTAAGGAAGTGGTATGCGTGGATGCTTCCGATACGGCTCTGGCTACGGCTGCAGTAAATGCAAAGCTCAACGGCTTTGAAAATATCATAAGTTACCGTGAGGGCGATGCTTTTGAGATACTTGCCGATATGAAGGAAAAGAACGAACTCTTTGATGTGGTGATCCTGGATCCTCCGGCATTCACAAAGGCAAGAGACTCGGTAAAGAAGGCAGCAAAGGGTTACCGGAATATAAACACAGCGGGTCTGAAACTGGTCAGAGACGGCGGTATCTTTGCCAGCTGTTCCTGCTCTCATTTCATGGATGATGAGTTATTTACCAAAGTGATAAAAGAAGCCGCATCCGCGGCGCATGTACGGCTGCGCCTTATCGAACGCCGCCATCAGAGTCCTGATCATCCGGTATGGCTCGGCGCCGAGAATTCATATTATCTGAAGTTCTATATCTTCCAGGTATTCAGTATGTAACAATAAGCATGGAGTGGTTTCATAAATAGCGTTCATAATCACGTTCAAACAATTCTTCATATACCTGGGGCCATAATATGTCCTCAGGTATTTTTTCGAACAGCTTTGTGTGAATGTACGCTTTACTTTTGCCTGTATATTTCGGCATTTTGTTCCTGGCAAGTATATTGGCTAATTCCGGACGCCAGAGTATGCTGATCTTCTTATCGGCTTTTACCTTGGGATTATCCGAGGCTTCACGCAGCAGATAAAAATCCGCATTGCCGTTTTCATCCGTTTCTACGCTTATTATTCCCCAGTATTTCGGTACATGCTCTTTTATGTGTTCTGCATGGGAACTCCCGACCACTACAATGTTTCTGTCATAATACTGATCGTAATACCTGACCTGCTTTTTTAATCTGACATAGGTATCGGCGTCACTTTTTATCTCTATGCCGTATATTCCGGACATGGTGATCATCACGGCATCCGCTCTGGCTCTGCCAATCACCTTCTCTTCCAGTATCCTTATCTTTCCGTAGTTTTCTTCCAGCCAGAAGAAGAGAGGTTCACGTATATCTTTGTCATACAGAATTTCAGACTGCGGCATAAAACACACCTCTTATGGCTGCTTTGTACTCTGCAAGATTTCGGGCTTTTTTCAGAGCCTTGAATTCTTTCTCTTTGCCGGGAAAATTTATACACATATAAGACCACAGTTCCTTCATGTGGGAGATCAGAGGCTGCGGTCCGTCAAACAGCGCTTCGTATTCGGAAAAAATGCGGTCATGAAAAGCTTTAAGTTCTTCGGCAGAAGCTTTGACACCGCCGTATATCTGCCGTCCGAGAGAAGGGTCTGCGATCACGCCACGACCGATCATAAGCGTATCGGAAAGACATTTTAAATCTTCCGTTGTTTTTATATCGCCGTTATAGATCACTCTGAAAGGCGCATCGGCAGCCATTTCAAAACACTCTTTCCATATTTTGCCGCCGTACCCCTGCTTCTGCACACGGGGGTGTATGATGAGTTCGGAAAGAGGATACTTTTTATAGATTTCCAGAAGCTGAGACCATTCATCAGGATCAGTCACTCCGATACGGGTCTTAACCGAGATCTTTACCTCTGTCTTTTCAAAGACTTCAAAGAGAAAACGATCCAGATATTCCGGATCTTTAAGCATGCCCGAGCCTCTTCCGTGTGATACTACTGTTCCCGATGGACAGCCGCAGTTTAAGTTTATCTCTTCGTAGCCGAAATCAGCCCTGATCTCATGGGCAAGTGAGAGGAATTCCTCAGCATCCCGGCTCATGATCTGGGGCACCAGAGTGATACCTTTATTGTTATCGGGATGCATATCGTTTCTTTCCTTGGAACGCATGCCGGCTTTCGGGCGCGGTGTGATAAAAGCAGTGAAGTATTTACGGAAATGATCGCCGAATAAATCTTTCAGGGCGTTTCTGTATATATAACCTGTTATGCCCTCCATCGGGGCGAGATAAAGCTCCATCATCAGCTCCTTTTTATTGTCCGGTCACATAATGATGTCAAAACATTTTCAGCTTGTCAAGAAAAAGCGTGGGGAGAAGTCAAAAGTTGATTTTTCAAAGGTTTTCGTGTATAATAAACAAGGTTATTTGCACTCAAAACAAAGGGTTTTGAAGGGGGGTTAAATATATGAAAGTAAGAAAAGTCAGTCTTACCACACAGATCCTTATCTTTAATATTGCAGTCCTGCTGCTTACTACGATCATACTTGGTACCGCAATGACGGTCAATATGAAATCCGTGATGATGTATCAGATAAGACAACGTATGCTGGATCTGGCCAATACTGCAGCGGCCGGGGTCAACGGTGATTTTGTTGAGACCGTTTCCGAAGTTTATATAGGCACTGCCAGATATAATGAGGTAATGGATGTAATGGGCGTTTTCAGGGATAATACCGACCTCGAGTATATCTACTGTATGAGGCAGACGGGACCTGACAGCTTTGAATATACCATTGATGCGGATCCGGAGGAGCCTGCGGATTTCGGATCTCCGGTTGAGGTTACGGATGCCCTGCTGGTGGCGGGTAGCGGAACTCCGGATGTGGATGATGAACCCTATGAAGACGACTGGGGCAGGCATTACAGCGCATACAGTCCCATTCATAATTCAGCCGGGAAAATAGTCGGCGTATTAGGTGTTGACTTCAGTGCACAGTGGTTTGATGACCAGGTAGCCACACAGATAGGGACCATATTGATCATCGGCGGCATTATCTTTGTTGTAAGCATGGTGGTCATCTTCCTGATAATGAGCAAGATTAAAAAGGGTTTCAGTACCCTTAATGATAAACTCTGCGATATCGCAGACGGATCAGGAGACCTTAGCAAGAATATTGAGATAGAAACCGGTGACGAGTTCGAGGTGCTTGCCGGCAGCATGAACACCTTCATAGGCCAGATAAGGGATATAGTATCCGGAGTTAAGAGCAATGTGGAGGATTCGATAACTTCTTCCGGCGAACTGGCGGCGCTGGCAGAGAAAGCATCGGATACCATGAGTAATCTTTCACAGGCTATAGCGGGCGTATCCAGTGGGGCCATTCAGCAGGCGGATGATGTGAACGCTGCCTCGGGCAATGTGGTTTCCATAGTTAACCGCCTGTCGGATGTTGCCGATACTATAAGTGTTGCGGAAGATCATACCGTTGCCATGAGTGATAATTCCATTAAGGTAGCTGAGAACTTTGATGAGCTGATAGAAGCTATTCAGAATTCCATGACCGAGCTGGAAAGAGTGACCAGCGAGATAAGCATGGTGGGTAATTCCGTTGACGAAGTCATCAAAGCGGCCGATGTCATCAATGCGATAGCCAACCAGACCAACCTGCTGTCCCTGAATGCTTCAATAGAAGCTGCCAGAGCCGGTGAAGCAGGCCGGGGCTTTGCGGTGGTAGCGGAAGAGATAGGAAAGCTGGCTGTACAGTCAAATGATTCCGCAGCTTCCATAAAGAAGATAATGGACGAGCTGAAGGTTCAGACCGGAAAGACCATTAATCTGGTAACCAATCTGAATGATGTGATGTCAAAACAGGAGGAGACCAGCAATAACTCGAAGGGATATCTGTTCACGCTCTTTGATGATATCACCAATACCAAGGAAAGCTTCGATGCCATAAGGATGAATGTGGAAGGCATCAAGGCAGCCTGCGATGAGCTGAATTCCTCAATAGAGAGTCTTTCCGCGATATCGGAAGAGAATGCCGCATCTGCGGAAGTAACAGCCGGCTCATTCTCGGATATAGCAGGTATCATCGGAAGCGTTACCGAAAGATCCGAGGGTATCAGCGCCCAGTCCAATAAACTGGGAGAGATCGTCAGCAGTTATAAGGTATAAGATTTGCAATTTTTTACCGAAAGTGGTAAAATATCATGCGGAAAAATATGTACTTTGGAGTATTTGATGAAGAAACGCCTTTTTACAATGTTAATGAGTCTTGTGCTGGCTGTGGGTTATCTGCAGCCTGTGAGCGTTTATGCCATCGAGGATGCGGTGGAGGATGAGAGCAGCGAGATAGAAAATATCGATCCTACCGCGGATGATGACAGTTCCAGCGAAAACAAGACCGAAAAGAAAAAGAAGAAAAAAGAAAATAAAGAGACCACTCAGCAGGAAAGCGCACCGGTACAGGAGGAAGCTGTGGAAGATGAGCCCGAAGTCGAAGTGACTCCGGCACCCGTTGTAACAGAGCAGGTTCCCGTTGTGGTGCTTCCGGATGAAGAAGCTATCAGCGAGGAGGAATTCGACGAGCTGTACGGTATCTCATTCAATGCTGCAGGAGTTGTGTCGGATATCAACCGTTCCGCATTAAACAGCATCATCCTTTATGAAGAAGGCATGACGGAAGTATGGATGATAAGAGGGCAGAAGATAGAACTGCCTGAGGACGATTGGACTTTTGCCGATCTCGAATCAAAGAAATACTTTTCAATAAAGAAAAATATAGGCAAGGCAAAGGGAGTTTCAGAAGATGTTCATATCATGTCAGGCGGAACGCATTCCAAGAAGCTGACAGTGCATATCTATAAGCCGAACATGCAGAGCGGAGTCCTTACTCTCGGCGAGGGTGAGACGGAGGAAATCCAGTTCAATTATGACAGGGATCATTTTGACGCGGCATGGTACAGTTCCAATCCCAATGTTATCAGTGTTTCCGGTAATAAGGTCACCGGAATCAGCAGGGGCACTGCTACCGTTGACGTATATGTCGGCGGCCAGAAATACAGCAAGAAGGTTAAAGTTGAAAGTCTTTCCAAAATAAAAGATTTCAGCGCGCCTATAGACCTGACCGTAGGCCAGTCGGTAAAGGTACGTTTTAAGGACGGTTTTGTTGCCAAAAAATCCAAATGGGAAGTGGTAAGCGCCAACGGCACCGGAGAAGTCGATCTGACTAAAACGGGTAAGCTGACAGGCTTAAAGCCCGGAGCGACAAAGATACAGGCTGTGGACAAAAATAATAAAGTAATGACGCTTGATGTGAATGTGGTAGCTCCGGAGAAGGAAGTGTACCTCGCGCCTAACAAGAGCAAGACGGTCAAGTTCTATAAAGTAAAGAACAGCGGAGAAGAAAAGGCAATATGGACAAGTGCGGATACAAGCATTGCCACGGTTAATGAGAAAGGAAAGATCACTGCCCAGGCAGTCAGCGGCAATACGGTCATCAGCTGTGTATACAAAGGTGTTGAATACAGGACCAGGGTCTATGTAGAGAAGCCCGAGTTTGCAACGGATGATTTCCTCAGCGAAGTTGACGGCCAGTATACGATAGATCTGGAGGAAGGCAGATGTTATACCCTGGTACCTGTCGGAGTATACAGGGATATAGAATATAAGAGCAGTTCTCCTGCCGTA
>JAEEIK010000039.1 GCA_016281335.1 Lachnospiraceae bacterium | reverse complement strand
GACCAGAGGAAACTTTGATAAAAGAAAGAATGACGGCTGCATTTCGGTAGAAATGGAATGTGCTGCGATTCAGGCTATGTGTGATTTCAGGGGATTGGATGCTTATTTCTTCTTTACCAGCGGCGATCTTCTTGATGCTCCGAAGTGGGATTCACGGATGGAAAAGAACCAAAAGAAAAACACGCAGCATGATCCGGGACATTTCGAAATAGCGCTTGAACTTGCGTGTTATGTTACTGACTGATGTGGAGCTTGAATAACACAACAATTCCGGAGGATTAACACAATGAAATTTGATGAACTTCTTACTAAGGTACGTAATTTAGCTTCCAAAACAGATGTATCAGATCATAACTTTCTTGCAGTCCAGGTAAATATCAGCGGCAAGGAAAGCGGTGTATTCTATGTAGAAGTAAAAGACTCAAAGATAAACGTTGAACCATATGAATACAATGACCGTAATTGCGCCATTACCATCAGCCTTGCTGATTTTAACAAGCTTCTTGACGGCAAACTGGATCCGATACTGGCCTTTGGTACAGGCAAGCTTAAAGTTGATGGGGACGTGGGTAAGGCGCTGGAGTTCTCAAAGCTTTTGAAATAATATGAAACCACACGGCACACATAGAACTTATAAAAGACTACCTTATCAATTGTAAACTGATAAACGGACATAGTTCAGTTCTGGATATAGGATGTGGCTGCGGCGATCATGTCAGATCATTTGCCGGAATATGATTTTGCTGAAAAATATGATTGTGTTATAGCATGTCTGAATCCATCAACCTATCAGCCGGATGCGCTTGATATAATGTTGTCTGTATCCTCAGGACCGGTTATTTATTTCAGTATGGACACGCCGACAGATCAGTCGGACATGGAGCCGGTTTATCATGGATGCTACCATATACCTATGATCTGACATTGCATAATGGTGAGACAAGAAGCATAAACTTTGCCTATTTGGTGATAATCCCTAATGAGAATCTGGGTGAAAGAAAGTTTGTTTTAGGATAATACAGCAACAAAAAAGAGGAGAGAGGGGTATAAAATGGGAAAAGATAATATGACTGTGCCGCTGTGGGCAGAAGAAATGGAAGAAGGAGATTTTATATCCGAAGCTCCGACTTATGAGGTCGGGAAATATTTTTCACTGTTTGACAAAACTTTTTTCAAGGACAGATCCGGTACGGAACTGAAGTATTATTACTTCGAACCGGATGTGGATCCGGAAAATAAGGATAAGCATCCGCTTTTAGTTTTTGTTCATGGGACCGGCAATTCACTGGTAGGTGATATCTGTATAAACTATGCCGGTGCAGAGTTTTATGCAACGGAGAAATACCAGAAAAGCATGGGCGGCGCGTATGTCCTGGTACCTGTTGCAAATGAGAGGACTGGTGATGACGGTAAGACTGTCGGAAGCTGGGATACAGCTTATCTTGAACCTGTTCATGCTCTTATCATGGAGTTTATATCACAAAGAAAAGAACATATAGGTCCTGTATTTTTGTTTGGTAATTCGTCAGGAGCAACATTCGTTATGAGACTTATGGATAACTATATGGATGATTTTGATGTTGTCATTCCTGTAGGAAGCAGTTCTCTTCCGGATGACAGTATTCTGGATGAGTATGAAAAAAAAGGAAAAACACTTTTCTTTGCGATCGGGAAAAGAGATGAGTTCCATAGCTTTGAGGATGAAGTCGCTCCAAGATTGCCCAAGCTTGAAAAAATGAAGAATTGTTTTATCTATACGCCGGAATGGGTCCGGAACGGAGATAAAGGTGTGGCTTCGATCAATGTCGGAATTGAAATGGGACAGCACTGTCTTGTGAACGGTGTTCACATTAACCTGATGTTTGATGACGGGACACCGATGGATGAACGTTTGCCTAACGGAATGACAGGATGGATAGCGCAAACAGCAGAGGGATATAAAATATGGAACGGGTAAAACTGACGAAATAAGCAAAGGGAGAATTTTTAAACGATGAGGATCATATTTATCCGCCACGGAGAACCGGATTATAAAAATGACTGCCTGACGGAAATAGGAAGGGAACAGGCTTTACTTGTCGCAGAAAGGCTGCAGGGGGAGGGGATAGAAGAAATATGGTCTTCTCCGCTTGGAAGAGCTTATGAGACTGCCGAAGCTGTCTCAAAACTTCTTGATATGCCGATACAGGTCATTGATTGTATGAAGGAAGTTCGCTGGGGTAGCACGGACGGATCTGAGCTTTATCATAAGGGACATCCCTGGGATATTGTAGATCAAATGGCAAGGGAAGGAACCGATCTTAACAGAACAGACTGGCGTAACAGTCCGTACTTTAAGACCAATTGGGTTACGGACTGTGTGGATCAGGTTGAAAAAGGTATTGACGAATGGCTTGCAGGTTTAGGCTATGTACGGGAAGGGTTTTATTATCGTCATACAAAAGAGGAAGAACAGCACAGGTCCATTGCTTTATTTTGTCATGGAGGCTCTTCTTCGGCAGCGATAGGGCATATCCTTAATCTGCCGTTTCCGTATGTTTGCGCTCTGTTACATATGGAGTTTACGGGCATAACAATCCTTCGTTTCGACAGAAAGAAGGGAGCTGCTACACTTCCCTGCATGGAACTTGGCAATGACGGAAAGCATATCATAGAGGGTAGATATCACAGACTGGAAAACAAATGATCATCTGTGGAGACAAATATGAGAAGTGAAAATGAGATCATTCTGAATATATTAGAATATGCCGCTTCGGATGAATGTGTACAGGCAGTGATCCGGACCAACCTTCTGCCTGTGAGGGAATATCTGTATTCATATCAGTTTTATTTTATTGTAAATGATGTGACAAAATATGAAGATGATGCGTCATTTGAAAACTGTTTCGGAGAAAGGATACTTTTGTTCCGAGGGGATAAAAACTATCCGGATATGTTTCAAAATATCAAAGCGCATTTGATGGTGTATCGTGACGGAATAACCATCGTGATCAATGCGATGGACAGAGAAACGTTTCTCCGAAAGTATAACAGTAAAGATGCGCATGATAATGTCTGGATAGGCGATACGTATCAAAAGATCCTGGATAAAGACAGCATTTTACCGGATATAGAGCGCCTGGAAGAGACGCAGACAATATTTGCCGGAGTACCTACGGAGGAAGAATTTTCCGGAATATGTAAAGAATTCTGGTGGGTATTGAAAACCTTTGCGGAGTATACGCTGCGAAAAGAATTGCCGGCTGCAATGTTTTATCTGAATTCTGCGGTTCGGGATCTGCTAAACAGAATGTTGCGCTGGTTTATATATCTGACGAACGGGAAGCCGGTGGATATGGGAATCCTGGACAGCAATTTTGAGAAACTTTTGGAGGAAAAAATATTTTTGCTATACAAAAAGACATATCCTGATGCAGACTACGAACATATCTGGCAGGCTTATGATGCGGTGACAGAACTGTGGAGCTGTGTCGGAAAAGCAATCGCAGAAAAACTGGACTTTTGCTATCCGGAAGATGATGAGCGGAATATGCTGGAATTTATACAAAAACTCAGAACTCATGTTAAGAAAGATGAATAAGGAGGTCTCTGCTATGAGCGAAATCGAAGATGTCAGCTTACAACATAAGAAAGCCTGGGAGTTTGATGCATATGATTTCTGGGTGAGAACCGCCGGGACTCCTGAGGAACGGGCAGCGCAGGATAAAGAAAATCCTGAGAAGTTTCTTAAGCAGTATGCGAAATACTTCGATTGTTATGAAGGGATCAAGGTAGCTAATATATGCGGATCCTGCGGCAAGAAGGCGATCCCCCTGGCTCTTTTGGGAGCAGAAGTTACGGTCTTTGATATTTCCGAAGCCAATAAGAAATATGCGCTTGAAACAGCCGAAGCTGCCGGTGTGAAGATCGCTTATGATGTCTGTGACATTATGAAAATCGATATGGATAAGTACGCAGGCGTATTTGATGTGGTATTTATGGAAGGCGGGATCCTTCATTATTTCCACGATATAGATGCCTTTATGAGCGTGATGAACAAGCTGCTTAAGCCGGGTGGGAAGATGATATGCAGTGACTTCCACCCTTTCACCAAGATTGCCGATATCCTTGGGCTGCAGCAGCCCGCCATAGGTTATTTCTCAACGGAGGTCTTCGATGGAGAGATGGCGCACGCAAGGTTTTACGATGAAGAGATCCGTAAGCAGATACCTAAGTGCCGGTACAGAAAGTACAACATAAGCGAGATCATCAACTCTATCATTGGAAACGGTTTTACTCTGGAGAGATTTGACGAACATCCCGCATGGGAGAATGATAAGCTTCCGGGAGAGTTCACTGCGATAGCCAAAAAGGAGAAATAATAATGAGTGGGGCAAGTGAAGAATATTATGGTCGCAAACGCAGCAGGAGCGTGGCGATAATCGTCAGAGATGATAAGATCCTGATGGAAAAGGTACATTTTTTCGAACGTGATTTTTATACCCTTCCGGGAGGAGGCATAGAAGAAGGCGAGACTCCCGAGCAGGCTGCTGTCAGAGAATTAAAAGAAGAAACGGGACTTGACGGCAGGATAATCAGGCCCCTGACCGTACAGTATAAGGGTGAAGGGGGCATCGATTATTCTTTTGAAATGGAAATAGCTGCGGATGCTGTTGCGATAACCGGCAGTGATCCGGAATATGAAGGTCAGGATAATCCGCTAAAGGAAGTACTGTGGATGAGTCTTGACGAGATCAGTGAAAAGGACAGGGCGTTCCTCTGGTCCTACGGTCTGATGCAGGTAGACGGATTTTTCGATAAGATAAAGGCATGGGATAACGAGATCAGTTACCCCGGGATGTAAGGAGAGAGATACGTGGCAGTCACGTATCTTTTTTTTATGTTCGAAAGATGTTGACATATCAACAAGAGAGTGCTAATATTCCAGAAGTTGAAATTTCAACATCTAATAACAAAAGAGGGAGAGGATAGGAAATGAGTGATAATAAGAAAACACAGATAATAATCGATTCCACGACTGATCTGGCGGAAGGATTCAGAGACAGAGTCATGGTGGTACCGTTGATAGTTTCTTTCGGGGAGAAAGAGTATGTTGACGGGATCGAACTGAGCCGAGATGAGTTTTACAGAAAGTTGGAAAGCGGAAATGAACTTCCCAAGACGAGCCAGGCGTCACCGGCTTCTTTCGAAAGTGTGTATCGTGAGGTAAGGGAGAAGGGAATGAACGGGATAGTGATCACGCTGTCATCCGATCTGTCCGGAACTTATCAGAGTGCATGTATTGCAGCGGCAGATTATCCGGAGATACGGGTTGTGGATTCAAAAAACGTAGCCGTCGGAGCAGGTATACTGGCGGAATATGCAGTGATCTGTGCCGAATGCGGGATGTCCGCAGAGCAGATAGCTGAGGAACTGGAAAAGAAAAAGAAGGATGTATGCCTTGTTGCAATGCTGGATACCCTGGAATATCTGTGGAAAGGCGGCAGGCTGTCAAGAACGGCAGCCATAGCCGGAGGCCTTCTTAATATAAAACCGGTCATTACCATAAAAGACGGCGCAGTCGTGGTGCTCGGGAAAGCCAGAGGAGCAAAGAAGGCCAATAACCTGCTGGTTGAACAGATCACATTAAATGGTGTACAATATAATATGCCGGTTTTGCTCGGATATACCGGGACATCGGACACACTGCTGCAAAATTATATCTCTGATAGCAGAATGCTCTGGGAAGGACAGCTGGACAAGCTTGAAAGCTCGCAGATATGCAGTGTTATCGGGACTCATGCGGGACCGGGAGCAGTGGCGGTGGCTTTTTTCAAAAACCGGACAACAGGCTAAAAGTATATTTATCGGAAGGATAAGAGTATGTCACGTTTTGAGCAGTTTACGGTATCGATATTCAGCATAGCGCATTACTGGAACCGGATAGCTACCGAAGAAATGCGTGAGCACGGTCTTAAAGGTACATATGCATTCTACCTGCTAATCCTATATACCGCCGGAGATGGCATTACGGCTGCCAGACTGTGTGAGATGACGCAGCGTGACAAGGCCGATGTTTCAAGAGCTGTGTCGCTTTTTCAGGAAAAAGGCTTTGTTGAAGCCTATGGGGAGAACCGTTACCGTGCACCTATAAAGCTTACTGCCAAAGGAAAGAGGATAGCCGCCAAGATACGGAAGAAGGCAGACAGCGCATTACAGACTGCGGGAGAAGGTCTGTCGGATGAGATGCGCCGCAACATGTATGAGGCCCTCGATATTATTTCAGCAAATCTTAAGGAGATGTGTGATGATCAATGATTTGCGAAAAGCAAATCATTGGGATAAAATAAACACAATTACCTGCTTAACGGACATAAGATACCCTTTAGCGATCTATCATGAGGAGGAAAGTATTATGGGAAATGCAGTTTCTATGGCAGAACAGTCGGCGTGGTTCAGACAGTATGAGGGAGAAGTAAGTGGCGCAAAGAATGCCAGTAACAGCAAGAAGGGGATACTGGTGATAATTCCGATCCTGCTCTTTGGCGGAATGATAGCGATGATGATCAAAAACGGCGCCCTTGAGAGCGAGCAGACCAAGGGCGGGGTATATATGATGGCCGGAATCTGTATAGTTCTGGTTCTTATGATACTGATACTGACAAGTAAGTCTAAAAAGTCCGATGCAGCAGGGATAACCAGAAAAGATCTGAACATGCTGCTTAAGTCTTCGCAGGATGCGGCTGATTTTGATGCACAGATGAATGGAAATCCTGTATTCCGGGTGGAGAACAGCAAAGACGAGTATATTTTTGCAACCAAGGATTATATCGGCACAAAGTTTAATTATCTCGGAAACGTTACATATCGCTTCATCCGTATCAGCAGCGTTTCAGTTCTTCATACGATCAAAAACGGCAACGGTTGTTGCGATGTTGAATTCCGTAACGGCAGCAAGGATGTACTGTTGATCTGGGTTGCGCAAAATGCGGAGAAGGTTGAAGAATTAAAGAACTGCCTTGCGAGTATCAACCTGAATCTGGATGCTTTCTGAAAACATCGATCACATGCGCTTATGAGCGAAGAAAGATGATGGTGGAATTCCTGCTTGACAAGTTTGGTTTACAGGTATAAACTACAGATAGTTTACTGCTATAAACCAAAAGGAGAGATATCATCATGAGTGAAATAGAATTGGCAAGCGTACAGGAAAGATTTGCGGATATCGTCTGGGCAAACGAGCCCATTGCATCCGGTGATCTTGTGAAAGTATGCGCAGAAGAACTCAATTGGAAAAAGCCCACAACATATACCGTGTTAAGAAAGCTGTGTGAAAAAGGACTCTTGCAGAATGCGGATGGTATTGTGACTTCGCTTGTAAGCAAAGAGGAGTTTTATTCTGCGAAGAGTGAACAGATCATAGAGGATTCCTATGACGGTTCACTGCCTGCATTCATAGCGGCATTTACTTCCCGTAAGAAGCTGAGAAAAAAGGAAGTGGATGAGATCCAAAAGATGATCGACGGCTTCAGGAAGAAGGGGTGAGATATGAGTGCGATGTTCTTAAAGATACTTAATCTGACCTGGAGTGCATCCTGGCTGATACTTGCAGTGCTGATCGTAAGAAAGGTACTAAAGAAAGCACCTGCTTGGGTATCCTGCATTTTATGGGGGCTTGTTGCCATAAGGCTGATATGTCCGGTATCCGTAGAAAGTTCCTTAAGTCTTTTGCCAAGTGCAAAGATAGTTCCCGAAACAATGAATATGCAGGCAAAGGTCGATACAGGTATTGCCGTGATCAATAATGCCGTGAATCCGGCCATTGCTGCTGTATATACTTCGGAGGAGAAGACAGCTACAACAGGCATTCAGGCTGTTATATCTGCAGCGAGCTTTATATGGATCGCGGGAATGGCGGTTCTGCTTCTTTATGGTCTTATCAGTTATATTTCGATAAAAAGAAAAGTGAACGCAGCAATTAAGATAAGGGATAACGTACTGGTCTGCGATGAGGTGAAGACACCGTTTATTCTTGGGCTGATAAGACCGCTGATTTATGTACCCTCAAAACTGGAAGGCGAAAGACTGGAACTTGTATGCGCTCATGAAAAAGCACATATAAGCAGATGTGACCACTGGTGGAAACCTCTTGGCTTTGTTCTGCTTTCGGTATACTGGTTTAATCCTCTATGTTGGCTTGCATATATCCTTTTATGCAGGGATATAGAGGCAGCCTGTGACGAGAAGGTCATACGGGATAAGGACAGGGAGTATATGGCGGCATATTCCCAGGCGCTTCTTGACTTAAGCATAACCGGAAAGCTGATCACAGCCTGCCCTCTGGCTTTTGGAGAGACAGGAGTAAAGTCAAGGATAAAGGGGATACTTAGTTATAGGAAACCGGGATTCTGGATCATCCTGACAGCGTTGATAGCATGCACAGTTATAGCGGTGTGTTTTCTTACCAATCCTAAATCAGATGTAAATGCTCCGGAAAATATGGATGTAAACTATACATATGAAAAAGGAGAGTTTGTTGTTATAGACAGGGACGGAAAGACTAAAACATATCAGTATAAAAAAGAGTTGAGAGGGCGTGATCCCGGTGCAGCCTGTGACGGTATGTACATCGTTCTTACCAATGATGCGGATATCACGTATGAAAGAGTATCACGCAGTTTTTATGGCAGTAATTCCAATGATCAGCTGAGAGATACGGTGATAATCGGAATGCATGCTCTGGATGAAAACGGAGAGATCATCATATTTGATGAAACAAAGATGAAGCATTACGAATCTCTGTGCGAACAATTGGCTGCTACGCTCAATGCGGATGCTGATATGCCTCAGGTGTATGTCAGCTGGAAAGAGACGGAAGAAGATAAGATAGAGCTACTCTGTGTTCCGGAAGAATACTACACAAAGATCAGTGAAGAAAAGTATGACAGAATAAAGGCTGTACTTGCAGCTGCAGCAGGGGATGATGAGAATATAAGCATAAAGATAGAAGACTTTATGGTTGAAGCCTCGATAAGAGACTGACAAAGGAAAATGCAGCACAGGTAGCATAAGAGGCTGGATAATAAATGATCATCGTGATATAATATATCCGCATTTTGCTGATAGGATGGTCATATACATGGATGAGAATAAAAAACAGGGATTGTTTGATGCAGGTATTATTGCAGTAAAGCTTCTTTTGGGCGTGATGCTCGTCTTTTGCAGTTTTGTCTTTATTTATTTCGGCCTGATAAACAGAAGTGATGTTATAGAAGAGGAGACTGTCCGCTTTGTAAAAGGTTTCAGCGTTACTGAAAATGATAACGGCGATCAGCTGATAAGCGCTATTCTTCCGGGGAACGTTGAAGATAATGAGTATCTTTTCTTTGAAAGCAGAAAAGATGTCTCGGTATATATAAATGATGAATTAAGAAAAGAATTTATCGAGAAAAGGGATGTAAATATACCGGGAGGTTCACTTGCAAGATTTATGATGTCGGTTCCGATAAAGGAAGCTGACGCCGGCGCTGAGATTGTAATAGTAAGACATTCCTTTCAGGACATAGACAGGGGGCTGCCTGAAGTGATCATCGGAACCCGTTCGGGGATGATCAGTCATCTGGTTAAGTCTATCGGTCCGATGTTTATCCTGTCTTTTATAGTACTGATATTTTCCTTTGTATCTTTTGTTGTAAGTATTGTTCTCAGATTGGTTTATAAGCAGAGAATAGACATGCTCTACGGAGCGCTGGGGATCTTTATCATTGCGGCCTGGCTGATCACGGATTCAAATCTGTTTCAGTTTATTCTGGGAGTTTATCATGTTGACGGATTGTTGAGCTTTATGCTCTGTCTGATGATTCCTTTAGGTCTGATCATTTATTTTTCTTCCATACAGCGCGGAAGATATAAAAAGGTCATGATCGCCGTGATAGCTGTTGCTATCCTTAATGCTGTGCTTTGGCCTCTTCTTCATTACAGCGGAATCCTGGAGTTCTATTATATGATCGACGCAGCCAACGCATTTCTTGTGATCCTGGCTGTATCAGGTATCGCGATACTGGTAGTTGATGCTGTAAAGGGGAACACGGTGTCGTATCGTTATACTTTTGTCGGCTTTCTCGGCTTTCTTATAGGCTGCCTGATAGAACTTTTAAATACTCTCTTAGGAATCAAAGTGATCAGGGAGTCGGTCCCCATGGTCGTGGGTCTGGGCTTTCTGCTCACGTTTATAATTATCCAGCAGGTAAGTGATCTTAGAAAGGTAAATCTTGAAAAGCAGCATGCGATCGATATCTCGGAGGCTAAGACCAGATTCCTTGCGAGTATGTCACACGAGATCAGGACCCCGATCAATGCGATACTCGGCATGAATGAGATGATACTCAGGGAGAATAATGATAAAGAGATCGATGAGTATTCAAGAAATATCAAGACCTCGGGCAAGATGCTGCTCATGCTTGTTAACGATGTGCTTGATTTTACCAAGATAGAGGCCGGAAAGCTGGAGATCAAAGAAGCGGAATTTCATATGTCGGATATGTTGTACGATGTCATATCTCTTATAAAGGAAAGAGCGGAGGAGAAAGCACTTGAGCTCAAGACAGAGATAAGCTCAGAAGTGCCGGAAGCACTGATCAGTGATGAGTTCAGGATCAGACAGATACTGGTAAATCTGATGAATAATGCAGTCAAATATACTGATAAGGGATGCATTACACTAAAGGTTGGCGGTGAATATACTGAGAACGGCTATAATTTAAGCCTTATCGTTTGCGATACCGGTAAAGGTATACGCAAGGAAGACCAGGGAGAGCTGTTTGAAGCATTTTCAAGAGCGGATGTAAAGGCAAATATCAATATAGAAGGCACCGGACTCGGACTTGCCATTGTTAAGAGCATAGTTGATTCGATGAAGGGAGAACTCGGCGTAGAGAGTGAATACGGAGCCGGATCAGAGTTCTGGGTGAAGCTGCCTGTGAAATATAAGAGTAAAGAGGCTCTAAGTGCGGACTTTATGGGGCACAGAAATGAACAGAATACAGATGCCGCCTCATGCAGCTTTACTGCTCCTGAAGCAAAGATACTTGCGGTTGATGACAATCAGTCCAATCTTACGATAGTAAAACTGTTTCTTAAGAGAAACGGCATAGTTCCGGATCTGTGCAATACGGGCAAACGTGCGGTAGAGCTTTGCAAAGAGAAAAAATATGATCTCATACTTCTTGATCATATGATGCCTGAGCCCGACGGCATAGAGACCCTTCACCTGATCAGAAATGACGAATTATCGCAGAATAAAGATACAAAAGCAGTCGTCCTTACTGCAAATGCAGTTGCGGGGAGTCGTCAGATGTATATCAATGAGGGCTTTGATGATTATCTTGCAAAACCACTGGATTCAGGCGTTCTGGAAGAGACTGTAAAGAAAATGCTTCCCCCGGATAAAGTGAAGGAAGAGACCGACAGGCCGGAGAGTGAAGAGAAAACAGCGGAAGCCGGGGGGAATACCGCTTTCGAAGGTATGGATCGTGAAACTGCACTCAGGCACTGCGGCGGAGATGAGGAACTACTCAAAGAGATCATAGGCGATATAGTTAATGAGGGTTTTGAACGCGTGGAGAGGATGAAAAAGAGCCTCGAGGAAAAGGATATCAAAACCTACAGAATAGATTCCCATGCGATAAAGAGTTCGATGGCGACCATAGGACTTATGGAATTCAGTGAAAGGGCAAAACTGCATGAGTTTGCAGCCAGGGATGGGGATACTGCTTTTATTAACGAGAATGCTATAGCCTTTATCAATGATTATGCTGCGCTCTGCATGAAACTTGAAGAATACTGTAAGAAAACAGACCTGTGATGGACCGCAGCCCGTCACAGGTCTTAATTTCAGAAAAGATCTTTTGCCTTATCTACCAGATCACCAAGCTTACCTGCGGTAAGTTTGGCCTTTACTCCGCTTACAAGCTGGTCTTCTATATTATCGGGTATATCCACACCTGCCAGCTTCTCAACCGTCTTAACGGGATCGTTCTTGAAAGCTTCCATCATTTTCGGATCCGATTTTACTTTGGTTACGATCTCTTCAACTTTTGCTTTGACATCCATAGTGTTTATCCTCCGTTAATTGTCATAAGTGGTCCTGAAGTTCTTTCAGACCCTATATCAGAATAGCACATTTTGAATATCCTGTATAGCAAAGATTAGGCGATTCAGGCCGAATTTTGCGTAGTTTTGGTATTTTGTATCTGTTATACTCTTGGCAGAATTCACGAAAATTGAAAGGAGTAAAGAACATGAATACGAAAAAGATAGTTGTGGATCCGGATAACAGAGCCGTTTTTAACAATAACGTAGATCATTGCGTAGGAACCGGACGTCTGGGACTGGCTCTTACGGAAGAGTATCTGAAAGAACTAGCGTATGTTCAGGAAATGATAGGCTTTTCCTATATAAGAGGACACGGACTTTTTTCTGATGATGTGGCTATATATCATGAATATGAAGAGAACGGAGAAACGAAAGTCGAGTATAACTACACATATATAGACAGAATATTTGACAGTTACTTAAAGCTCAATATCAGACCGTATCTGGAACTCGGTTTTATGCCGGGACAGCTGGCAAGCGGCAGCCAGACCATATTTTACTGGAAGGGTAATACCACGCCTCCGAAGGAGTATAAAAAATGGACTGATATGGTGGTCGCGCTTCTTAAGCATCTTAAAGAAAGATATGGTGAGGAAGTAACTGACTGGCCTATAGAAGTATGGAATGAACCCAATCTTCCCGGTTTCTGGTACAAGGCGGATATGGAAGAATACTTCAAACTGTTCAAGGAAAGCTTTACGGCGATCAAAGAATATGACAACCGCTTTAAAGTAGGAGGCCCGGCTATCTGCGGCGTCAGGGATGCCGAATGGATCAAGGCTTTTCTTGATTTCTGCAAAAAAGAAGGCATACGTCCGGACAGGATCACCAGGCATCATTACACGGTAGAATTTCCTGAGAGGATAGGGCATTACGATTATTCAAAACTGGAAGATCAGGAAATGCGTTTTAATAATCTTAAGTCCACAAGAGATATAGTGGATTCCTATGAAGAATTTAAAGGCCTGCCTATACACCTGACGGAGTTCAGTACTTCATATACACCCAGGGGTGTCATCCATGACACGAATATCAATGCAGCTTATCTGGCAAGACAGCTGTCAGGACTCGGTGATGTGAACGAAACCTATTCTTACTGGACCTTCGGTGATGTGTTTGAGGAGCAGGGCGTACAGTACTCGCTTTTCCATGGCGGTTTCGGTATGGTAGCAGCAGACAATATACCCAAGCCTACTTTCTGGACCTTTTATTTCTATAAGCAGCTGAAGCTTTTCGGAACGGACTGCGTATACAGGGATGATCATTCAGTTATCGTTAAGAATGAAAAAGGCTATGCGGGCATCCTCTGGAATATTGACGAAGATGACTTTGATACAGAATTATCGCTTAAGCCCGAAGATAAAGGAGAGTATACGCTTATTACGAAGACGGTCGATGAGAGCTGCTGCAATCCTTTGAAGGTATGGCATGATATGGGTGAACCCGCTTATCCGACCAAAGAAGAAACGGAGCTTATCAGGAGTGCAGCACAGCCTCTTGTAAACAGCAGTATCATTAATGCGGAAAAAGATACAGCTACGGTTTCGATCACACTGAAGAAAAATGCCGTAGTATACTTCAGCTTAACGAAGAGGAACTACACACCGGATCGCGGTTATGATTATGACAAGGTGATAGCTTTTCATTGAGGCGGGGACAAGATCATGCACAGATTATATGAAAATGAAGATATTTCGGTGTTCTGGGATTCGGAAAAATGCAGGCACGAAAAAAAATGTGTGACAGGCTGCCCTGAAGCCTTTGATATAACAAGGCGTCCATGGATAAATATAAATGATGCGCCTACGGATAAGGTATGGCAGGCTGTTTCAAAATGTCCGTCAGGCGCACTGAGCTGTGTCTATAATCATTTTATCCGTATCATGTTCGAAGCGGATGCTCATCGCAGTGCTGCATACAGCGGTGAGATACTGATAGGTGAGTGTGATTACGAAGAAAGCGAAGAAGGCTGGGTGATATATCACACAGAAGTCGATCCTGCTTTCAGTGGTAAAGGTATAGCAAAGAGACTTGTGTACACTGTGGTACAGGAAGCCGAACGTAATAAAAACCGGATCATTCCGAGCTGCTCATATGCAGCTAAAGTCCTCGGATAAGAGATGATCATTTAGGAGGTAGAAAATGCTTACAGCCGTAAGTCCTTTATCACGAAGGATAAAGAAAATTGAAAGAAAAGATAACGCTCTTTATCTGTTTTCAGCTTCGGGCCTGACTGTTCTGGAACCAAAGACGGATAGTATCGTAAGAGTAGTAAGTACAGTAAATGCTGAGCTTTCAACTATAGAGAAACCGGGAGTGATAAATAAAGACAGTTATGCGGATTGGAAGCATGAGGAAACAGACAGCGTGATAATGCTGCTTCTTCCCGGGCTGGAAATATACATTGATAAAAACAGCGGAGCTGTTTCATTTAAGGATAAAACGGGAAAGAGTCTGTTTAAAGAAAGAGCAGATGAACCAAAGGAGTTTGAGGAGTTCGAAACTTACAGACTGTCGGATGCCGGACAGAAGACAAGGATAATAGAAACAGCCGACGGGAAAAAAGAAGTGCTGGAAGAGCCGGAGAAAACAGCTGCCGGAAAGAGTTATCATATACGTTTCAATTTTGAACTGGGAGATGAGGCTATATACGGTCTGGGTCAGCAGGAAAAAGGTTTTGCATCACTGAGAGGACATATGCTGTATATTCATCAGGGCAACAGAAAGATAGCCGTTCCCATGTTCGTATCCACGAGAGGCTACGGGATACTGACTGATACATACAGCCCCATGATCTTTAATGATAATGAAAAGGGAACATATTTATATATTGAAGCGGATCAGCAGCTTGATTATTATTTCATTGCAGGCAGCATGAATGAAGTGATAGCAGGCTATCGCAGTCTGACAGGAAAAGCTTCACTTCTGCCGAGATGGGCCTTCGGCTATGTACAGTCTCAGGAAAGATACGAAACACAGAAAGAAATAGAGGAAACAGTAAAGAAGTCACGTGATCTTGGTATAGGCATGGACTGCATAGTGCTTGACTGGATCAGCTGGTCTGACGGAGAGTGGGGACAGAAATCTTATGATGCTTCGCGTTTCCCTGATCCCAAGGCCATGATAGATAAACTCCATGATGAACATGTTCATTTTATGATCTCTTTATGGCCTACGATGGCTTCGAATACTCCGGACCATAAGGAGTTTGCGGAAAGGAAACTTTTCCTTCCGGCATGTTCGGTATATAACGCCTTTAACGAAGAGGCGAGGAGGTTGTACTTTGACCAGCTTTCAAAAACACATTTTTCCTACGGGACAGATGCCTGGTGGTGCGACAGCTCTGAACCTTTCACACCCGAATGGGGCCATAAGATACGCATGGAAGAAGGAGATATGTACAGGGCATTCTGTGACGAGGCAGGCTTAAGGATGCCTTACGAATTCTGTGACAGTTTCCCCTTATATCATGCCATGGGTATATATGAGAATCAGCGCAGGGTGATGTATGAAGAAGGAAAGGAGAAACGTGTCGTTAACCTTACCCGCAGTGCATATACCGGGCAGCAGCGTTACGGAACAGTGATGTGGTCGGGAGATACCGACGCCAGCTGGGATACCTACAGAAATCAGATAGCGATAGGTTTGCATTTCTGCGCATCAGGTCTTCCTTTCTGGACCATGGATATAGGCGCATTCTTTGTGAAGCAGGGTGATTTCTGGTATTGGAAGGGTAAGTATGATGAGACCCTGGATGATCCTGCGTATTGCGAGTTATATACGAGATGGTATCAGTATGCCGCTTTTCTTCCCATGTTTCGTGCTCACGGAACGGATTGCAGGAGAGAACTCTGGAATTTCAAAGGGGAATTCTATGATGCCCTGCTTAAGGCAAATAAGCTGCGTTACAGACTTATGCCGTATATTTATTCGGAAGCAGGAAAGGTATGGCTGAAAGACAGATCTCTGATCAGATGGCTGGCCTTTGACTTTACCGATGATAAAAAGACTTGGGATATCACGGATCAGTTCATGTTCGGAGAAAGTCTGATGGTATGTCCCGTAACGGAACCCATGTATTATGAAGAGAACGGGAATGCAAAGGAAGACAGAGCAGAACAGAGAAGAATTTATTTTCCTGCGGGCTGTGACTGGTATGACTTCTACACCGGAGAGAAGCATGAGGGAGGAAGCGAAAGCGCCGTCAGCGCTAAACTTGATGAGATCCCGCTGTTTGTCAGGGGCGGCAGCCTGATCCCCCTTGCGAAAGAGGCACTGTCTACGGAGGAGCAGACAGCTGAAATCGAGTGGAAGCGTTTTGGTAAAGATGCATCATATGAGTTCTATGAAGATGCCGGAGATGGCTATGGATACGAGAGAGGGGAATACACTCTGAAAGTGATCGGAGGTTAAGATGAACGTTTACAAGAAACTGAAGGCTGTAAAGGATGATAAGTATAAGGAGTTTCAGGCTAAGCTGGTTCCGAATATTTCTGCTGACACTATACTTGGTGTTAAGACGCCGCAGATGAGGAGCATAGCAAAAGAGGTATTTGAAAGCAGTAAAAGAGATGAGTTCCTGAAGGATCTGCCGCATAAGTATTATGAGGAAAACCTGGTACACTTCTTTGTCATCGCATTGATAAAAGATTTTGACGAGTGCGTAAAGGCCGTGGAAGACTTCCTTCCGTATGTGGACTGCTGGCCGGTTTCGGACCAGTCATCACCGAAGGTATTTAAGAAAAATCATGAAAAACTTCTTCCATACATAAAGAAGTGGATCGCATCCGATCATGTATATACCGCGCGTTTCGGCATACGCATGCTGATGAATGAGTTTCTGGGAGAGGACTTTAAAGAAGAATATCCCGAACTGGTGGCATCAAAAGAAGGAGATGACTATTATCTTAAGATGATGGTAGCCTGGTATTTTGCGACAGCGCTGGCAAAGAGATATGATGAGTGCATAAGCTTCATCGAAGACAGAAGACTTGATGAATGGGTACATAAGAAGGCTATCCAGAAGTCAATAGAGAGTTACAGAGTAAGCGATGAGCATAAGGAGTATCTGAGAAGTCTCAGATAAAAGGATCATTATAGTGATCAGGGAGGCGTTATGTCAGTAAAAGGGACATGGACACTAAGATATATCCTGTTAAATGTTGCATACTTTGCGGCATTTTGTACGATACATGCATGCGCGGCCGTGTACCTGTTGGCACATGGCTTTACGAATACTGAGGTGGGCGTACTGCTTGCCATAGCCAATATTACTTCTGCCGTAAGTCAGCCATATGTTGCCGGTATCATAGATAAACCGGGCTGGCTGACTAACCGGCGTTTTATCCTTATATCCGTGCTCACAATACTTGCAGGATCCCTGATACTAATGGCTGCTCATGATATCAAGGCAATTATATTCGTCGTATATGTTGTGATATACATGATACAGTTTGCTTATCAGCCGGTGATGACTGCTCTCTGCTTTGAATATCAAAAAGCAGGATGCAGCATCAATTACGGACTTGCCAGAGGACTGGGATCGGCCGGGTTCGCAATTACATCAATGTTTGTGGGACGAGCAGTAGAAAGCTTCGGGGTAAACCTGTTGCTCAGTATCAATGTGGCAGTTATGGCGATCTCAGCTGTTCTGATATATACATTCAAAAAGCCGGCGGCAGTCAGGCACACGGACACTGATCTGTCCGATGACAGTAAAACTTCTGCTCCTGAAGGAAAAGCTCATAATAATATTGTTGATTTTGCACGCACTTATCCTGCCTTTATGGTATTCTTGGCAGGAACCGTCTGTTTCTATTTTGCCCATAACATGATAAACGATTTTATGATACAGATAATCAGGAATCTTGGAGGTGGAGAAGCAGAACTCGGTTATGCAAACTTTCTGCAAGCCATACTTGAGCTGCCGGTAATGGCATTATTCGGATATATACTAAAGAAAGTATCTTCGGATAAGCTGCTTTTGGTATCGGGAGTGGCATTCTTTGTTAAGATACTGATACTGATCTTTGCCGTTGATATGATAGGAATGTATGTAAGCCAGAGCTTTCAATTGTTTGCATATGCCGTATTCATACCGGCGGCTGCTTATTACGTGAGCAATACGATGGAAGAACTGGATCAGGTCAAAGGGCAGGCATACGTAACCAGCGCCATCACTGTCGGAGGTGTGTTTTCAAATCTTTTAAGCGGAGTCATACTTGATAATTTCGGGATAAAACCCATGCTGATAATGGGAACGGCAGTGTGTGCAGCGGGTGTGATAATAGCATTTACGGCAATGCTTAAGCTGCCGCATCACAGATCCTGAACAGTTTCGTCATACTCTTCTTCATCATATTCATCTTCATCATAATCATATTCTTCTTCGTCGACTTCATCCTTGGGTTTTCTGATAAACAGGGAAAGGATATGTGAATGATGAAGTATGAAAACAGCTGTCAGCATAAAAAGATGGGTGTAAAAAGCGCCTACGATATAATAGTTCTTTTCCAGCAGGTATTCCATGCGGAAGCCGAAAAGGCATAAAAGACCGGTTAGCGCAAGCCCCAGGATCAGCAGATAAATCTTCTTAAACATATTCCACAGTGCTTGCAGGAAATCTCTCAGGGAAGCATCAAAATAGACAAAACGTCCGACAATGAGTCCGAGATAGTAGATCATTACGGGACTGTATTCACTTTCGTCACCTATATTGTTAAGACGGATCAGTATTAGTATGCAGTAAAACATAGCAAGCATTCTGACACATGCTTTCTCGCTACGGTCTGCTTTTTTTAAGGGGATCACAAGCCTGTCCAGAAGAGAGGTCAGAAAACACGACAAACATATGAGCAGAAGAAGGATAAAGTCTTTTCCCTGAGACCAGAGGTTCAGAAAAGCATCAAGCCCGGGAGAAACAGTTTCTCCCAGATCCTTAGCTTTTGCATATATATGGTTGATGATCACATAAGCGCAGGAAAAAGAAAGCACGGAAGTGCCCGAGATGATCATTTCATAAAAAAGCTGGACCCGGTTATGAGCGCGCTCGTAAAACTCCTTTTTCTTTTTGAAACTTTCCGCTTTCATGAGGGAAACAGAGATCGCAACAGCTGTAGTTATAAGCAGAATACAGATCACTACCCCCAAAAGTGTGACCAGCAGAAAGATCAGCTTCTCTTTCCATCCGAAATCAGGATTAATATATGCATCGATAGTCATAGAAACGACCTGCCGTTATCTTATTACCTTTATCTGGCAGCTTTCCATCACGTTTAATGCTGCTTCATGCTTTTCGGGAGTAACACCTGCGCAGCAGCGGCTGTCAGCTGTCATAGGTACCTCGGGGTAGATCGCGCGAAGGATAAGGGCATTGCTGATCACGCAGATATCGGTGCAAAGGCCGCATACTTCTATAGAATCGGGCTGTTCAGGTATAAGGTTTTTCCATTCGGTATAGCCGAAGGTGGGCTTGTCGACTATCGTCGCAGTTTCACTGAGAGCTTTTAACTCATCACAGACAGCCCAGCCTGCCGTATCTTTGATACAGTGCTCAACGGGCAGATTCTTTCCCTCAAAAGTATTCAGATAATCTTCATGGTGGGTGTCACGGGTAAAAAAGACTTTTCCGTTGAAATTCTTAACTTTATCGACAACATTGCTTACTATAGCCTGTGCTTCCTTTGTGCCGAGGCTTCCGTCAATAAAGTCCTTCTGCATGTCAACAACTATCAGGATATCCATATGCTCACCTCCATAGTTTAAAAAAATCCATCCGGAAAGGCTCTTCCGGATGGTCAGCGCAGACGGAGGGATTCGAACCCTCGTGCCCCGGAGGGCAAACGCATTTCGAGTGCGCCCCGTTATGACCACTTCGATACGTCTGCATACAGCCTGTTTATTATAGCTGACAGAGGGAATAAATGCAAGGGGCAAAAGGGATTGAAATTGAGGCTGAAAAACGGTAAAATATAATAGGTTTGCGATAAATTGGGTAATGGAAGCAGGAATATAAAAGATGAAGATAACGATCCTTGGTGTCAGGGGTTCGATCCCGGTTGACGGAGAAGAGTTTTCCATATTCGGAGGCAGTACCTCATGCTTACTGGCAGAGGCGGATTCCGGGGCTGTATTTCTGGATGCGGGAAGCGGGCTTTTGCATGCGCCGGATGTGGGAGACCGTCCGGTGTCTTTATTGCTGACACATTCCCATGTGGATCATATAATGGGGATACCGCTGTCCCCTCTTTTTCTTTCAGAAAGAAAAATTGATATATACCTTAAGACAAGGAACGGGCTGACGGCAGGAGAGCAGCTATCATGTCTTATGAATCCGCCCTTATGGCCTGTAGGGCTTGATGTCTATCCTTCAGAACCGGTATTTCATGAGCCGGAGTTTCCGTTCATGATAGGGGACATCAGAGTGAGCGGAATGGAGGCAAATCATCCCGGAGGTTCCACGATATACCGTCTGGATCATGAGGGTAAGTCTCTTGTCTACGCCACGGATCATGAGCATACGGAAGAAAAACAGAAGGAACTGGCTGAGTTTGCAAAGAATGCGGATCTGATACTTTATGATGCGCAATATACAGAGGAAGAATATGGCAGGATGAGGGGATACGGGCATTCCACTGTCACAGAAGGAATGCGACTGCTGGAGGAAAGCAATGCCAAAAAGATCATGTTCGTACATCATGATCCACGTCATACTGATGTCATGCTTACAGAGATGGAAAAAGCTCTGGAGGATGACAGGGCTTCATTTGCCAGAGCCGGAG
>JAEEIK010000038.1 GCA_016281335.1 Lachnospiraceae bacterium | reverse complement strand
GAGCCCAACTCGGGGAGCTCGGGCTCCATGGTCAAGCGGTTAAGACATCGCCCTTTCACGGCGGTAACACGGGTTCGATTCCCGTTGGAGTCATAAACAGGGAATTTCACAAAAGATGAAAAAACTGTTTAAAAAGATATTTTCTCGTATCGCCACATCGGCGTGCGAGGCACGCCGATGTGGCTCAATTGGCAGAGCAGCTGATTTGTAATCAGCAGGTTATCGGTTCGAGTCCGATCATCGGCTTTTCAGTACTAAATAAGTACATATGGACCCTTAGCTCAGTTGGTTAGAGCAACCGGCTCATAACCGGTCGGTCCTGGGTTCGAGTCCCCGAGGGTCCACACGAAAAAAACACCTTACGGGTGTTTTTTTCGTGTGGACCAGCGGCAAGGAAACTGTATTATCATCTGTTGGATGAGGGCGATATTGAATCGGTATCTGGTGAGAGCGTTCTGCTGGCAGAACGCTCTTTCATTAATATTTTGTAAAAGAGCGGCAGGGTTGAAATAAAAAAGACATTATGCTAAAGTATTTCTTCAGAAAGGTTTTTGCAACGAAAACGGCCATATATTTGAGAGGGTGAAAAAATGAAAAAAGGAAAAAGCAGAAGATTAACAAAAAGCATAATCAGTTTTATATTGGCAGTAGTACTGTTTTTTGGTGTTATGCCGCCGGCTTCCGTGAAAGCGGGAACAGATTTTAAGTGGCTGGGCAAAGATGGCATAGCACATGTCACGACGGGATTTGAAAACGCAACCGGAACCGGGGGAAAATGGTTTGTTGCCACTGACAATGCTGATGACGGAAATTCGACGGTGGTTTGGGATGATCCTTACGATGTCGACCCTGACGCCCCAATCAACAACGCACACGTCCAAGCGAATAAGGGCATCAGCGGCACGGCCATGCTCGACGACGGAGGTAAACTTACATATAACCCGTACGTAGATATATGCTTCAGCATAGTGGGGCAAGACGAAGGTGGGGAGCTTGTAGCGTGTGATGCCTCGGATTGGGGCGGTCTGTCCGTTTATTATGAGTGTGATTATCCGGCAACCCTTCTACTTGGCATGGAAACAGACACGGAGATGACAATCAGCTATGCCAACCCGGAATGTAGTCTTCCAAAAGCACCCACCGGTGAAGGCGGTGTACTCAAAAATATTCCTTGGAGTGGGTTTAGCCAGCCGGCCTGGTACCACGAGCCTACTAAAATAAATGGAAGTGAGGCTGCTGCTCAGCTGGCGTATGTCAAGTTCAAAATACAGGCGCCTACCGGTTCATCATACCATTTCAAGATCAAAGGAATCGGCTCTTATAATGCTTTGAGCAATAAGGTGACTTTTAATACCGATGGCGGGAGTGCTATAGAAGCTCAATACGTGATTGACGGGGAAAAAGCAGTAAAGCCCGCGAACCCGACAAAGGCAGGATGTACCTTTGCGGGATGGTATGCGGACAGCGAACTTACCATACCGTTTGATTTTAATAATGTGATTGCAGCGGAGACAACCGTATATGCCAAGTGGACCGATGGCGAAGCTCCGGCAACATATACAGTATCTTTTGAAACCAATGGTGGCAGTGCTATCGGAGCACAGAATATTATAAGCGGAGCTAAAGCAGAAGAACCTACGCCTACGAAAGAAGGATTCAGCTTTGCAGGCTGGTACAGTGACAGTACGCTTAATACGAAGTTTGATTTTAACACTCCGATCACTGCAGATATTGTGCTTTATGCGAAGTGGATTGAAAACTCATATATCGTAACATTTAATTCCAATGGCGGAAGTGCCGTAGCTAACCAGACAGTAGAAATAGGCGGTAAAGCCGTCAAGCCTACAAATCCGACGAAGGAGGGCTTCACTTTTGCCGGATGGTATACTGACAGTACGTTTAACACAGCCTTCGATTTTAATTCCACGATTGAAGCATCGATAACCTTATATGCAAAGTGGACAGCAGGTAATGCTCCGACAGTATATACGGTATCTTTTGAAACCAATGGCGGCAGTGCTATCGGAGCTCAGAATATCACAAGCGGAGAAAAGGCTGCTAAGCCTGCAGATCCGACAAAGAGCGGAAGTATATTCGGCGGCTGGTACAGCGACAGCGCACTGACCACAGAATTCAGTTTTGATACGCCGATCACGGCAGATACAGTAATCTACGCAAAGTGGAATCCTGTAAAAACCTCGGTAGCATTAAAGGACAGCAGCATAACACTCAAGATGGGTGAAAGTAAAAAGCTTGATGCAACGGTTACCCCTGACAATGCTGCGGATAAATCACTCAGCTGGACGAGCGCAGATACGGCTGTAGCAATAGTGGATGCTGACGGTACAGTTACCGCTGTAAAACCCGGGGAGACGACGATCACCGCCACATGTAACAGCGGCGGAGAAAAGGCAGAATGTAAAGTTGTGGTAGAGAGAAAGAGTGTCGGAGATGATGATTCCACTACCAGGATATCCGACATGGATATTGATGCATACGTGATACCATCATTCAAGTCTGTTTCCGTTAATTTCACCGCAAAGCTTTCCAAAACCGAAACGGTGCAGGGGACGGTAGGCTTCAACTATCTGGATGCGATAAGCTATACAGGAAAGAAGATAAGCCCCGATATGTTAAAAGCGGCTGATGCGGAACTAATCAATCTATCCGGAGTACTTAAGGCAGCGGGCATAAGGGAAACGGTTAAAGCCGAAGACGTTCTGAACGTTAAGTATACCTCCTCCAAGAATAAGGATGCGGGGGAAGCAAAGTTCTATGCCAAGTTAAGCGTAAAGAAGGGGGCTAATAATGTCCTGAATAAGACTGAATTATCAAGCATTAAAAAGGTAGTGGCCGCCGCAAACAAAGAGCTTAAGAAGAAGGACAACAGGATAAAATACACCATTAATCCGGTATCCCTGGCAGATATGAGCAGCGTTGAGGTCGTTGCCAAAACAAACAGCGATGGCAGTTTCAAAATAAAAGACGGTTCCCTTAGCAAGATAAAGTCTGTAAAAGTTAAGTTTAAGGCAACAGACGAAAAACTTGTAAAGCTGACTGCTAAAATGTACTTTACATCAAATGCCAAGGAAGACGGCACGGTGAAGATAAACGGTAAAAAGAACTATACCGGATGCGTAACGGTACAGGCCTCAGCCCAATAAACAAAGGCAAATTGTTTTGACTTTTGTACAGGCGATTGGTATAATTTACGGGTGTGGAGCAATCCACATCCGTTTTTCTTTTACTTATCATTCTGACATGAGGGGGTAATATATCATGAGAAAATTGATGTGGCACATCAAAGACAGGATAGTCCTGATAGTAATGCTGTTTATTGTTGTCACGGCTTTTTTTACTGTGCTGATAAGCGCGGTGGAGACATCGAGGGTCACTGAGGAAAACAGCAGGGAGAAAGTCGAGGTCGATGCGAATAATAACGCTAAACTTATAAATGCCTGGCTGAAGGAACAGGGCGATCTGGTAACGGTGATGTCCAGGAGCCTTTCCACAGTTACCTATGAAGATACCGATGCCATTATGGATTATCTTGCAGAGTGCCTGGAAGTAAACCCGGCAGCATTAATGTATTATGTCTGCTACGATTATGACGGGGGTGTATACCCTGCCGATCATTCTGTACTGGATCTGGATCCGACCACCAGAGGCTGGTGGATAGATGCACAGGCAGCCGGACATCTGGTCTATACGGATCCTTATCAGGATTTCGCAACCGGATCTATGATAGTATCCGCTACGGTGCCCTATAAGTGCGAGGGACATACCTGTGCGGTGCTGGCTGATATCTCACTAGATTCGCTGCTTGAAACAGTCAATGATATAGCATCCGATGAAACGATGCAGAGCTTCCTTCTGGCAGGAGACGGTTCGGTGATAGTTCATCCCAATGAGGCATTTAACCCTACCGAAGACGGCACCACAAAGCTTGCAGATGTCGTGCCTTTTGATGAGAATGCAAAGGGCGTGCAGATAGTAAAGGATTACGATAACAATACAAAGATGATGGTGATCTCGCCGATAGAGATAACAGGATGGAAACTCGGCGTATCCCAGTCACGTTCGGTTGAGTATTCAAAGTTAAGAAGAGTGGTGCTCCTCGGTATCGGCGCAGCTATACTTATCACGATCATATCGATAGTGGTGGTAAGACTGAGACTTAATTCACATCTCGCGCAGCTTAGCCGTATGCGTCTGTTCGTTAAGGACAGGGTAGTAGGCAGGGAAAACGTAAAGGACATGCCTTCCGAGAATGATGAGATCAGTTATCTTCTCGATGAGCTGGAAACCAGATTCCTTTCTACCATAAGAGATACGGCAACGGCTTCGGAAGCTATCGGACGCGAGATAGAGAATACCAATAATCATGTGCTTGCCATGAACGACAGCATAGAAAACGTATGCAACGCCATGGAGACAGCCAGTGAGAATACAAACGAGCAGTCCGGAAACATCGACAATATCTTTACCATGAGTGCCGAAGTATCCGATGCGGTGGAATCGCTGGCCAACGATACACAGAAGATGGCAGAGAAAGCCGGTGAGATAATAGCGCATATAGATGAGACCTTACCGGAGATCATAGAGAATCGTAATAAGGCTGTTTCCATAGCCGAAGACAGCAGCAGGAAGCTCTCAGAAGCCATAGAAGATACAAAGGTCATAGAGCAGATATCGGATATATCAAACAGCATCAATGAGATTGCAGACCAGACCAATCTTCTTGCTCTTAATGCTTCAATAGAGGCAGCAAGAGCCGGCGATGCGGGCAGGGGCTTTGCCGTGGTCGCAAACGAGATCAAGAATCTCTCACAGACAACAGCCAATGAGATAGAGAAGATCAACAGCATAATCGAGAAGGTTATGGACAGCGTAAAGCGGCTTTCGGATGAAAGCACCAAGGTCATCACTTTCTTAAGCGAGGATGTAATGAGGGATTACGGAACACTGGCAACCCTTGCAAAGGATTATCAGAGTGATGCGGAGTTCTATGCCAATGAGTCAGCTACCATAGGCGCAGGAGCAGAGGAGCTGGCTGCATCCATGACCAATATCAATGATTCACTTGAGAGACTCAATGATTCGCAGAAGAATCTGAATTCCGCGATACAGTCAGTGAATCTGAGCATACAGGATATAACCGCCAATTCGGAAGAGACTGCAAAGGAAGTGAATCTTATATCAGATAAGGCAGAGAATCTGCAGAAGACGGTAGAGACTTTCCATATATCCTGATAAGACGGAGGAAAACGAAGTGTGGTAGTGCATAAGAACTACCACACTTTTTATGAGACAGGTATCAAAAAGATGGGCGCGATAGCAGAATTCTTTAAGAAGATCGGCGGAAAAAAAGAAGAGCCGGTAGCAGAGCAGAACAAAGAAGAGATACAGGGAGAATATTTCGATCTCTTTCCGACGATGTGCAGCCTTGCGGATCTGCTGGGAGAGGCATGCGTAAAGAAAGGACTTGAAACGGTCTTCGATATTGCCTGGAGCACACCCAGGAGACTGTGCGGAAACGAAGAAGAGCTTAAAGAGCTGCTGTCGGAACTCTTAGTCAATGCAGCAGAATATACGGATAAAGGTAAAATAGTATTCGGCCTTTCTTTTGAAAAGCAGGAAGAAGACAGCGAACAAGTGATGCTTGATTTCAGTGTGATGTGTTCGGGAAAAGGTATTGAGGAAGAAAAACTTGCTTCCTTAAGAAAACTTTGCGAGACATCAGGGAGCAGTTTAAATTCAGAGACCGTAGCGGATCTTGGCGCAAAGTATTCCTTTGTTATGAAAATGGGAGTTGCGGCCTGGGAACCTCTCGGCAGTTTTGAGAAAGCATATAACGAAGACTTAAGAAAGCGCATGTCCATAAGAGAGAACTTCACCTGTCCTGAGGCTGAGATACTGATAGTTGATGATAATATCATGAACCTTGAAGTGATAAAGAGTCTGTTAGAGCATACGAAGGTTAGGATAGATACCGCTGTAAGCGGTGACGAAGGGATAGCAAAAGCAGCAGAAAAGAAATATGATATGATCTTCCTCGATCATATGATGCCCGATAAGGACGGGATAGAAACCCTGCGTGAAATGAACGGTGATAATGGCATAAAGAGCGCTGTCATGGTATGTCTTACCGCCAATGCCATTTCCGGGGCAAAAAAATGGTATCTCTCGGAAGGCTTTGACGATTATCTGGCTAAACCCGTTACTTCGGAAAAACTTGAAGATATACTGCTTAAGCATCTGCCTGCAGATAAGATAATAAAGGGAGCAGAGCCTTAATGGATAAAAGAGAGCAACTGATAGCCCGGGAAAACATCTCGGATTTTGACAGCTTCCTGCTTGAAAACCGGAAGATGATCAATGAGCAGTTTAATAAGGTGTTGCTGGTCTGTATACTTGCGGGGCCGTTCATTGCCGTAGCTGTTAAATTCAATGTGTTTCACGGAGTGACTTATTATACTGCCATGTTTATCTCGGCATTCATGGCTGTGCTGGCCCTGCTTCACAGACATATGATGAAAAGGTTTTCTTCATCAATGCTCACATCCATCCTCGCACTCTTTGCTATCGATGTGCTGCTGGTGGTAATGGACAGCGCGCATCTTACCATCTATATCACCTGGTTTCTTATTCCGCTTTTATCATTGCAGTTCTGTGATTTTAATCTGTATTCCCTCGCTGTCGTGATCAATTACGGCTTCATGGTATTTGCCACCTGGCATATGTCATCATATTTTACTGCGCGCAGGATAGATTTTGAAACTTCCTATGATTATTTTGTAAGCCGTCTCGGCGGCCTTACCATAGAGACCATCGTTATGATAGTTGCCGGCTACAGCTTAAGCAACATCATGTCGAACCATTATAAAAGCCTGATAGAGCAGTACAAAAATCTGAAGAAGGAAAAGGACGTGTCAGAAAGGGCCATCGCAGCCAGTGAGGCAAAGTCCGCTTTTCTTTCAAACGTATCCCATGAGATACGTACTCCTATGAATGCCGTGCTTGGCATGAACGAGATGATACTGCGTGAATGTGATGACACAAATATCGTGGCATATTCCGAAGGAATAAAAGTTGCAGGCAATACGCTGCTCGGTATAATAAACGATATTCTGGATTTTTCAAAGATAGAGGCCGGAAAGATGGAGATAATACCGGTTGATTATGATCTGTCTTCGGTCATAAACGATCTGGTGAATATGGTGCAGAAAAGAGCTGACGAAAAAGGCCTTGAGCTTAAACTTGATTTTGACAGCAGTCTGCCCAAAATGCTGCGTGGCGATGATGTACGCATCAAGCAGGTGATAACAAATATACTTTCCAATGCCGTGAAATATACGGAAAAGGGGTATATCACTTTCTCGATAGCCTACGAAAAGACAGAAGATGAAGCTGAAAGCATACTGCTCAAGGTGGCTGTAAAGGATACGGGCATAGGTATAAAAAAAGATGATCTGGAGAGGATATTCTCGGAGTTTGAGCGTGTTGATGAAGCAAGGAACAGGAGTATAGAGGGCACGGGCCTTGGTATGAGCATCACCCGGAGACTCCTCAGGATGATGGGAAGCGATCTGAAGGTGGAGAGTATGTACGGCCTGGGATCAAAGTTCTCTTTTACTTTAAAGCAGGGTGTTGTAAAATGGGAACAGCTGGGTGATTATGAAAAAGCATACGGGACTCTGCTCAAAGGAAGAAAGAAATACAAAGTAAGTTTTACGGCGCCGGATGCCAGGGTATTGATAGCAGATGACAATGCCATGAACCTGATGGTATTCAAGAGTCTCCTTAAGCAGACCTTAGTCAGGATAGATATGGCTGAAAGCGGTGAGGAAGCGTTGAGAATGGCCGCTGATAAAGAATATGATCTGATCTTCCTTGATCATATGATGCCGGTCAAAGACGGAATAGAAGTGCTCCATGAATTGCGTCAGAACACGGAAGCGAAGAGTTTAAATACTCCAGCGGTATGTCTTACGGCAAATGCGATATCTGGAGCGAGGGATAAATACATTTCCGAAGGTTTTGATGATTATCTGACCAAGCCGATAAATACCGACAGACTTGAGGAACTATTCCGTACATATCTGCCTAAGGATAAACTTACTGTCATGGAAACGGAAGCAGAGGAGGAGGCATCCTCGCCCGAACTGGCTTGCCTTAAAGATCAGGACAGGATCAATACGGTAAAGGGTATAGAGAACAGCGGCAGTGCAAAAGCATATCTGAATGTATTAAAAGTATTTTACGATACGATAGATGAAAAGGCAGAGGAGATAGAGCATTTCTTCTCCGAAAGAGATTATAAAAACTATGCGATCAGCGTGCACTCACTTAAAGGTTCGGCCCTGATTATAGGAGCGGATGAACTCTCGGAGAAAGCATTTATGCTGGAGAAAGCAGGGAAGCGTGAAGATGAGGCATATATCAGTGATAATAACGCAGAATTACTGAGACTGTTTTTGAGTTATAAAGAGCTGCTTGGCACTGTGTTTAAGGAAAGCAGATAGCAAGGGGACTGTAAGCGCTTATGGATAAGGAAAAAAAGAAAAAAGATTATTTCGGAGCATCACATCTTGCGATACTTTTCTGTTATACCATGTTTTCAATAGCCCTGATAGGAGAAGCCATACTTCTCGGATGGGAAAAATGGGCACTGATACTGGTGGTAGTGGGGGTTTTATCTGCATGGTTTCTGCATATAAGACAGGCTTTTACAAGTGAGATGAGAGTGTGGATCTATTCGATCTTCATGATGATGCTTTCTTTCTTCTACGGCGCGCATCTAACGAGTACCTATGATATCGGTTTTGTTATGGCGCTGCTGATACTGATCCTTGTTTCTACCGGTATTTCGGGAGTTATAACACTTGCGCAGATCACTTATTATGTGGTAATGGCATATGACATTATCCAGATGTTAAATGCAGGATATGAGTTTGATGAGCTGACTGTCACAAGAACACTGTTACATCTTGTTGTTATCAGCTTCTTCTGTTATTTCGCAAGAGGCATCATAAATAAATGGAACAGCATAATGGAACAGTCGGAAGCGGAAAACGCGGCGCTGGCTGAGAATACCGAGAAGCTGAATGATTTCCTCGCAAACATATCACATGAGCTGCGTACACCTATCAATGCCGTGATAGGACTGACAGGGATATGCATGGAAAAAGAAGACGATGAGGAGATAAAGCGTAATCTGGTACTGGTATCGGAGGCAGGAAAAAGAGTCGGCGATCATATCGACGACATACTTGATCATTCCGAGATAGATATGGATTCCCTGGTGGTCAACAATGAAGAGTACATGCTTTCTTCAATGCTGAATGATATCGTAACGGAGATATCACCCCACAGGGCAGCTAACACGGAGCTGGTCATTGATGTGGATCCCACCATTCCGGCTGTGATGAGCAGTGATATAGGAAAACTCAAGAAGATACTGAAACATCTTATAGATAACGGTCTTAAGTACACAAAAGAAGGAGGCGTGTACGTTCACATCACCTCCGAAGAACGTGATTACGGGATTAACCTGCTGATAGAAGTAAAAGATACCGGCATAGGCATGAGCAATATAGAAATGGAGAAGGTACTCGACAGCTTCTATCAGGCAGATTCGGGAAGATCAAGATCCACCAGCGGTCTGGGGCTTGGCCTGTCTATAGTAAACGGTTTTACAAAGAGTCTTAAAGGTTTCCTTACGATAGAGAGTGAAGAGGGCAAGGGGACCACGGTGCGTGTCAGCATACCTCAGGAGGTAGTGGATCCGGAAGGCTGCATGAGCGTGAGAAAACCCGAACGCCTTGTTGTCGGCGCTTATCTGCATTTTGAAAAGTATCCTAATCCGCATGTAAGGGAATTCTATAATTCGATGGTCAAGGATCTGGTACTTGGCCTGAACGTGATGCTGCAGCGTGCGGATCATATGGAAGCCTTTAAGAAGCTGACAAAAGCTAAACATTTTACCCATGTCTTTGTCGGTAAGGAAGAGTATGAAGAAGATCCTTATTTCATGGATGAGCTCTCGAAAGACGTGCTGGTTGCCGTAGTTGCGGATGATTCATTTGAGATACCGAAGTCATCAAACATAAAGGTGATAAGAAAACCTTTCTACTGCTTCCCTATTATCTCATTCCTGAATGCTGATCCCGGGGACTATGAAAAAGAAGAGGGAAGACTTTATGCAAGAGGTGTAAGGGCCCTCGTGGTAGATGATGAACCCATGAACCATATGGTTGCAAGAGAGATACTCGGCAGCTATGGCATGAAAGTCGTCACCGCTTCTTCCGGAGAAGAATCAGTCAACAGGATACGCGAGAACGAATTCGATATCATCTTCATGGATCACATGATGCCGGGTATGGACGGAGTGGAAGCCATGAAGCGTATCAGGGCGGCATACGGTAAAGAAAAGAAAGACGTGCCCATTGTTGCGCTTACCGCAAACGCAGTCAGCACTGCCAGGGAAATGTTCATCAAAGAAGGTTTTGATGCTTTCCTTGCCAAGCCGATCGAGATAAGTGAACTGGAGAGGATAATGAAAAAAGTCCTGCCCAAGTCGGCGCTCACTGTTGAAATTCCGGAAATAAAAGAAAAACCTGATACTGCGAGCGGGAACGAAAAGAAAGAACAAAAGAATGATGATAAAGAATTCTATGAAAAACTTCGTAAGCTCGGCATCAAGCCCGAGATGGGCCTGCGCTATTGCCAGAACGACGGGGATTTCTACAAACAGCTGCTGGTACAGTATGCGGACGATGCTCCCGGAAAGATAGCCGAAGCACAGGAAAGTTTCAAAAAAGGAGATCTTCGCAGTTACGAGATAATCGTGCATTCAGTCAAAGGAACATCAAAGATGATAGGCTGCATGAGTGTTTCGGATAAAATGTTTGAGCTTGAAAAAGCAGCCAAAGCCGGTGTGGAAGAAAAGATATGGCAGGAAGACGGAGTGTCGATGACGGAATACAGAAAACTTGCCGATGGTCTGAGGGAATGTCTCGGAGAAAATGCGGATGATGTTAAGGCTGCAGAACCGGACAAAGAAGAGACGGACATAATGGAATTTGATCCGGAAGGAGAAGAAGCATGAGAAAATTTTTCGATTATGTATTTCGTCCAAAGAAAAATCCGAGATTCGAAGCCTTAAGAAAAACCGGTATACGTGAGTCGGTCAATACCTCGATGATCGTCGGACCGGTGATCACTCTGGCTATGTGTGCCTGTTTCATTTTTTCATATATATGGCCTGAATCATATGCGAACGAAGCCTTTATCGGAGAGTACAGAGTTTCCTATCTCGGCATGGGCGCAGTCATTGCTTTATATGTGATCATACTGCTGGTACTGGACCGCAGATTTGATGATAATTACAGGAAGATACCTGCGATCAACAGTATCATGGTTCTTTTTACCCTGGCCTGGGCGATAAGGATGATCATGCTTGATAACATAGCCTACGGCGGAATAGATGCCATGCTTTTTATGATCGTTTCCTTCTGTATTCCCTATTGTTTTTATCAGGATGTAAGGATATATCTTTTCCTGACAGGCATATCGGACGCGGTAGTGCTGGCACTGTACTTAAACGAGGGAACAGACAGTGCGATCAGCGGAAGCAACTTCAGGGACTTTGCCATCTTCGTTGCAGTACAGCTTGTGCTGGGATGTTTAACATCATATCTGAAACATATGATGAGGGAGCAGATACTGGAAAAGGAAGAACAGGGGGAAGAGATCAAAAAGCTTAACGAATCCCAGAGTCGTTTCTTTTCTAACATGAGCCATGAGATAAGGACCCCCATAAATACCATCATAGGCCTTAACGAAATGATACTGAGGCAGAATGCCTCGGAAGAGATAAATGAAGATGCCCAGAACATACAGGCTGCAAGTCATATGCTGCTGCATCTTATAAATGACATACTTGATATGTCTAAATTTGAATCAGGGCAGATGAAGCTGAACAATGCGCCGTACCGTACAGGCGACATGCTTTCCGATATAGTCGGAATGCTGTGGATAAAGGCAAGGGAAAAGAATCTTGCCTTTCATGTGGATATATCCCCGGAACTCCCTTCCGAACTGTACGGAGATGAAGTCAGGATAAAACAGGTTCTCATCAACATACTGAATAATGCCATAAAGTATACCAGCGAAGGTTATGTAAGGCTTGCGATACAGAGTGAACGAAACGGTGACGGCAGTGTGATGGTCTCCTATTCGGTCAGCGATACGGGCATGGGTATAAAGAAGGAAAGCATGCCTCATCTGTTCACTGCATTTAAGCGCGTAGATGAAGCGAAGAACCGTTACATTGAAGGAACCGGTCTCGGCTTATCCATTGTTAAGAACCTGACAGATCTGATGGGAGGAAAGATCACCGTCAATTCCATATATACCAAGGGTTCGACTTTTGTCATAAGCATTCCCCAGAAGATAGTAAACGAAGAACCCGTAGGCGAGCTGGATATCGAACATCGTCACGGCAAGTCCCGCGAGGAACATGAGTATGTGGAATCCTTCGAAGCACCCGAAGCAAAGATACTGGTGGTGGATGATACCATAGCAAATCTTATGGTAGTCGAAAAGCTGCTTAAGGAAACGAAGGTGCAGGTCGATACTGCGGAGTCCGGCGTTGAGGCCTTAAAGAAAACAGTTGATAAGCATTATGATGTGATACTGATGGATCATAAGATGCCCGGTATGGACGGTATCGAGTGCATGCATGCTATCAGGAACCAGACCGGAGGATTCTGCCATGATACAAGAGTCGTTGCTCTTACCGCCAATGCGGGCAGCGATAACGAGAGCATGTATGCAAGGGAAGGTTTTGACGGATATCTGATGAAGCCTGTCACAGGTGAAGAACTTGAGAATACCGTATACCGTCTGCTTCCCAAGGAACTGATCACGGTGACACATACGACGCAGTCTCTCGAAGAGGAGAGTATCGAGTGGATAAGAGAGCATAAGAAAAAATCGGCGGTAAGGATAACCGCCGGAAGTGTTGCGGATATTCCCGCAGCCCTGCAGGCCAGATACGGCATAGCAGTGATACCCCATATCGTAAAGACCGGTGACGGTGTATTCAAGGACGGTATTGAGATAGAGACCAGCGGACTGATGGCGTATATGTCAGACCCTGACTCTTTTGCAAAAGCAATTCCGCCTTATCCGGAGCAGCTGGAAAAATTCTTTTCGGATCGTCTGGATGAAGCAAACAATATCATCTATCTGTCGCTTTCGAGCGGGCTGGAAGAAGGAGAATACTCACGTATAATGGATGTGGCGGAAGACTTCGGAAACGTGAGCGTGATCGATTCCGGCCATCTCTCAAGCGGTCTGGGACTTATGGCAATAGAAGCAGCAAGGCTTGCCAATGAGGGAATGAGCGCCGAAGCCATAATCTTAAGGATGGAGAAAATGAAGAGCCATGTCCATACCAGCTTTATAGTAGATACTCTGGATTTCCTGGTAAGGCAGAAACTGGTGGGAGCCGGTGTGGGAAGCATGGCGAACGCGTTTATGGTCCATCCTGTAGTGGCCCTTAAGAAAGGCAGGATGAAGGTGGCAAAGGTGTATTTCGGATCAAGGGAGCATGCATGGGAAAGATATATCGCAAATGCCTTTAATGTTCAGGATAAGATAGATACGCGAATGCTGTTCATCACCTATGTAGGGATGACCACAAGAGAACTGGAGAAAGTAAAGGCAATGGCAGAGAAATATGCAAGCTTTGATGAAGTCTTCATACAGAAGGCTTCACCGAGTATAGCCGCCAACTGCGGACCGGGCACTTTCGGCCTGCTGTTCTTTACCGAGTATTAAGAGAAGAAGGACAACAACAGAGTGATGGTTAACAGTGAGACTGCAGTGGTGACTGCTATTGCTGAGGAGAGGATGCGGGTATCCTCTCCTATTTTTTCTGCCTGTATCATCGGAAGATTGCCGACCGGAACCGCAGCCATTAAGCACATAGCAAGGACCGCAGTATTGTCAAAGCCGGCTGCGCGCATTATCAGTACGATAGCTACAGGTACCAGCAGCATGCGCAGAAGTATATATCCCCAGATGCGCAGATCCTTAAGTGACTTTGCTATCTGCGATCTGGCTATCGATACGCCGAGAAGTGACATGGATAAAAATACGGTGGCATTTCCTACATACTGCACGGTGTTTGCAAGTACGGGAGGAAGATTTATTTCATACCAGAATACAAAGAGGCTTAAGACGGCCATTATCGTTCCGGGGTTGATGATCGAAAGCAGCGGATTTTTTTTCTTCTCTCCGGTCTTGCCGGGACCGAGCACCGTAAGACCGTGGGTATAGAAAAGCAGGCTGTAGAAGATGTTTATGACGATAACATACAATACGGCATTGGGCGGCAGTATGGCTCGTGCTAAGGGAATACCAAGAAAGCCGGTATTGGTATAAACAGTCATGAGATTGTAAAAACGCCGTTCGCCTTTACCGACGCGAAGCAGCAGGGGAATGATGAAACCAAGCAGGATCAGCAGCAGGTAGAAAGCGGCGCCCAGGCATACGGCAACGATCAGATCCCTGTGAGTGGCGGTGATGCCGCCGGAGAGTATCGAGGCCATGATGAGACCGGGATTGCAGACGTCCACTACGATAGCCGAGAGCTTTTTGGAAGTGGCATTGTCTATAACATTTTTTCTGTAGAGTAAAAAGCCGATGGATACGAGTATCAGGATAACCAGCATCTGCTGGATCAGAACGGATAAACTCATTTTATTATGACTCCTGCTTTGCAAAAATAAAAGGGGCAGCGTGTCAGCTCCCCCTCGAGTATGATGCCGGCGACCGGGGTCGAACCGGTACGATGTCGCCATCACGGGATTTTAAGTCCCGCGCGTCTGCCAATTCCGCCACGCCGGCAAATCCGATATATAATTATACAAAATATGATACAAATGTCAAGGAAGTGTGATAGAATGGGTGAGAGGTTTGAAAAGATGAAGATAAAGAAACTGGCAGTGGCGATAATGCTTGCTGTGTTGATCTGCGGCTGCGGAAATGAAGGATATAATCTGAACGGACGTGAAGAAGAACTGGCATATCTGGATATGAAGGAAGCCGGGAAAGCCGAAGGCGAAAGCGAACATGAAGCCGTTGCAGAGAGCATAAACGATAAAAAAACAGTAGATAACAAGACGCAACAGTTGGAACAGCTGAGACTTGAAGAAGAAGGATATTCGGTGGATTACGAGACCATAAGCGAATCTTCTTACGGAAAGTATCAGGTGATAACAGTCTATGGTCTTACACCTTCCGTATACGCGCCTGACGGGGCCGGGAGCGGTGATCTGTCCGGCATCATGGAAGTAACGGAGATGGTGGAAAAAGTGGGCGAGGAAAAGAATATAATGCTTGCCATCAACTCCGGTATCTTTTACGACACTCAGAGTTCCGACATATACTGTTATCACGGAAATGATCCGGACGGTGTGATAATAGCAGACGGCGTGGTACTGAAGAGCGCTGAGACCGTCGATCACAGTGAATGTGACATACTGGTCATAGATGAAGGCGGAAACGTAGGCTGGGCCGACTATTATGCCGATGCCGATGCGCTTGCGGCCGGTGAGAGTTATTACTACGATATATACGGCGAGAAGCTGAACGGCAGAAAGATAAGGAGCGCCGTGACCGGCTTTGTACCTATACTGGTGGGAGGCATCAATCTCTATGACGCAGGTGATGCCGCGCTTCACGGCTATGACAATTATGTTGCGCATTATACGACGAAAGCCAGAAGACAGATATTCGGTGTAAAGGCCGACGGCGGCTATGTGATACTCAGCAGCATCAGCGACTGGAGCCTGTCCGATGCCGCAAAGGCGGCTTTGGAACAGGGCTGTGTATTTGCTTATAATCTTGACGGAGGCACCAGTACGGAGACAGTGCTTGCAGTAAAGGACGAGAACGGTTTTCAGGTGAATCAGCTCTCCAGGATGCAGGGACTGAACAAGATACCTGCATACATAGTCTTTACTTCCGATAACAGCGTGCCGGTGAGCGCGGTGCCGAGAGAACTGGAAGTAAAGGACCTTGCGCAGGAGGGTTATGCTGCAGGTACTTCACTTGAAGATATAGCTGCATCCCTAAGCGTATATGAGATCCTTGATAATGATAACGGAAGGACTTCGAAAAGAAGGGTTTATTCAAAACAGATAATAAGTGACGAGAACATCGAACACAGGGTAGTCGGCGGATACGGGAGCGTGGAAGCAGCAACTTTGAAAAAGACTTCGTTCTCACCTGCAGGTACGCTTAACTATACTAAGACCGCGACAGATCAAAAGACCTGCCTGAGAAATCACGGTAATACCAGACAAGACGGAATGTATTATGATTACAGCACGGGTTATACGATAAGCTGCGATGATGATCTGAATACGCCGGGAGAGAAGACGCTTCATTTTTCTTATGTGCCCGGAACGGATATGGAAGCGCTTAAGGCTGATGTAAAGATAACAATAAAATAAAGAGGAGGAAGGAAATGAACATACTCATAAAAAACATAAAGGCGATACTGAATGATCCCGTCAGGGTGGAGGATATCGATCTGTATATATCGGGAAAGCTGATAGCCGGGATCAATGAGGAGCCGGAAGGCTTTATGGCAGACAAGGTGATAGACGGGACGGACAGGCTGCTGACACCGGGACTTATCAATGCCCATACCCATTCGTATATGTCATTCATGAGAAACTGCGCGGATGATCTGGCCTTTATGGACTGGCTCTTCGGACGCATAGATCCCATAGAGCAGAAAATGACAGATAAGGATGCATACTGGGGAGCGCAGCTGGCCATAGTTGAAATGATGAAGAGCGGCACCACCTGCTTTAACGATATGCAGATGAATATCATGCAGACCACTGCTGCAGTAAAAGAGTCGGGTATGAGAGCAGTGATATGCAGAGGTCTGGTGGGAAGCGGAACAGACGAGGCAGGAAGCATGAGGCTTAAGCAGGCTTATGAGGAAAGGGATGCTTTTAAGGACTGTGACAGACTGAGTTTCAGACTGGGGCCCCATGCGCCGTACACCTGCGATGAGGAGTATCTTAAGATCGTTGCAAAGGAAGCCGTTAAGGAAAAAATGGGCATACATATGCATCTGTCCGAGTCAAAGACCGAGATAGAGAATTGCAGGAAAGATTACGGCTGCTCACCGATCGAGCTGGCTGAACGCTGCGGACTTTTCGAAGTTCCTTTCATTGCAGCTCACTGCGTACAGGTTGATGAGCACGATATGGATATAATGGCAGCAAAGAATGTGAGCGTAGTGACCAACCCTGCTTCCAATATGAAGCTTGGCAACGGCTTTGCTCCTGTTCCCGAAATGATGGCTAAGGGCATCAATGTCTGCCTGGGTACTGACGGTGCGGCATCAAACAACGCGCTCAATCTTATCCATGAGATGAGCCTGGTTGCCCTGATACATAAGGGTACACATGCAACGCCCCAGTGCGTGAGCGCCGTGGAGACCTTTGAGATGGCAACGATAAACGGGGCAAAAGCCCTGGGACTCGATAAGGAATGCGGAAGCATAGAAAAGGGCAAGAAGGCCGATCTTGTCATATGGAATATGAAGCAGCCGTCCATGTGGCCCAAGAATGATCCCGTGGCGTCACTGTCTTATTCCGCAAACGGCAGCGAGGCCGACACCGTTATCATCGACGGCGAGATAACCATGGAAAACAGAAAGATCCTCACTCTTGACGAGGAGAGGATCCTTCATGAAACACAAAATATAATGGATCGTATAGGTTAAGCTCAGAGCGAGGAGGAATTAAGATATCTTTCCTGCTCGGGTGTCAGCTTATCGATCTTCTTACCGAGGAAAGCGAGCTTTCTCACGGCCACATCCCTGTCTACCTCTTCAGGCACATCGATGAGCTTTGAGTTAAGCTCGCTTCCGTGTTCTACAAGGTATTTTGCGGAAAGAGCCTGGATCGCGAAGCTCATGTCCATGATCTCTGCGGGATGTCCGTCGCCGCAGGCTAAGTTCACGAGACGGCCTTCACCGAGAACCGCAAGGGTGCGTCCGTTGGAAAGGGTGTAGCCCATAATATTATTGCGGAGTTCTGCGCTGTTTACGGCTATTTTGCGAAGACCGGCCATGTCGATCTCACAGTCAAAGTGGCCTGCATTGCAGAGTATCGCGCCGTCCTTCATCTCCATAAAATCTTCTTCATCTATTACTTTGTCACAGCCTGTAACCGTTACAAAGAAATCGCCGAGGGCAGCAGCTTCTTTCATCGGCATTACTTCAAAACCGTCCATGACTGCTTCTATTGCCTTGACCGGATCTATCTCGGTAACTATCACTTTTGCGCCGAGACCTTTTGCCCGCATTGCCACGCCCTTGCCGCACCAGCCGTAACCTGCCACAACAACGGTCTTGCCGGCTACTATAAGGTTGGTGGTACGGTTAATGCCGTCCCAGACGGACTGGCCCGTGCCGTAGCGGTTATCGAAGAAATGCTTGCACTGTGCATTATTGACCTTGACCATGGGGAAGAGAAGCTCTCCGTCCCTGTTCATTGCTTCCAGACGTATGATGCCGGTAGTGGTCTCTTCACAGCCGCCGATCACATTAGGGATCAGGGCTTTGAACTCGGTATGCATCATATGTACCAGATCTCCGCCATCATCTATTATGATATTGGGGCCAACCTTAAGGACGGCTTTTATATGCGCATTGTACTCCTCTTCGGTACAGGCATGCCATGCATGAACCTCCAGACCGGCTTTAACGAGGGCAGCAGCCACATCATCCTGGGTCGACAAAGGGTTAGAACCCGTAACATACATTTCGGCGCCGCCTGCAGCAAGTACCTTGCACAGATATGCGGTCTTGGCTTCCAGATGTACCGAAAGAGCGATCTTCTTACCGGTAAAGGGTTTGGTCTTAGTGAATTCCTCCTCGAGAGTGCGGAGCAGGTCACAGTGGTTTTTAACCCATTCGATCTTAAGTTCTCCGGAGGGGGCAAGAGCTATGTCTCTGATCTCGCTGGCCATATCGATTTATCTCCTTAGATTTATTTGACAATGATGTCGGCTTGTATTATACTATGCAGGCAAAAAAAAATAAAGTGCCCCCATAAAAGTGGCGGGTATATGTTGAGATTGCATAAAAAAATGATAGACAAAAGCCGATTTTTGTTATATCATGTTTATAGTGTGTTTCGGACATTAATTATTTATGTAAATGAGGAGTGAATAAAATGGCCAAGATACTTGTAGTTGACGACGCAGCATTCATGAGAATGATGATAAAAGACATTTTGACAAAAAACGGATACGAAGTAGCCGGTGAAGCTGAAAACGGAGCAGTTGCGGTCAGCAAGTATACAGAGCTTAAGCCTGATCTTGTACTTATGGATATCACAATGCCCGAGAAGGACGGCATACAGGCGCTTAAGGATATAAAAGCCAGTGACGGAGGAGCCAAGGTCATCATGTGTTCGGCTATGGGACAGCAGGCCATGGTCATCGAAGCCATCCAGTCAGGCGCAAGAGACTTTATTGTTAAGCCTTTCCAGGCAGACCGTGTTATCGAGGCAGTCAAGAAGGTTGTAGGCTGACAGATTTATATGATCATTTCGGAAGAGCGCAAGTGGCGCTCTTCTTTTTTTGCTTATCTTAAAGGTTGATTTATGGCTTTTCCGAAAGTATAATAAAGCAAAGGAGGTGGGGGTTATGAAACAGGGGCAGATTATCACTATAGGAAGGGAACTGGGAAGCGGAGGCCGGGAGATCGGAAAGAGACTTGCCGAGGAACTGAACATTCCCGTGTATGACAAGGAAATACTTGATGAAGCCGCAAAAAAGAGCGGTTATTCAAGAGAGATTTTTGAAAAGCATGATGAAAGGCCCACGAACAGCTTTCTTTATTCACTGGCGATGGGCATCGGCGGATACGGTACTTCTTACCAGAGGCCGCTGGTTCTGGATATTTACCTTGCACAATTCAATACGATCAAAAAACTTGCGGATGAAGGACCCGGCATATTCATAGGCCGCTGCGCGGATTATGTGCTGGCTGACCGCGATCCTCTGCTCAATGTTTTTGTGCATGCGGACATGGAATGGCGCATAGAGAGACTTATGAAACTTCACAATATGAGCAGAAAAGAAGCTGAGAGTACCTGCCAGCGCGGTGATAAGGACAGGGCAAGTTATTATAACTATTATTCCGATCATGAATGGGGCGATGCCAAGCATTACGATCTTTGCGTCAACACATCCAAGCTGGGAATAGACAAAAGCATAGAACTCATTAAGGCATGTTTATAAGGAGGTAAAAAATGGCAGCATTTCCTACACCGCATATCAATGCGACACCCGATGATTTTGCAAAGACCGTGCTTATGCCCGGTGATCCCTTAAGGTCCAAATTCATAGCGGAGAATTTCCTTGAGAACGCAAAGCTTGTGAACAATGTCCGCGGAGTACAGGGATATACCGGAACCTACAACGGAACTAAGGTCAGCGTTATGGCCAGCGGTATGGGAATCCCGTCCATAGGCATATACAGTTACGAACTCTTTAATTTTTTCGGAGTGGAGAATATCATACGTATAGGCTCTACGGGCTCGATAAACATGGATGTGAAGGTAAGGGACATAGTATTTGCCATGGGCGCATCCACAAACAGTAATTATGCAAGACAGTTCGAACTGCCCGGAACCTTTGCTCCGGTAGCGGATTATGGTCTGCTTTCCACGGCTATTGAGCAGGCAAAGGAAGTGGGAGCCAGATATCATGTGGGCAATATCCTTTCTTCGGATACTTTCTATGATGCCCAGTCAGATGCAAACGATAAATGGATGAAGATGGGCGTTCTCTGCATTGAAATGGAGACCGCAGGTCTCTATATGAATGCAGCCTATGCCGGCAAGAGAGCCCTCGGACTCTTCACCGTATCGGACCATATACTTACCCATGAGGCGCTCTCTGCAGAGGAACGTCAGAACAGCTTTACCCAGATGATGGAGATAGCCCTGAAAACTGCAGTGGAGATGGATAAATTAACTAAATAAGAGGACAGGATGATGAACAGGATGAAAGACAAGCTCAGAAGATTTATTGCAATGATAATGTGCGCGGTGATCTGCGCAGGTATGGCTCCGGAGGCATTATTGGGAGCCTTCGCGGAGGAAGTGAAGGAAGAAGCGGGGAACACCGGTATAACGATTCAGTATACTTATCCCGAAGATGCAATTGACACAAGCGCCGAAGCTCCTATCGTATTTGAGGCGGACGAAGAAGTCAATTATTTTTATTTTAATCCCTCTTCAGATATCAATTCCGAATTTGTATATCTTATGAGAGTAGTACTGGATGATTATGACGGGATAAATGCTGTTGCTCCGGAAAACTACTCGATCATGGAGTATTGGAGCGATTATGATGGCTATTATTCATATCTGGGCAGTAACGTAGCTACAAAAATGCTGGTTTTTGCCATAACCAAGGATGATTATGACGAAAACGTTGTTGAAGGCGGAGAAACAACAGACTTAAGCGCTGCGTTTGCAAAGGCTCTGGAAGGCTCGGTACTGTATGTAAGATTTGAAAAGTTCAGGACATATAAACTGCATGCATATGACGGATCCGATATCAATGTCTGCGGCTTTAATATGAGTGAGTACGGAGAACATGAAATCCCGGATTACGGCGGGAACTATGATGAGAGCTATATATGGCTGCAGATTCCGGAGTCTGCTACCCGTGCAGACATTGTTAAAGAGATCAAACGTAAGCTTAAACTGCCTGCATATGATGATAACCTGGACAGAGTGGCATGGACGGGCTACAAACCGGACAGCAGCTGCCTTGTAGAAGAATTTGAGGGCAAAGCGCTTGACGGAGTACCGGAAGAAACGGAACTTCATATTAAATGGACGGTTGCTTCCGATGTGAACATGACATTTAAGCTGAACGGAGGGAAGCTTATATCATTTGTTTATAATGAGGATGAAGAAACTGTTGAATATGATGAGGAAAATGACCAATATACCTATTCGGCAGCATATCATTATCCCTTCGGTTTTCCGCATATGGGAAAAGAGGGATATGTATTCGGCGGATGGAAAATGATCGAAAGCGGGGCTGTCGCCGATCCCACTTGTGAATGCTGGCTGGCAGATAATGTGAACTGGGAAGCAGTGTGGCTGGAACCTGTAACCGACGTAAGCTTTACGGTGAGCGGATTGAACCCGGAAGTGGGAGGAACCATACCCACTGAAGAAAGTGTCATTATCTCCGATGTTTCCGACGGGGCCGAAGTATTGTTCTGCGGATTTACGGCATCACTTGATCAGGAAGCGGAAGCGACGGTGGCGATAACGACGGATCATTCCTATGCTGCAATATTCAGGATCGTAGGAGCAGAAGGCTATTCCATAGACAAAAATGATCTGACGGTAACAATGGGAGGCGAAAAACTTACAAAGCATCCCGCCTGTGAGGATTGCGACATCCTGTTTTACAAGAAATATACCTTTGGTACAGCTTTATCCCATAAACTCAGCTTTGATCTGAAGGGGATAGGAACACTTCCTGAGGGCGTAAAGGCTGAATATGAATTTGAGGAAGGCTTTACTACTATAAGTGAGCTGATGGATACGGATACCATGGAAGCGCTTGACAATCTCAAGGCAAGTGTTGACGGGACAGAGTATCTGCTCGATCACTGGTACGTTGATGATGAAGAGGCGGAAAATGAGTGGGTAAGTCAGCAGTTTTTGCCTTCTCTCACCGACGATATCTGCTTAAAGGCAAGCTGGGTGAGGGAGGAAAAAGCTACGGCGGCTGACTTCGAATTTGAAGTACCGGAGCCGGGAACATTGGTAGCAGATTTTTACTTATGCCTTGGCGCTGATGCGAACAATCAGCTCAACATCGGCCTCTGGCGCATAACGGAAGATAAAGACGGAAATACGGTACTTGATTATGACGCTGAACTGGAAAAGGGAAAGCAGTATTACGCATGGGCATACATTAATACTAATAAAGGTTGTTATATTGATCAAAATAACCTGCCGCAGATAAGCATAAACGGAGAGCGTACTACACTTGAGCATTATTCCGGGGATGATGACATCATATACTATTATGTCGTATTTGGCTTTGTGCCTGACAAATATTTCTACGATGTCATTCTTGATTTTAATTATCCGGATGGAGTTACAAAATGCGTGCACAGTATAAGCGCTGTGCCTGCGGGAACGGTTCTGAGCGAAGGGGATTTCAGCATACTCGATGCGCTTATGGTGGATGTGCCTGCCTTGGGTAACGAACTCAGCTATGCGGATTACGAGAACATTTGCACTGATCATGGCACAATGGATGCTGAAGAATTCAATGGATATTATCCCCCGGCGGAGATCGCTGAACAAAACGGATATGAATTTAATCTGGGGTGTTATGGAAAGAAGCGTTCATACAGCAGTTATGATGAACTAATGAAAGATGATGACGCTGTCTGCAACGACAAGCTGAAAGAGGATCTGACCATATATCTTCAGTGGAAGCAGGAGAAGGAGAGCGCAGAGCTTAAGAGCATAGAGCCTCCGACCTGCGGACAGACCAGGGCAGATTACGACCTGACCATCGCTGAGGCGGCAGAGTTCGAAGCGGGAATTACCGCAGGAGCTTTTGACCTTGTGGATGAAAGCGAGGAACATGTATCTTTAAGCGAAAATACCGTATTCAATGGTGAAAAGACTTATACCTTTAAGATCACTGATCCGTATTGGGACGATACTTATGTGGATATCGAAGAACTCCGTTTTAACAGCTACATAGGAGAGAATACCGCCCTTAAGTATCAAGGATATACTTATGGCCCGATCTATGAGGAACCGAATTACACTGTATATTATATTCCGGTTAAAGCAGCCCATGTACGTCCTGAAGGAACTGTGCCCATAAAGACAAAAGAAGTTCCTGCAGGCTGCGAGACTGCCGGTTCATATGTTGAGGAGTGGCATTACCACTGTGAGGGCTGTGGCAATGACGTGATAGTCAGCGAGAATAAGGTAACCGCGCCCACAGGACATAAATGGGGCGTGTGGAAAGTGGTAAAGGAAGCTACTGAGGAAGAAGAAGGCCTGGAAGAAAGAGTATGCGAGAACGATGAGAGCCATAAAGAGACCAGGCCGATACAGAAGCTGCAGAAGCAGGAAGAGAATAATCCTGAAGAGAATAAGCAGGAAGAGGAAAACAAAGAGGAAGAGAATAAGGAGGATGGCAAGCCGGATACAGAGAAACAGCTTGTATTTACTCCGAAGAAGGAGAGCAAAATAAATGATGCCGATGTTTCGGTAGAGGCTACGGTGGCATATCCTAAAGCTGTGACCTGGACAGGCAGCAAGATCACCAAAGAGCAGCTGGCAGCGCTGTCTAAAGACGGTGTTATTGCGAAAGTGACTGCCACGGGACTGGATAAGGCCATAAAAGATCTGAATAAAGAGGCTGATCTTAACAAACTGTTTAAGGTAAGTATAAAGATAGGCAAGGAAAAGAAGGTAAACAGCGAGGGCAGTTTCACCGTACGTATCAGCTTAGACAAGAAGACGCTCAAAAAAGCAAAGATCAAAGGCAATGATAAAAAAGCCCTGAATGAACTCGTAAAGGCACTGAATAAGGAGTTCAGTGATAAGCCGTATACCTTTAAGATAGTTCCCATCGACCTTGGCAAAGCTGCGGAAGTGACTCTGTGGGCAGGCTTCAGGAATAATGAGATCGATCTCAATGAAGACGGAAGTATCAGGAAATTAAAGAAGCTCAAGATTAAGGTGCAGGTACCGGGCAAGAAAAGAGATAAGCAATACTTCAAGACCTATACCTTTAAGGGTGCCGGAAAGATAAAGAAGAGCTTTAAGGTAGTACTGACGGACAAGGCAGGAGCGAAAGCCACCGTCAGTGCACTGGAGAAGCAGAATTTCGAAGGCAGCAGAAGCAACGTGACGATCAAAAACTAAGTTAAAAAAGATGGTGGCGGCCGGCATGGCCGCCACAACAAAAATCCACAAATTGAATAATCGCTATTGATTTATACCACTATATTTAGTATAATTTACACAGCTTGTGTCCGGCCAGAGTCGTGCCGGTTTAATTCCGTGTTCAGGGGGTTGACATGAAAGAATTAATGCTTATGTATCATCCGGTCAAGAAGGAGATACGTTTTCTGGGAAAGTTTAAGGGAGAGTTCGTTGAAATACCTTATGATGAGTGTCCCAGACTTGAGAAATACGGACCGGGATCGGGCGAGTTTTTATTACAGAATCATGGTGAAAAATTCTTTGATGATATCTGGGAGCAGTTCTCACGCGATACCGTAGCGCTTACCTTCAAGGGTACCAAGATCGATTATGAGGATATCCAGAGAAAGATCGATGATTATAACGAGACCAAGGGCAAAGAGATATTCAAGATAAGTGATTATATCGAGCTTCCCAGTGTTTCGGTCATCTATGAAGAAATATCAAAGTTCTGCGATGAGACCATCGGCAGTTTCGAAGACCAGCTGAAGAACAGTGAGGCAAGAGTTACTTTCTTAAGGAGAAAAGCGCTTTTCGAAGAAAAGCGTACTTCCCTTGACAAGGATGAGATCAATCTCTGCCTTGTAGGTACTTATTCCGCAGGTAAATCCACATTCATAAATGCGATAATAGGAAAGAGGATACTTCCCGAGAGCATCAATTCCGAGACGGCTAAGATGTTCAAGATCAAGAACGAGAAGATACCCCGTGTTTCTTTCTTTGTGAATACCACCAAGGACGCAAGACCTGACCTGATACAGATCATGTGGAACGGCGCCATAGATCAGTTTGAGATATTAAGAGGTCTCGGCAATACCGACGAGCGCATGAGAGATATGCTGGCAAAGGAGATAACCGCTGTTGCGCAGATGGGACTCAAGCAGCATGAGCAGCTCTGCAGGATACTCAAGAAGCTCAATGACGTGCCCAACCATGAGCAGCAGGACGGCTCAGGTTATGTAGGCGGTATCATAGAAGTAGGATATCCGATACCTCTGTGCAAGAATATCAACTTTACTTTCTTTGATACACCGGGTACCGATTCAAATGCCAGCGAGCATCTGCTGATCCTTAAGGATGCGCTTCAGCAGCAGACCAACTCAATATTGATAGTTGTATATGAGCCTACCAAGATGGAAGGTACAGGTAACTCTGTTCTTTACAAGCTGATAGGCGGCTTTAAGAATACCAAGAAGGACGAAGCCGGAGCTTCCATAGATCTGGACAGATCCTTCCATGTCATTAACCAGGCGGATACCAAGTCCAGTAAGGATCTGAAGCTTTTAAGAAACAAGAAGGTGCTGGTCAGCCTGAAGGAAGATGATAAGATCTATGATGAAGAGGACAGAGTGATCGATCTCGCCGAGTCCAGACTCTTCTTCGTCTCTGCGAAAGCAGGTTATATAAGCAAGGCAATAGAAGGCGATGTGGATCTTGAAGACGAGCGTATGTGGCTTGCCAACCACAAGAATGAGATCAACAACGAGCCCTCGCTTGATCCCTTTACAGAGAAGCCGACCGCTATCTCTTCGGACAGCGGTATGTTCTACAGATATGACAAACTTGCGAATGCCGATTTCGAGACCAAGCAGCTGATCGAAGACTGCGATGCGCAGCTTAAGAGCTGTGACACTTCGTTAAACGGTGTCGTCAGAAGGATATATATCAACTCCGGACTCTATGCGATAGAGCAGGAGATCATCAAGTATGCACAGAAATATGCCCTGGCCGTAAAGGCTAAGGGACTCTATGACGGCATAGAAGGACTTATCGAATTCGTTAAGTCAGATTATGAGGCAATCGAGAGCCAGGCCAGAAAGTCAAAAGAGCAGATAGAAGAAAATATCAAGCTCATGAAGACTACCATGGTGGAAGACATAGAGCAGGCGCATGCTACCTTTGTTGCAAGAATAACCGATGACAGTCTGGAGACTCAGGTTGATGAGATAAAGGAACTCGTTAAGGAAATAGAGAGACGCCAGGAAGCTGCCAGCCGTCAGGCCGATAAGATGCAGTGGATCGCTCTTAAGCCCGAGATATTCGAGAAGAAGAATACGATCATCATAAGTGAGCTTAACAGATATCTCCAGGAGATCGATGATTATTACAAGCAGATAAGAGGAAGGATACTGGCTGCACAGGTGCAGGAACTCAAGGGCATCATAGTACAGAAGATCAAGGAATACAAAGGTATTGATGAAGGCCTGATCCGAAGGATAGCAAACATTTCCGATACCGAGATTCCTCCTTCGGAAATCGGCGCACTTAAGATGAATGATTACATCAATGAGCAGAAAGCCATCCTTATCTTCAACACTATGGATAAGAAAGCTTACAAGCGTGACCTTGAGCGCGCATTCAATGCGCAGACTGTTGAACAGTTCATAGCATATAAGGAAGAGATCATAAAGGTTGCAGGACAGCGTACGGCTCAGATGGTGGAAGAGTTCAAGAACAACATCGATACCGTATCCGGCAGTCTTGAACTTCTCATAAAGGATGAGACCAAGGCCATCGAGGAGCAGAATAAAGCAAGAGACGTACTTGAAATGATAGGCAAGAAGGACGAGGAACTCAACAGACGTATATGGGCTGAAGAGGCTCCGAGCGAGGAGAAGAAAGAATGACCTTTAGCGAGATCCCTTATAAAAGGATAGAACTCGAAGATATGAAAAAAGAAATGGCTGCCTTGAAAGTACGCTTTCAGGCAGCCGTCTGCGGTGAAGAGCAGTTTAAGGTGCATCAGGATCTGTATCTGCTCAAAGACCATATCATGACAGAGCGTACTCTTTCCGAGATACGCAATTCCGTTAATACAAAAGACGAATTCTACGATGCCGAAGAAACATATTATAATGCCTTCGATCCGGAATTTGCCATGGAACTGAAAGAATACGGCGAACTGATGCTGGCTTCTCCCTACAGGGATTATCTGGAAAGCAGGATCGGCAAGCTTGCTTTTATCAATCTGGAACTTGATAAAAAAGCTTTCAGCGAAGAGACCAAGGAGCTTAAGAAGGAAGAAAACGAGCTGCAGATGGCTTATGATAAGCTGATAGCATCAGCTGAAATTCCTTTTGAAGGTGAAGTTTATAATCTGTCATTATTGCGACCGCATCTGACTGATGTTTCAAGGGAACACAGAAGAAGCGCATGGAAGGCAATGGAAGGATATTTTTCTGCGGTTACTCCGAAGATAGATGATATCTATGACAGAATGGTAAAGAACCGTACACAACAGGCTCGTATGATGGGCTATGAAGATTACCGTGAGCTTGGCTATTACAGAATGAGACGAAACAGTTATGACAGGAATATGGTAGCTAAGTTCAGGGAAGCAGTTAAGAAGTATTTTGTGCCGCTGTCGGTGAAGATACATGAGGAAAGACGTGAACGTATCGGAGTTTCCGAACTTAAGATATATGATAATGACGTTTTCTTTAAAGACGGCAATCCCAAGCCTTTTAATGATCCCGAAAAGATATTGAAGGCTGGAGCACAGATGTATAAAGAGCTTTCACCGGAAACAGGAGAGTTTTTCGAGTTCATGATGAAGAATGAACTCTTTGATGTGCTGGGAAGAAAGGACAAGAAAGCCGGAGGATATATGACTTATCTGCCCGACTATAAATATCCCTTCATCTTTGCCAATTTCAACGGGACCAGCTCGGACGTGGATGTGATAACCCATGAATGCGGACATGCTTTCCAGGGCTATATCACCAGGAACGAAGAGATACGGGAAGCAAACGATCTGACCATGGAGACGGCCGAGATACATTCCATGTCCATGGAATATTTTACCTATGGATGGATGGACAGATTCTTCGGGGATGAGGCTAAGAAGTATCTTGAGATGCATCTGGAAGATTCCATTATCTTTCTTCCTTACGGCTGCATGGTAGATGAATTCCAGCACATAGTATATGAGAAGCCGGATATGACTCCGAAGCAGAGAAAGAATGTATGGCTGGAACTCGAAGAAGAATACAGACCCTGGTTAAAATACGATGGTGAAGGATTCTTCTCTGAAGGCGGTTTCTGGCAGAAGCAGGGACATATTTTCCACAGTCCCTTCTATTATATTGATTATGTGCTTGCAAGTGTATGTGCAATGCAGTTCAAGATCAGGATGGATAAGGATTTCGATGGAGCATGGAAGGATTATATGAAATTAGCGGCCCTGTCGGTTAAGAAACCCTATGAAGAGGAATTGCAGGAGTGCGGTCTTAAGTCACCTTTTGACGAGGACTGTATCAGGTGGATCGCTGAGAGCATATGGGGGAAATAAGAAGATGAAAAGATCATTGTTGCCCTTGATCATAACGGGAAGTATGCTGATCTTCGCCGGCTGTGCGGGTGGCGGAGGCGAAAGCGCGGTTTCGGATCCGGCAGACAGCGGAACACAGGCCGGGATTTCGGAATCCGAGGGCGAAGCGAAAGAAGAAAAAGAGGCTGTATATGAGCCTCTTATTATAGGAACGGAAGCACTGAGCGGGGGATACAACCCGTTTTTTTCTGTAAATGAAGGGGATGAGATACTCTCCAAACTGATAAATGTAAGGCTGCTGGAGACTGACAGGCAGGGCGGGATCGTATATAAAGGGAAAGAAAGCGGCATGGCCGACTGCGAAGTGAAAAAGAACGAAGACGGCAGCGCTGTCTATTCCTTTGATCTTCGTGATGATGTGTGTTTTTCCGACGGGGAGAAGCTAACGGCGGATGATGTGATCTTTACTTATTATGTTATGTGTGACCCTTCTTACGACGGAGGCGCTGAACTTGCGAAACTGCCCATAAGGGGACTTGAAGCATACCGCAGTTCATCCATGGCCTTGCTTGATATACTGATCGAAAAGGGTGAGGATAATACAGAGTTTGAACTGTACAGCGAGGAAGAGCAGAAGACCTTCTTTGAAAAAGATCTGCCCGAAGCCGGGGAAAAGTTCGCGCAGAGTATTGCCGATCATTGCGTTGCGGAGGGCATGATCACCGGGATAGAGAAGATAGATGCAAACAGCATAGCCAATGCGATGGCTAACCGGGGCTATGCTTATATAAATGAGGATTTAAGCATTACTTCCTCGATAAGCAAAATACAGTGGACTCTCGATGGCGCAGACGGACCTGAAGCAAAGGACTTTTTCAATGAAATGATGCTTGAGTATGACGGGAATATAAGGAAACTGTCGGATAAGGAAAAGGTGGAAAGTGATATCACCGACTTTCTTCCGGATAAATATAAAAATACCATAGAGACCGGGGAGAGCGCGGAAACTATTGAAGGGATCGTCAAAACCGGAGATTATTCCCTTGAAGTGATCGTCGATACTCCGGCTGCTTCGGATATTTATGCGTTGAACTGCAATATCCTGCCTTTGCATATATACGGGGATATGAATAAGTATGATGCTGCTTCATCCTTTGGCTTTAACAAAGGAGATATCACTGCGTTGAGGGAGGCTAAGGATCCTGCAGGTGCAGGTCCCTATGTTTTTGAAAGCTTTGAAGACGGTGTATATTCACTTAAAGCCAATGAGTCTTATTTCAAAGGAAAGCCACTTACAGCTGAGATAAAAGTCTGTGAAGTGGCACATGATGAGACAGTGCAGGCCGTTGCGGAAGGCAGGGTTGATATAGTCTGCAGCAGTCCGGATAAGAATACAGCAGATGAGCTTGCAAAGACAACAGGCATAATAAGCTATAAGAAGGATGCGGATTCCTACGGTTATATAGGAATGAACTTACAGAGGGTTAAAATCGGAGATGATCCTCTTTCTGCCGATTCTGTTTATTTCAGAAAAGCAATATTAACGGTGCTGTCGGCATACAGGGAAGATGCAATAGCGGGATATTACGGAGAGAGCGCCAGGATAAGCGATTATCCCGTAAGTGATACTACCTGGCTGCTGGGGGAAGACAGCGCTTCTGCTTCAAATCTTACGGAAGATGCCATGGATAAGGCGCTTGATTATTTTGAACTGGCAGGTTTTGAAGTTTCGGGAGGCAAACTTAAATCGGCTCCCGATGGAGTGGAACTTAAGCTGGATGCTTTCGTTTCCGGAGGAGGGGAGGGAGACCACCCCTCAATGGAGATATTGAACAAGGCAGCGGCAGATTTAAAGACTATAGGTTTTGAACTTACGGTCAACGATCTGGATGATCCTTATATGCTGTGGACAGATATAGAAGGCGGGCTTGCGGATCTCTGGTGTGCGGCATGGCCTTCGGAAATTTATTCCGACTTGTTTAACAACTACCATTCGGAAGGTAGGAACGCATATATGTACAGGATCTATGATAAGGAGCTGGATGCCCTGATCAATGTAGCAATGAATGAAACTGACCCGGATAAACAGCCGGAAGCCTATAAGAATTGTTTGGACCATATCACGGACCTGGCAGTAGAGCTTCCGGTATACAGGAGACAGAAAACTTACCTGTTTTCAGTCGAAAAAGTGGATATGACCACTGTTCCGACCGAAATGACAGCATTTTATGACTATTTGGACCAGATAGAAAGCTTGCAAATAAAGCCTTCGACGTTATAAGGGTATGATAGTGAAAATATAACGGAAATCGGTAAACCTGACGGCAGGGCGAAGAAAGAAAAGATGCATAAAATAGTATAAATAAAAATATATATAAAATCACGATATAATAAAATGAATTTTGGCTGAATTATAGGATGAAACAGCCCGGTAAAATGATTATGTGAATCGAGAAAAAAGCCCTGGCACATAAAATTGCTGTCAGGGCTTATGTTTTACGTATAAATATAATGTAAATATAATAAATATTTAAAATTTATCAATCAGCCTTTTCTTTATAACTCTCATGCCTTCCCGGATCGAACAGTATTTATCCGCAACCACAAGTATATAACCTTCCTTTGAACCGGGGGATTTTAACGTATAGGGCCACATATGATGGCGGATCATCTTCTCGGTCCTGGCATTGAGATCAGGGTGAAGCTTCCTGGCAACCTCTACGGAGTCTGAAGGGTGATCACGATAACACTCACGCTTGCTTGAGAACTTTACATCTCTTCCTATTATCCCGAGATCATGGCAGAGGCTGCCGACGACCACATCGGGGATTTCGGTATGTATGTGTAATTTATTAAGGTAGTAACAGATACGCAGGCTGGTTTTTGAGACATAAAGGGTATGGTCCCCGACAGTCGTGTCTATATGATGAGTCTGGGAAAAGGTCTCGGCAAATTCGGCTGAGTCAATTATGTGCTGCCCGTAACGCTTAAGATTATTCGATACCGCGGCTTCGCGTTTTTGGTTCATCTTTTTGGCCCTCTTCTATAATTAATGCTATGATAAATTATACCACGGTATTAAAATAAATCCACAAGTTTTTGCGTATTGCTTGACTTTTAGGGTGCAACGTGTTAATCTATTCAGCGTGTAAAAACAATGTGCGCGTAGCTCAGCTGGATAGAGCGTCTGGCTACGGACCAGAAGGTCGTGGGTTCGAATCCTGTCGCGCACGCTTGAACCCCGGAAATAAAACCGGGGTTTTTGTTTAAGCAAATTGCTTTTCCAGAGGTGTCCGATCTTGAAAAAAAGTGATTTTGTATTAAAACTTCTGATACCGTTCCTATTCCTTCTGCTGACCACGGGCTGTGGTAAAGTAGTCTGCAGTTATTGCGGCGAATCCAGATTCTGTGAAGAATATGATATCAACGGAACTACCAGATATATATGTAAAGACTGCCTCAGGGATCCGAACATAGGCATATACGGCAATGTTGTAAGGGATTATTCGGAGCTTTATGAGAACGGCACGCTGGAATATCCCGAGAATTCTCCGATGCTGGCACAGTACAGCAGGGAAACGGGTGTCGTCTATCCCGAGGGAGAGGAGCCTGAGGAAGAGGTATCCACCGAAGCTGAGATCAACAGGATACTGAGCGAGGAAACCCCGCATGTGGAAGCTCCCGTATATATACCGCCTTCACCGACGCCGGCTGATACGGCGATCACAGAAGAAGATCTTGTTCCGGTGACGGAATCTGACTATACCGTAAATACTTTACAGCCAACAGAGGCAGCGCAGCCCACACCGACAGGTACAAGCTCAGCTGCACTCAGCGGAGAGGCACTGGTTTCTGCGCTTAATAACTCTCTTGCCAACAGCGGTTATTCGCTGCAGTCATCCGGCAAGGATGGAGAATACATCGTAGCGAAGGAGGGCAATGATCTGAAAGTACGTCTGAAGATAAGCCCTTCTGCAGCAGGGGATGCGACAGCGGTGGAGATGCTGCCGGAGGGATCTCCTTCCGATTATGTAAAGACGGTCATCCGTTCCATCCTTTCTTATATAGGAAGTGATGATTATGACGGACTGGGGCATGATATATATAACAATACAATTCAGCAGGGAAGCTATTCTTCTTCGGGCATCAATTTCACTTCAAAGGTACATACTCCCGATGAGATAGAAAGAGGCGCTGCGGCTTCCAGTTTTACCATAGTGCCCTGATCCCGCACATCTGTACAATTTCACTAATTATTTTCATTTTTTTCGAATATTCTATAGTCAAATACACATATATCTGATATAATGTTTTGAGTTGAGTACAAGCTTACCCACTTAAAAATTTAAAAGCGTGAAAGCAGGAATGGAGGAGAGCATGGCGGATAATGTGTATTATAACGCGATAATGGCGTTACATGGCTTGGAGGATTTCAAAGATGTCATCGACCAGTGGCAGAGGCTGAGTGATAATGTGTACAAGTTCCACGCTAAACAGGGACTGGTACTGCCCAACATGTTATGGTCGTCGGACAACGGTATCGACAACGATAACCTTTTGAGTTTGCTTACGGGCTTCCTTGTAAGCGCCGGCAATCTGATCGATTTTTACGGAAGCGTAAAATGCCTCGAGTATTATCTCTCATATGTGCCTAAGGAGAAAGAAGCATTTGAGATCGAGAAGATCGGTGAGAAGATAAGGGATGCTGCAGGCTTCCGCTCCGAGTACAGAGGAGTTCTTTCAATAGATGTGAGCGAGTGGATGGAGCACTTCCATGAGACTCATTTCATCAATGTGCTGAAATATCTCGCCAGCATGGATGAAGATATACTGTATGTTTTCCACATTCCCAATTACAATCAGAAAGCAGTTGAGCAGCTCATGCAGATGCTCGTTATGTTCTTCAGAATACAGTCAATAGAGATGCATCTTCCCGATTCGGAAGAACTGGGTAATTATATTAAGGGAGAGATCGCAGAATACGGTCTCAATCTGGATGTTGAAGCTGAAGCAATGGTAGTCGCATCAGTGAACCGTATGCGTGAGGATAAGTATTTCGCAGGTTATACCATGCTCAACAGACTGGCATCCGATATCGTTTATTCCGTATACACCTCCTCACCGCCTTACGACGGCGTGGTGACCAAGGCAATGATAAACGATTTTGCACCCGACGGAATTTATGTATCACAGCTGCTCTGGAACAACGCTAAAGTATTTACCGAGCAGTACAGCAATGAATCCGAGAACTCGGAGCAGGTAGGAAGCACCGGTGGTGTGACCATATCCAAGCATCTGGGCGGAAGCAGAAACGTTATCACAGTTTAAGACAAAAAACTCAGGAGGTTATATAAAATGAGCAGCAGTCAGATCAATAATACAAGATATAAGAGTAATACCGGACAGACCCGCTGGGCGAGTATCGAAGAGATACAGCGCTCAGCTACCTATGTAAATCTTTCCGATCCCGTATATCCTACCGGCGGTATCCCCGTTATGTCAGACGGACATACGGCTTATCTGGACGGAAGAGATACCCATACACTGATTTTCGGTGCAACAGGTTCCAAGAAGACGCGTATCTTCTGTATGCCCACACTTAACATGTTCATCCGTGCCGGCGAATCATATGTCGTTACCGACCCCAAGGCCGAGCTTTACGTGCGTACCGGCGGTTTCGCAAAGGATCACGGATACAAGGTGGTAGTGCTCAACTTCCGTGATATAGGTTACGGAGACATGTGGGATCCCCTGTATCTTC
>JAEEIK010000037.1 GCA_016281335.1 Lachnospiraceae bacterium | reverse complement strand
TGGGATGAGGATATACTGAGGGAACTGGATATTCCGGCTTCCATGCTGCCGGAGGTACGTCCGTCTTCACAGGTATATGCGCGGACGGCTCCATATCATTTCTATAATCTTGAGGTTCCGATAGCGGGTATAGCCGGAGATCAACAGGCGGCGCTCTTCGGACAGACCTGCTTTAATGAGGGAATGGCCAAGAATACCTATGGTACGGGATGTTTCCTTCTTATGAATACGGGACAGAAGCCTATCCGCTCGGAACATGGCCTTGTGACCACGATAGCATGGGGTATAGACGGTAAGGTGGAATATGCGCTTGAAGGAAGCGTGTTTGTGGCTGGTTCCGCCATACAGTGGTTAAGAGACGGGCTTCAGCTTATCACTACGGCTCCCGAGAGTGAGCCCGTAGCAGAAGGATGTGAAAACAGCGAGGGTGTATATGTGGTGCCTGCTTTTGTAGGGCTCGGTGCACCATACTGGGATGATAAGGCAAGAGGAGCGGTGTTCGGACTTACGAGAGGTACCACGAAGGCACACTTTGTCAGAGCCACGCTTGAATCGTTGGCATATCAGAGCAGGGATCTTATAGAAGCCATGGAGCTTGACAGCGGTATATCGCTTAAGAAACTTAAGGTGGACGGCGGTGCCGTAAAGAATAACCTCCTTATGCAGTTCCAGGCTGATATACTGGGAGTTCCCGTGGAACGTCCGGTCATCAACGAGACGACCGCACTCGGAGCGGCTTATCTTGCCGGTCTTGCTGTGGGATTCTTTGACAGTCCGCAGGCGCTGGTGGACAATTACATGGTCGACCGTACTTTTATCCCTTCCTTTGACGAGTCGGAAAGGGAAGAACGTTACCACGGATGGAAACGTGCGGTAGCCGCTACACAGGCATTTTGATCTGACTGGAAAGCCGTTTTTGATCGCCTGTTAAATCAAAAGTTTTGCTATGGATGCATACTTTTGTACAGGTTTACCCTGTTTGCGACATTTTGTTTAAGATTGCGATAGAAGAACTGATAGTCGTATATGTGATAAGCCCCTTCGGGAAGTCCCGGGATATATGCATGGAAGTCTGAGGGGGCTATATCTGTGACTTTTATGACGCCGCGGCTTTCATCTATATAACAGCCACATAACTGTGGCATCTCGGCTGTGATCGAGCCGCTGTAGTCGGTAAAGCAGGCCCCGAGGTTATCCGCTTTGTCGGCAGGAGTACTGTCGGTCACCCAGTTTATTGGATTGATGGTATAGGCATCGCATCCGGCGGGATATATGAATGTATCCGTCACGCCTTCGGCTTCGCAGTCAAAGCTTATAACGGTGCCAAGGTCGTCTGCGCTCTGGGCCGGCTTAATCTGAGGGTATTTTTCCGTAAGTTCTTTGGTACAGGGCCAGCCTATGGCATATACGCATACGAGTCTTTCACTTATCTTTTTATCATCAAAGTATTCACCCAAGAGCCTGTAACACATATCGGCGCCCTGTGAGAATCCGGCCAGTATTATGCCTCTTCCGTTATTTTCATGCTTAAGATAATAGGCAAAAGCGGCAGATATATCCTCGTATGCCGTTTCCATATACGGTTCCCATTCAGAACTGTCAAGACCGTATACCTTCATGGCGGCCTGCCTGTAATAGGGGGCGTACATTCTGGCACTGTCCTCGTATATCCCGCGTTCCATATTGAGCGCACCATAGAAGTTTGCTTTTGTATCCTCATCATCCATGGACATATTGTATTCGTCGTTCATATCCACGGTAGGGCATATCAGGAAAAGATCGACATCCTTATCCTCACCTATGGCGTAATACGCCCAGTTGTCCTTGTTGGAATAGTCAACGGGTGACTTGGCTTTGCCGCATCCGCAGACAAGTATCGATGTTAATACAGAAAGTATAAGGAAAAAAGAAATCCGATTTCTGTTCATGTATTCTCCTTTGATCGCGCGAAGCGCGGTTTGGAAATAAGAGATCCGTGAAAGGCATATCTCAAATGCCACCTCTCGACTGAATGTACATATATCTACAGGAGATTATAATATGACCGCATATTGCTGTAAAGAAACCGAGTTTATAAAATGTTTATTCTTTTAACAGATTTTTGTTAGCACTCTCTATTGACGAGTGCTAATTCTGTATTATAATGTGAGTTGTAAGGGATGAAAAAGAACAAACATACCATTATGGCAGAAGAGAAATCGCCTGTGCGAATTCCTCATTGCCAATCCGCACTTCATGCGGAAAGGAGGGAATATGAATATAAGTAAGTTTACGCAGAAATCGATAGAAGCAGTACAGAATATGGAAAAGGTTGCCATGGAGTACGGCAATCAGGAGATCGATCAAGAGCATCTGCTGTATGCGCTGATCACAATAGAGGACAGTCTGATCGCCAAGCTTATCGAGAAGATGGAGATAAGATTCTCGGAGTTCAAGAAGCGCATCGAGCAGGCACTTGATAAAAGAGTCAAGGTACAGGGCGGACAGCCTTATGTGAGCCAGGCGCTTAATAAGGCACTTATAACTGCGGAGGATGAGGCTAAGCACATGGGTGATGAGTATGTGTCGGTTGAGCATCTTTTCCTGAGCATACTCAAGAACCCTAACGCAGAAATTAAATCTGTATTTAAGGAATACGGTATCACAAGGGACCGCTTCCTCCAGGCTCTTGCGGCAGTAAGAGGCAATCATACCGTTACGAGTGACAATCCCGAGGCTACGTACGATACTCTTGAAAAATACGGTCAGGAGCTTGTAGCCAAAGCTAAGGATCAGAAGCTCGATCCGGTCATCGGCCGAGATGAAGAGATAAGAAACGTGATCCGTATCCTTTCAAGAAAGACCAAGAACAACCCTGTGCTCATCGGCGAGCCCGGTGTAGGCAAGACGGCCGTTGCGGAAGGACTGGCCCAGCGTATCGCGCGCGGCGATGTCCCGCAGGCTCTTCTGGATAAGAAGATATTTGCGCTTGATATGGGAGCGCTCGTAGCCGGTGCCAAGTACAGAGGCGAATTCGAAGAGAGACTTAAGGCGGTGCTTGAGGATGTCAAGAGCAGCGACGGTGAGATCATTCTCTTTATCGATGAGCTGCATACGATAGTCGGCGCGGGCAAGACCGACGGAGCGCTCGATGCCGGCAATATGTTAAAACCCATGCTTGCCAGGGGTGAGCTTCACTGCATAGGCGCTACGACCCTTGATGAATACAGACAGTATATCGAAAAGGATGCAGCACTTGAGCGCAGATTCCAGCCTGTAATGGTGGATGAGCCCACGGT
>JAEEIK010000036.1 GCA_016281335.1 Lachnospiraceae bacterium | reverse complement strand
TCCCGGTGATAAGATAAGCATAAGAAGCTATGATCCCGCTTACATGACATATGAAACTTACACAGCTCCTGACGGAAGCGTGTTTGAAATTCCAAGCTATGACGATGCACCGGTAAAAGAATATGAAGTATTCGCTGTTGTAGATGTACCTCTTGCCATGGAACTCAGATCATACAGATTGAACGAATGCGACCTTATCCTTTCCGAAAATGAATTCCTTGAAAGTAACGGTGCGGACTGCGGTGCCATGAGAGTGGTAATGGATGCGGAGGATTCGAAAGAAGAAAGCATCAATGCATGGCTTAAAGAGTATACGACAAGCGTAAACATGGATCTGGAGTATGATTCAAAAGAATCCATCACCGAGGAATATTCTTCTTTCGGAAAGATGTTCAAGATAGTAGGTACCGTGCTGGCTTTAGTTCTCGCTCTTATAGGTCTCATGAACTTTGCAAATACCATCATCACTTCCATAATCGTAAGAAGCAGGGAACTTGCCATGCTGGAAGCAGTGGGAATGACCGGAAAACAGCAGATAATGAGCCTGATAAAAGAGGGCGGAGTCTACTTTATCTGGTCGGCAGCTGTGTCGCTGATCGCATCCTCGATCATGAGTGTTACGCTTATCAGGGCACTTTCCGATGCTATAGCAATGTTTGAATGGAATTTTACGCTTATGCCGCTTATCATATGTCTTCCGTTCCTGGCACTGATGATCTGTATCATTCCGGCGGCCGCATATGCAAAGATCAGTGAGCGCAGCGTGGTTGAAAGACTCAGGGTAGAGTAAAGAAAACATATTTGAGTTCATTCAGTAAGATACATCGGGATTATCGATGGCATCCTGGACCATTGCCATGTTTTCCCTAAGTATATCGGAATCCTTATAGCCGGCCATCTGGGCAAGAGCAGTCTTGAGTACCGGCTTGCTGAGGGCAAGATCATATTCGGACAGTCTTACCGTGGAGGCTGAAGGATATATATCTTCGCTGTCCATGCGGCGTTTCTCATATTCTTTTATAAGATTTGCATTATCCTGTTCGAGCTTGCTTAAGGGATCCGGATTGTTCTTATCAAAATAGTCCGGAGCATATTTGGCAGGGATCATTAAGTACCAGTTCTTGGAGTAGAACCACTGGTTCAGAAGGGGATCGTTGAATTGTCTGCCGTGTCTTGCAAAGATTTCATTCCTTGCTATTCTCAATTCCGCGAGGCTGAGTCCTTTTATGTCAGCTTCGGTGAGAGCACGGGAAGAAGAGAAACTCAGTATTTCGTCTTTGTCCATATAGCCTGAAGAGAAAGCACCGCTGATATCGGCTTCGGGAACGTAGCTTCTTTCGCAGTGCCCGCTGTAAGCGGCAGAATCGGAAGTGTCTACTACAAGGTCCCTGAAAGAAGTCTTATTGTTTTTGTCTTTTGAAGTATAATCGACCACATAATAATTCTGCTGTTCCGTATAGATGCTTATATATATGTCTTTGAGAACTTCTTCTATATCCGAATCATCAGCCGAATAATAGCGTCCGGAGCAGGCACTGGCAAGATTGTGCAGGGGTTCGGCATCATAATCGTCATCTCCGATTCCGATGATATAGACCGGGATGCCGGTATTTCTGGCTATATCGACAACATCGCCGAATTCGTAGCTGCTGGCATTTTCGGCCCCGTCGGTAAAAGCAATGACACACTTGGCGCCGTCTTCTTCGTAAGTCTGGAGTACACCGGAATATATCGCATCATAGAGGGCGGTAGATCCGCCTACACTGATATTGGATACGGAAGAACTGAGCATATCATAGTCGCTGGTGAAGCCCTGTTCCATATATACATAATCGTCAAAGGATATGACTTCGGCCCTGTCTCCGCCGTCAAGATCCATATAGTCAAACAGCGAGATCGCAGCATTCTTGGCCTGGACTATACGGTCACCCTGCATGCTTCCGCTTGCATCCATCACCAGATTGACATTGATAAAATCCTTGCCGAGTACCTTATGGACAGAGGAAAGTGAGACTTCCGACACGTCGCCGTCTTCATTGATCTCGGTAACCTTGAGGTCATTCATGCTCAGGTCATCAACGGGATTACCATCCTGATCCGTAGCGGAAAGGTAAAAAGTCACTAAAGGGAATAAGCTGTTATCGACCTGGTGTACATCCAAGGAGAGTTTGACTTTCGCCAGGGGGGCTGCCGTTTCTACCGTATCGTCGGCAGCTTTTTCTTGGGTGACGTCATCATCGGACGAAGGTTCAGCATCGTTATCCGCAAGGTCTTCGTCATCGAGGGTTTCCTCAACGGCGCTCAATTCGCCTTCGGATACTTTCTTATAAAGTCTTTTGAGTTTTCTGTTGTCTGTTTTGTCGATGCCCTGTTCCAATATATCAAGGGCCAGTTCTACTTCATTGTTTTCGATATACAGAGCGGCCAGATCCTTGTAAGCTTCCGAAGATTTGGGGGAAATCTTTATGGCGGCCTTATAGGCGGCTACGGCTTTTTCATAATTATCTTCGCTTAAGTATTTTTCGGCCTGGATCAGCTTCTGCTTGTATCTGATCTCGGGATTACTGAAATATTTGTACAGGAAGAAACCACCGCCGATAAGGAGGGCGGCGATCAGGAGAAGTGCGACGATCAATGCTGCAGAATGTTTTTTCTGTTTGCCTTCGTTTTCGATGACTATTTTGCCTTTTTGCGACTTACGCTTAGCTTTTTTTTCTTTGGCGGAGCTGCCGCCAAGTTTGTTCCCGCATTTTGAACAGAACAAAGCGCCGTCTTCTGTCTCATTTCCGCACTTACCGCAAAACATTGCCTATACCCTCCGGATTCCCAGATATTTGAAAACATTATACCACAGCCCGTTCTTTGCGGCTATTTGTGTTGAAAGAAAAGACCATAAATGAGATAATATCAGACATGAGCATAGCAGAAAAAAATGCCCTAAGGCTGGCAAAAATGATAAAGGAAAAAAAGCTGTCCATCCGGGAAGTTCTGGATGGGATCTTTGATGATATTGAGCGGAATAAGGCGGTACTGAACTGTTATATAAGCACGGACAGTGAGGGGGCTTATCGCGAGGCAGAAAGGCTGCAGAAGCTGATAGATAAGGGAGAAGATCCGGGGGCGCTCGGCGGCATTCCCATAGCGGTAAAGGATAATCTGTGTACCGCGGGACTCAGAACGACCTGCGGATCAAAGATGCTTGAAAACTTCTGCCCGCCCTATGATGCGGCAGTGGTAGAGAATATTAAGAAAGCCGGCGCGATAATCAGCGGCAAGACAAATATGGATGAGTTTGCCTTTGGCTCACAAAGCGACAGCTCTTATTTCGGAGCGGTGCGTAATCCTGTTGATACGAAGCGCTCGGCGGGCGGATCTTCGGGAGGGAGCGCTGCGGCAATTGCAGCGGGGGAAGCTGTACTGGCTCTGGGAACGGATACCGGAGGTTCGGTAAGGCTGCCGGCTTCCCACTGCGGAGTGGTGGGGATCAAACCTACTTACGGCAGGGCCTCGAGATACGGCCTGATAGCCTATGCATCCTCATTTGATCAGGCGGGAGTGATAGCGGCAGATGTGGAAAGCGCGCTCATGGGCCTTAAGCAGATATGTTCATATGACAGGCGGGACGCGACTTCCGTTTTATGTGACGACGGAGCTTTTGATTTAGACAGCTCCGCAGATATAAAAGGCATGAGGATAGGTCTTTGCGAAGATATACTTAAGAGCTGTGATACGGAGGTCTCGGCGACAATAAGGGCGGCGGCAGCGGAATACGAAAAAGCGGGAGCCGTGGTCGAAAGCATCAGTCTGAAAAAACGGGAATATGAACTGCCTGCATATTATGCACTGGTATGTGCGGAAGCCTCTTCCAATCTTGAGAGATATGACGGGGTAAAGTACGGATACAGGACATCAGAGTATAAGGATATGGAAGAACTGTATGTTAAGAGCCGCACGGAAGCTTTCGGTCCGGAAGTGAAGCGGCGCATTATGCTGGGAGCCCATGTGCTGTCTGCCGGTTACTATGATGATATCTATTTAAGAGCAATGAAAATGAGAAGGCTTATTACGAAAGAATACGATGAGCTGTTCGAAAAATATGATGCGCTGATAAGCGCGGTGTCACCGGAAACTGCGCCATTGCTAAAGAATGAGAAGACTGATCCGGTAAAGGAATGTGCGAAGGATCTGTGTACCGTAGCAGCGAATCTGGGAGGCTATCCGGCCATGAGTATTCCTGCGGGAACTGACAGTAAAGGACTGCCGATAGGCCTGCAGATAATGAGCGGAAGATTTGAGGAACGGAAGATGATAAAGGCAGCATATGCTTTCGAGAGGTTAAAAGGATGAAGGGCTTAAGACTTGGAAAGAGAATATGCGTTTTCCTGCTTATGCTGATATTGACGGCTGTTCTTCTTGGCGGCTGTGAGAGTAAAAGGAGCGCGGGTTTTTCTGTCTGGTTTTTTAATGTGGGAAAGGCCGATTCGATACTGCTTGACTGCGGCGGCAGTTATGTGCTGATAGATTGCGGTGAGAAGGATACCGGCAAAGAACTTGTGCAGGCTCTGCAGAATAAGGGGATAAAAAAACTGGAATACCTGATCATCACCCATTTTGACAAGGATCATGTGGGTGGAGCCGCGAGAGTGCTTAAAAATATCGAGGTCGGCTGTGTGATGCAGAATGAGAGAGAGAAGGACAGTGATGAATATGATGACTATGTGGAAGCGGTTAAGCTGAGCAAAGTGAAAGTCATGACCGTGAGGGATGAAGAGTCATTTACGCTTAACGGGACAAGCTTTAGGGTGACTCCGGGAGAGGGCGGATATGATAAGGATAAGAGTAATAATTTCTCGCTGGTGACAAGCGTGGATCGGGAAGGCGTTAAGTTTCTCTTTGCAGGGGATGTCCAGAGCGAGAGGATAGAGGAAATGCTGGATAAGGGACTTGAACACTGTGATGTATTGAAGGTCCCGTATCACGGGCGGGAGGAAGAAATGCTGGATGAACTGCTTGAGGCGCTGACACCGGAGACGGCGGTGATCACTTCTTCGGATAAGGAACCGGAGAGCGACAGCAGTATGGAAGCCCTGCAAAAAGCGGGTGTTAAGACTTATCTGACAAGGCAGGGAACCGTATGTATCAGTGTAAGCGACGGTGAATACAGTGTGAAACAATGAAGCTATATAAAAGGAGAAGAGATGGCTGATCAGTGCGAGAACTGTATGTATTATGAATATGATGAGGAGTTTGATGAGTACGGTTGCGGAGCCGGGCTGGATGAAGACGATATGTACCGCTTCCTTACGGGGAATACGAAGGAGTGTACTTTCTTCAGACCCGGAGACGAGTATCAGATCGTAAAGCATCAGATGTGATCATTATGGATTATGAAACTGTTATAGGTCTTGAGGTGCATGTGGAGCTGAATACGAAGTCAAAGATATTCTGTTCCTGCTCTACAGCCTTCGGGGCACAAGCAAATACCCAGATATGTCCGGTATGCGCCGGTCTGCCGGGAGCCCTGCCTGTTCTGAACAGGGAGGTGCTAAGAAGCGCGATAAAAGTCGGTCTTGCATTGAACTGCGATATCGACAGAAACAGCTGCTTTGACAGAAAGAATTATTTCTACCCGGATAATCCGCAGAACTATCAGATATCCCAGCTGTACAGACCGATCTGTACAAACGGAAGGCTTGATATCCTTACGGCGGAAAGCAGGCGGGAGATAGGCATACACGACATCCATATGGAAGAGGACGCAGGGAAGCTGATACATGACGGAGAGCGTGGCTTAAGTTTCGTGGACTATAACAGGTCCGGCGTTCCGCTGCTGGAGATAGTGACAGAACCGGATATGAGAAGCGGGGAAGAAGCTGTGGCTTTTCTCGAAAAGCTCAGATCAAGGATAAGATATCTGGGAGTGTCGGACTGTAAGATACAGGAAGGCTCCATGCGGGCGGATGTGAACCTCTCGGTAAGGGAAAAAGGAAGCGGTGTTTTAGGAACACGTACAGAGATGAAGAATCTGAGCTCCTATACGGCAGTAAGGGAAGCGGTGAAAGCGGAAGCGGCCAGACAGATACAGCTTCTGGAAGAGGGCAAAACGGTACAGCAGGAGACCAGACGTTTTGACGAAAAGAAAAAGCTGAGCATAAGCATGCGCGGGAAGGAAGGCGCAGAGGATTACAGATATTTCCCCGATCCTGACCTGAAGAGCATATATGTTTCCGATGGGGAAATCGAAGCCCTAAGATCAGAACTGCCGGAATTTGCCGAAGAAAAGATAGCCAGATTCTGCAGGGAATATGGAATAAGCGAAAAGGATTCTGCGGTGCTTAGCAGGGAAAGGGAGATGGCGGAGCTTTTTGAAAACACCGTTGCTCTCGGAGCTGAACCGAAAACTGTTTCGAACTGGCTGCTTGGTGAGACTCTGCGCCTGCTCTCCGAGAGGAATGAAGAAAGCAGGGATATCCGCTTCACTCCGGATAAACTGTATAAGCTGATAAAGCTCGTAAAAGACGGCACTCTGAACAATACCGTAGCAAAAGAGATATTTGAAAAACTGTACGACGATAATATCGATCCCGAAGAATATGCAAAGATCAACGGGCTGGAACAGAGCAGTGATGAGGAAGAGATAAGAAAACTGTGCATTAAGGCGATGGAAGATAATCCGGGTGCCGTGGAAGATTTCAGAAACGGAAAAGACAGGGCTCTTGGTTTCCTTGTGGGTTGTGTGATGAGAGAAAACAAGGGGAAGGTGGAACCGAATACACTTAAGAGAATAATGGGAAGTCTTATGTGAAAGAAGGTGGGGTATGGCATTACATTTTATAATCGGGGGTTCGGGTTCGGGAAAGAGCGCAGCTCTCCAGAATATAATGATAGAAAAGTCGATGGAGGATGAAGAACGGCAGCATATCATAATGGTGCCGGATCAGTTCACCATGCAGACTCAGAAAGAAGTAGTGCTGCGTCATCCGAGAAAAGGGATACTCAATATCGATGTCCAGAGTTTCGGACGGCTTTATCACAGATTGAGCGCCGAAGCGGGCTGTGACAAAATGATCGTACTGGATGATACGGGAAAGAATCTGATACTCAGAAGGTTGGCCGGAGAACTTAAGGAAGAACTGCCTGTAATAGGATCAAGTCTTAACAGGAACGGTTATATACATGAGATCAAAAGCGTGATTTCCGAATTCATGGAGTACGGGATCAGCGTTAAAGCAGTAAATGAGATAGCAGATAACTTAAGCGATAAAAAAATCCTCAGCGGAAAACTGAAAGACATCAGTAAGTTGTATGAAGCTTTCGAAAAATATCTCGGCGAAAGGTTCATAACCCGTGAGGGACGGCTGGACAAACTGGCGCAGCTGATACCAGATTCGGCTCTTATGAAAGGGGCCGTGGTGGGCTTCGACTGCTTCACCGGATTCACTCCTGTGCAATATAATGTTATAAGACAATTTCTGGAAGTATGCGCTGATGTTTATGTAAACCTGATCATGCCTGTATCGGAATTTGAGAGATATAAGGCCGGATATGACGAACACGAACTCTTTGCCCTCAGCATGAAAACCTACGGTGCCCTTGAGCAGACTGCCCATGATGCAGGAGCGGAAAGAGGGGAAGATATCTTCTGTGACAGTGAAACGGAATACCGCTATGCCAACAGTCCGATACTGGCACAGCTGGAGCAGAACATCTTCAGGAGCGGCAGGGAGGCCTGCCAAAGAGAATGCGTGGAGGAGCTTAGGCTTGTAGCTGCCGAAGATCCCAGATCCGAGCTTGAAGAGATATTCTTAAGGATACGTGAGGAGACCAGGCTTAGAGGGCTTGCTTACAGAGATATAGCGGTAGTGACCGGAGACCTGGAACGTTATGCGCCCTACGCGGAGGAGCTGGCCGGGATCTACGGCATACCTGTATTCCTTGACCGCAGTCATATGGTGAGCCGCAATCCTTATGCGGAGTTCTTAAGAGAAGCCATGCAGATACTGATCAAAGGTCATGATCATGAAAGCGTGATGCGCTTTATCAGGAGCGGGCTTGCCGATATCAGTACGTCCGATGCGGACCGTTTTGACAATTATCTGCTGGCCACCGGAGTCAGAGGGACAAAAGCTTATGAGGAAATGTTTGTTTTCAGGCCGGCTTATATCGGGGACGATCCGGAAGCGATGGAGGAGATAAACAGGATAAGAGAAGCGCTGAATGATGCGCTCAAACCCCTCCTGCCTTATGCGAAAGGCGGGAAGGCCGCTGATATATCAGCGGCAATCCGTGATTTCATCTTACTCAACAGACTGGATCCAAAGATGGAAGAGTATTCCGGAATGTTTAATGATAAGGGGGATAAGGCTGCAGCTAAGGAATATGAGAACCTCGGAGAAAGCATAGAGCTGCTGCTTAGTCAGATAGAGGAACTGATAGGTGAAGAGAAACTTGAACTTAAAGAATACCTGGAGATCTTTGATGCGGGTTTAAGCGAGATAAAGCTCGGCGTACTGCCGCTGGATACCGACAGGGTAGTAATGGGAGATATGGAAAGAACCAGACTCAAGCCCATAAGAATTCTTTTCTTTGCCGGCATAAATGATGGCGTGATACCGGTGCGAAGCGGTGAGGGCGGAGTGATCTCCGATATTGACAGAGAGGTCTTAAGTGAGCTGGGCTGTTTCCTTTCGCCCACACCGAGGGAAAAGATGTTCATACAAAGGCTATATCTTTATCATGCACTCAGCAGACCTTCCGAACAGCTGGTACTTACTTACAGCGCGATGGACAGGAACAGGGAGAGTTTAAGGCCTTCTTATCTGATAGCGGAGATAAAGAAGCTGCTTCCCTCACTTAAGATCGAAAAGGCAGGGGAAGACAGGTTAAGGAGAAGTATCAGGGCCGGTGTGATACCGCCTCAGATATTGCCGGAATACCTCAGGGAATATGCGGCGGAAACCATAGCAGAAGAAGATGTGAGGGTACTGGGAGCGATCCTCAAAGAAGAGGAGATGAATGATCCCGTGAAAACGGCGCAGCTGAAAAATATGGCTTTCTACAGGTATGATCCGAAGAAACTCGACGAAGAAGAAGCAACAGGACTGTACGGAAAACTGCTGATAAACAGCGTGAGCCGTATAGAGAGTTTCGCTCTGTGTCCTTATCGGCATTTCCTGAAATACGGAATGGAGTTAAGGCCCAGGGAAGTGGCGGATATAGGAGCGCCTGATCTGGGCGGTCTCTATCACAGAGCAATGGAACTGATCGGTAAGGGGATGAAAGACGAGGACTGGGAAAAACTGGATCAGTCTGAGGCTAAGGAGCTTGCCGAAAAAGCGGTAGATGATGCGGCAGCGGAATACGGTATCCATAAGCTGTATAAGGATGCCAGATGCGCCTTTGCTCTTAAACGTATGAAAAGGATAATCGCAAGGAGCATGCAGGCCTCGGCATACCAGATAAGAAAAGGAAGCTTCAGACCCGTGGCCTACGAAATGGAATTCAGTAAGGAGTGTTTTGAACGGGATGATATTTCCATGAAGCTCATAGGCAAGATAGACAGACTTGATGCAATGGAAAAGGATGATCGCATGTATCTGAAAGTGGTGGATTACAAATCCGGTGAGAGAGAACTTGAGGATGAAAAGATATATACGGGAGTGCAGCTGCAGCTGCCCATATATCTGGAACAGGCAGTGGAAAAGTATTCCCGCCTGTATCCTGACAAAAAAGTGATGCCGGCGGCGCTGCTGTATTTCATCATAAAGGATCCCATGCTAAAGGAAAAGACGGCAGTGGATGATGAGACGCTGGAAAGAGCAAGGCTTATCGATATGCGTCCCACCGGCCTCATAAGCAATGAGGAGGAAGTGGTAAAAGGACTTGATGACTTTACCGGCGGCGATTCGGAAGTGGTGAGGATAAAGAGAAATGCCAATGGCAGTTTTTCAAAAAAATCCGAGCTGATCGATGCCGCCGCTCTCGACAGCCTTTGCAACTTTGCGGATAAGAAGCTTAAGGAGTTGGGCAGAAAAATAATGGAGGGCGAAAAACAGGCATCGCCCCTCGGGGAAGATGCATGCAAGTGGTGTGATTACAGGGAAGCCTGTGTATTTGACAGGCAGATAAAGGGCTGCAAAATGCGGTCTTACCCGAAGGCAGATGAGGCGAAGGAGCTGATAATAAAAGAAGGGGGAAAAGAGGATGAGTAAGATCGAATATACCCCGGCCCAGAGAGAGGTGATAGATGCAAGAGACTGTAATCTGCTGGTATCGGCAGCAGCAGGCAGCGGAAAGACAGCGGTATTGTCCGAAAGGATAATCTCTCTTCTGAGCGATAAGAAAAGAAATATGGATATCGACAGGATGCTGATAGTCACCTTTACTAAGGCGGCAGCGGCTGAGATGCGTGAGCGTATAGCCACAGCCATAGATAAATATACGGCGGAGCATCCCGAGGATAAGCATATGGAAAGGCAGAAAGCCCTGATCCATAATGCGCAGATCACTACCATTGACAGTTTCTGTCTTTATGTGGTCAGAAATGATTTTTCAAGCATAGGGCTGGATCCGGGATTCAGGATACCCGATGACAGCGAGAGCGTGCTCATGCTTGCCGAGGCATTGGATGCCGTATTGACCGAAGAATATGAAAAAGGAGATGAAGACTTTACAGCTTTCATGGAAAGCTACTCATCGACAAAACATGAGAAAGCAGCGGAAAAGATGATACTCTCGCTGTACCGTTTTGTCATGAGCAATCCCTATCCCGAAGCTTTCCTTGAAGAAGCCGCAGCCGAATATGAGATAACGGATATGGCTAAGATCTCTGAACTTGAATGGTTTAAAGGGATGACAGAGAGGAGCGATGAGGTACTTTTACGGGTAAAAGCGATGTGTAAGGAGGCCTACAGGCTCTGTGACCTTCCCGGCGGTCCGGAACCATATCGTGACGGGATAGCAGCCGTTGAGGCAGTGGCGGATATGATGCTTACGGCGGATACTTATGAACGCAGACGGGAGATAATGGCCAAAGCTTCGTATCCCGATCTTTCAAGAAAAAGCAGTGAGGATAAGGAACTTCGCGATAAGGCCAAGGACCTGAGAAATACCGCAAAGAAACTTCTTGATGGGCTTGGGGAAAAGTATAAACTCACTACCGGAGAAATAGAAGAACAGCAGAGAGTGGTGGGAAGGACTTTTGCAGTGCTGAAAGATCTGACACTTAAACTGAAAGACAGATTTGAGCAACTGAAGCGGGAGAACAACATACTTGATTTTGCGGATATGGAACATTTCGCGCTCAAGATACTGTTAGATGAAAACGGACAGCCCACAGCTGCGGCAGAGGCTTACAGGGAACATTTCCAGTATATCTGCATTGATGAATATCAGGACAGCAATTATGTACAGGAGTACATCATAAACAGTATAGCCAAAGACGACAACCTTTTCTGTGTGGGAGATGTAAAGCAGAGCATATACAGGTTCAGGCTGGCAAGACCCGAGATATTCATGCACAGATACGAGGAATATGAGGACAGGGGGAAGAAGCGGAAGATAGATCTGAACAGCAATTTCCGAAGCAGGAGGGAAGTTGTGGATTTCGTGAACCTGATCTTTGAAAACATCATGAGACAGTCAACGGCGGGGATGGATTATGATGAGAGAGCAGCGCTTAAGGCGGGCTTTCCATACCCGGAAGCAGAAACGAATATGTATGATCCGGAAGTGATATTGCTTGACTGTTCGGAGATGGAGGATTGCGAGCTTGAGGCGGAGAATGTGACCGAAGCGGAATGCGTGCTGGTAGCGGACAGGATAAAGAAACTCTTTGATGAAGGCTTTAAGGTTTTTGATAAGGGAGAAAAGATACTCAGGGATATAAGATACTCGGATATCTGTGTTCTTTCGAAGTCTACGGATCATTATGAAAGCGAACTTAAGAAAGCCTGCAGGGACAGGGGCATACCTTTATTCTGCGGAGCTAAAAGCGGCTATTTTGCAACAACAGAGATCCGTACCGTGATGAATGCGCTGGCTGTTCTGGATAATCCGAGACAGGATATACCTCTGTATTCTACGCTTACTGCTTTCTTAGGTTTATATACCGACGAGGAACTGGCAGCGCTAAAGGCGGCCCGGAGGAAAAAAGAAGTCAGGGACGCCGGGAGCCTCTTTGAGCTGCTTGATACCCTGGCGGAAAGTGAAGAGGAAGGGGCGGATAAGGCGAGGACCTTTATCAAATGGCTTGCGGATTTCCGAAGCATGACGGCATATACTGCTGTAAGGGAGCTGATAGGCGCCCTGCTTATCGACAGCGGATATCTGCGCAGGATTACTGCCATGCCGGGAGGAAATGTAAGGGCGGCTAATCTTGAGATACTGATGGAGAAAGCGGCGGATTATGAAGAGAGCAGCTATCACGGTCTGTTCTCATTCATACGTTATATAGACAGGATAAAGGATAACGACATAGATTACGGCGAGGCAATGATGCTGGATGAAAATGCCGATGTAGTCCGTTTCATGACTATACATAAGAGTAAAGGACTGGAATTCCCGGTGTGTATCTGCATGGGCTTTAGCAGACAGTTTAACAGACAGGATGCATCAAAGAGCTGTCTGGTAGACATGAGATACGGCTGTGCCCTTGATGCAACGGATATAAAACGAAGGGTGAAGACAGACGGGTTCAAGAAGAAAATACTGGCGGACAGGATAAAAGATGACCTGCTGGCCGAGGATATGCGCGTGCTGTATGTGGCTCTTACAAGAGCAAGGGAAAAGCTGATACTGACTGCTGCATTGAAGGATATGCCTGATATTTCAGCTTGTGAAGATGAGCTTGATCCCGTGACCATCAGAAAAGCGCCGGCTTCGATGAAATGGATAATCGATGTTTTAAGAAGAACGGGAAAGGCGGCTTCACTTATAAAGCAGAGAGAAGCGGGAGAATTCGCCGAAGAACTCAAAAAGACGGCCGGCAGAGAAGCGCTTAAGGGAGAAAAGCTCTTCAAAGGCGGGCTTGAAGCGGATCCGGAGATCCTTAAGCTGATCGAAGAAGGAAAGAGCAGGCTGTATGCCCATCCGGGCTTAAGCGGACTGTATACCAAGACCAGTGTTTCGGAACTGAAGAAAGCGGCATATGAGGACGAAGAAGCTGCGGAGTTTATCAAAGCGGAAAAAGAGCGGAGTGCATCAGGTGAAGAGAATACGGCAGCAAAGCGGGGAACTGCATATCATCGGTTCATGGAGCTTGTGGATTATGAAGCATTACCGAAGGAGGCTGCGCTTTCCGATGTGGATGTCATGCTTGAGAACATAGTGAAAGCAGGCAGGATGACGGAAGAGGAAGCCGGACTGATATACAGGAAAGATATGGAAACTTTCCTTAAAGCTGAAACGGCCGAAAGGATGAGAAAGGCTTTCCTTGACGGAAAACTTAAACGTGAACAGCCCTTCTTTATGGGAGTGAGCGCTGCCGTTCTGGATCCGAAGTTCCCGGAAGATGAAACGGTGCTGATACAGGGTGTTATAGATGCATACTGGGAAGAAGAGGGAAAACTGGTGCTGCTTGATTATAAAACAGACAGGGTGAAGGATGAGGAAACCCTTAGGAAAAGATACTTAAAGCAGCTTGAGCTATATGCGGATGCGCTTAAGCAGCTGACGGGAAAAGAGGTTAAGGAAAGGCTGATATATTCCTTTGAACTTAAGAAGACCATGGTTTTATAACAAGCCATCTATGTTAAGACGGGCACTTGCCCGACGGCCGCTATAGTGCTATCATCATTTATATACTCATCAACGGATGGATTTCGGTTACGGTGTATATCTCAAGAGATGAGGAGGGGGTTATATGGATAAAAAGAAAAAGACAGGCATCACCCGCAGTGTCAGCTTCAAACTGATCTCAGTCATGGCTCTGATAGTCATAATACCGGCTGCGGTTCTTACATTTCTGAGTCTTATCAATACCATCAATCAGGGAACGGATAATGCCAACGAGGTAAACACGGCGCAGGCTGCCATAGTTGAGGAAAAACTGAATGTTATCTTTGAGGAAAACCTTGAGACTCTGAGAAGCTTTGCCTCATCACCGCTTGTAAAGGATTATCTCGAGACAGGCTCAATGACCGTGGGCAGCAGGATCTACAGTCAGATGCTGGATATAGACCGCTTCATGGCGGACGGAAATGCCACGGCACTGGCAGGCACTGACGGTGAACAGCTCTTAAGAACAGTAGGACGACCGGTGAATGTGGCGGACCGCGAATATTATCAGCAGGCAATGGCGGGAGCGGATTTTTACATTTCCGATCTGATGGTATCAAAATCCACCTGTACGGCCATAGTCACGGTGTCGGTGCCCGTATACAGTGAAGACGGATCAAGGGTGATAGGCGTGGCCCAGCGTAATCTTGACTGCGGCGTGCTTCACGATCTTGTGGCCGGTGAGGTGACCCAGGATCGTCAGGAAATAGTGGTAGTAGACCGTACAGGTACAGTAACGGCACATTCCGTGAGAACAATAAATGTTGATGAACCTGAGATGCAGGATCAGAATCCGTTTTATACGGACTCCAGAGGAGATAAGACTTCGGGTGATTATGTGGCTCCTTTTATGGGCGACACCTGGCTGATATCCTGGACCAAGATGGAAAACTGCGGATGGATAGTAGCTTCCTGCCGCGTCAAGGAAGTGGCGCTGCAAACTGTTTATAAAACAGTATTTGCCCAGGCAGGGCTGGGTGTAGTCTTTATCATAGCGGCTATCATAGTGGGGATCATCTTTGCGGGAACACTGACAAGACCGCTAAAGGATGTCAATGAGACTCTTTCAGATCTCTCCGAAGGGAAGTTCTCAAAAGTTGAAAAAGGTTCCGAGCGCAGTGATGAATTCGGTGAGATGATCAATAATACCAACAATGTTATAGAAAAGCTCGAGTCCATCGTTAACGGCATAGTCAGCGGAGCGGATTCGGTTAACAGGGCAGCGGCGGAACTGGATGACATGAGTGAGCAGATATCACTGAATGCCGAGGATGTTTCTAATGCCATCCAGGAAATAGCTAACGGAGCGGCACAGCAGGCAGATGAGATAAGCGGCGCTACTCAGAATACGGACAGGATCGGGGCGGCCGTTATCAGAGTACAGGAAGCTGCGGCAGATCTGAATGACATAGCAGACCGCATGCAGCAGTCCTCGGGAGAGGCTGCCCGCAACCTGACAGAGCTGAAGAAGAGCAGCGATACAATGAATGATGCCATTGATGGCATCTCGGCAAAGATAAGTGCGACCAGTGATGCAGTCGGACGTATCAACCAGATGGTGGATGCCATCAACAATATAGCGTCCCAGACCAACCTCCTGGCTCTTAATGCTTCCATAGAGGCTGCAAGAGCCGGTGATGCGGGCAGGGGATTTGCCGTGGTCGCGGAGGAGATAGGAAAGCTTGCTTCCGATTCCGGTGATTCAGCAGGCCGGATACGCGCCGAAATGGACGAACTCTTAAAACAGTCCAGGGAGGCTGTTGCCCAGGCGGTTGATGTACAGAAGACCAATGAAGGCCAGCAGGAAGTCATAGAAGCTACTTATCAAAGTGTAAACACTATGATAGAGGATATCAACAATACCGTGTCGGGTGTGGCGCTTATCTCCGATAATGCGGTGTCCTGCGTAGAGGCCAAAGATGTAGTGGTGGATGCCATGAGTTCACTGGCATCTATATCCCAGGAGAATGCGGCAAGCAGCGAGCAGACGGGAGCAGCTATGGAAGAACTGAGTTCCACTGTCGCCACTCTTACGGGAAATGCCGAAGCCTTAAAGCAGGTTTCGGGTACGCTGACGGAGGAAATAAGTTTCTTTAAATTATAAAAAGATTTTATAGAAGAGAATGCATCAGTTAAGCGGCAAACGTCATGAATTATTTTTGACGTTTGCCGCAACTTATGATATAGTGTTGTGTGGACATTGCGTCCGAATATTCTTATGAGGATTGATCAGGGAAATGCGAAACACTGTCGGCAGGCTCTTAGAGATCGGATACTCGATCGCTACGGAGCAGAATTATGTGAAGCTTTTTGAAAATATATTAAATGCCTGTGTTGAATTCACGAATGCCGACGGGGGAAGTCTTTTCATTGCAGACAGCGGTTCCCTGGTGCATCTTATAGATATCAACAGATCTTTGGGTATAGAGCGTTCCGTTGCCGATGCGGACAAGTCTGTGCAGGTGGATAACGACTCAAATATCTATACATATACATATCATCACCGGGAACTTCTTAATATTCCCGATGTCTATCAGGATGAACGTTTCGATATAGCCGAGATAAAGGAATTTGATGAGAGCCATGAGTACAGGACCAATTCGGTTCTGATGGTGCCTGTGTCCGTTTCGGATGAAAAGGCGCTGGGGGTGCTGATGCTCTATAACTGTATGAACGGTCTGGGTCAGGTAGTGCCCTTTGATGAGGACGGCGAGACCTTCGTGCGTTCGCTGACTTCGCAGATGGCCAATTCGCTGACCAGTATCATGCTGATCCAGGACATGGAAGATCTGCTGGGCTCCTTTGTTGAAAGCCTTACGTACGCGATCGACGCCAAGACACCCTATAATGCCCATCATACCCTTAATGTTGCAAAGTATTGCATGGTCATGGCAGGTTATATCAATTCCCAGCATACCATAGGCATGACGGATATGTTCATTAATGAAAACGACCAGGAGCAGCTGAAAATGGCTGCCATGCTCCATGATATAGGAAAGATCGTTACACCCAGGGAGGTGCTGAATAAGTCAACCAGACTGGGACCTTTACGTGAACATCTGGAAGATAAGCTTGAAAAGATACGACTGATGCTCAAGATCGATATGCTGGAAGGAAGGCTGGATAAGAACGAGTGGACCAAGAGTGATGCTCAGATACTTGCTTTCCTGGAGAGACTTGAGGATCTGGATGTAAAGGACAGGCTTTCGGACAGTGATATGGAGCTGGTGAACAGTATGGCCGATAAGTCATACATATCCGCTGAAGGCGCATACACGCCTTACCTTTCCGATGCGGAACATGAGTGTCTCAGCATAAGAAAGGGAACTCTCACCGATGATGAGAGGCATATAGTAAACCAGCATGTGGTATATACCGACAAGATGCTGGGAAGCATTAACTTTACCGAGAAGTTTAATAAGGTAAGGACCATAGCTGCGGATCACCACGAGTATTTAAACGGCACGGGTTATCCCAACCGCAAGAAAGCCGAAGAGATCGGTCCGCTGGCAAGGCTTCTTACCATCTGTGATATCTTTGACTCCCTTACCGCTGATGACAGACCGTATAAAAGGGCCCATTCTCTCGAAAGAGCCCTTGAGATACTTCAGGATATGGCTGCCGAGGGCAAGCTTGATAAGGATCTTGTTAAAATGCTCAGCGAGTGCATGAACGGTGAGTGGGAAGACCTGGTAGAGCCGTAAGCTTAAGCTTTGGCCATGCCCTTTATCCTGTTCAGCGCTTTCTTTACGGGAGGCAGGAGTATCACGACAACGGTGATCACAGCCTCGGGTATCAGATAGGCATAGTTGTATGCGATGGGGTAAATGATCGCAAGTGAAGCGGGAAAGTTTTCGGGCATGTAATCCATCCAGTAGAGATAACCGCCTATGGTGTGGAATACACCTCTTAAGAATACGGCCACGAGGTAACCGATAACGAGGCCGTTCTTTTTATTTTTAAAGAAACCCGAAGCGCCCAGAGCAGTAAAGGCAAGAAAATAATCACAGCACACCTGGAAAGGCGAGAGCATGTATGTGCCGCCGCTCTGAATAAACTGGAGTATGCTGTAAACAAAAGCTGCTGCGAAGCCGGTGCCCGGTCCGAAGAGATAGCCTACAAAGCAGACGAAGAACATGGACAAAAGAGTGATGTCTCCGCCCCAGGGCATCTTATATATCCTGACATAGGAAAGCACAAAAGCAAGCGCTATGGAAACTCCTGCGAAAGTCAGTGTTATTACCGGGGATTTTGATCTGGCGGGCTCATCTTTCCTGAGGGCTCTCAGGATTCCGATCATGAGCAGCACGAGAAGCGCGATGACTGCGAGGGCTATGTAGCCGTTTTGATTAAGAACATAGTAATCTTCTTCTGAATTCCAAAACATGTTTACCTCCTTACGCCGGTATTATCCGGATCAAGTATTAAGAGTTCAGTCTGCTTTCAGACTGTCTCAGCGGAAATCCGCACCTCTGGTTTGGTATACTGCGGTTGTTTTGACCTGACCGCAACAACATGATACTATATAACAGATGTTTTGTGATGTCAATAATGATCGTTTCATGGTGAAGTATGTATAAGTATATTTTGTTTGATCTGGACGGAACACTGACCGATCCGAAAGAGGGTATATGCAGATCGGTTCAGTATGCGCTTGAGAAGTCCGGAATAAAAGAAGAAAATATCGAAAAGCTGACGCCCTTTATCGGACCGCCGCTTGCAGACAGCTTTGCCGAATACTACGGCATGGATGAGGAGCATTGCAAGGAGGCTATTAAGTACTATCGTGAACGTTTCTCGGTAACGGGCTGGAAGGAAAACATACCCTATGAAGGGATAGGAACTGTTCTGGCCAAACTAAAAAGCTCCGGAGCAAAGCTTGGCGTCGCTTCCTCAAAAGCCACCGTTTTTGTTGAAAAGATACTGAAGTATTTCGGGCTCAGAAAATACTTTTCCGTTGTGATAGGAAGTGAACTTGACGGCCGCAGGATCAATAAAGACGAGATCGTGGATGAGGCGCTGAAGCGTCTCTATGCCAGGGACAGGAGCGGAAAGAGCGAGGAGGAATTGAAGAATCTCACGGTAATGGTGGGAGACAGGAAGTATGATATAGAAGGAGCTCATCAAAAGGGGATCGAAGCGATAGGAGTAGCTTACGGTTATCAGCTTGACGGAGAACTGGCGGAAGCGGGGGCAGATGCCATAGCCTCTGATATGGAGGAACTGACGGAACTGCTGCTGGGAGGAACCGAGACGGAGAATGACCGCATCAGAAAGCTTCCGCGCAGCTCAATGGGAAGAGCCGTATACATGCTTGTGCCTTTTGCTTTTTATCTGATCGTTTTCAGGCTTTCCGCATATGCATTGAATAAACTCGGGGGTATATTCCCTTTCATAAGAGCGGACAGGGGCATATACATGAATATCGCGGCTTACGTGATCATAGCCGTCGTTTATTTTGCCGTATTCCGGAAAAAAGAACCTCTTAATCTTTTCGGAAAGGTCAGTACGGCTTACCCTGCTGCTGCGTTTCTCTGCGGGATGCTGCAGGCTGCGGCTCTGAACATTTTTGCGGAAAGGCTTATGGAAATACTCAAGACCGGCAATGAGACCGTGGAGGCTGCTGTTTTTCATGCCGATGTCAGTTTCCTGCCGGGACTCATAATGTATGTTCTCTGTTCACCTCTGTGTGAGGAATTCTGCTTCAGATGGCTTATGTACGGCAGGATAAGGCGCTGCCTAAATGTTAAGCTGGCAGTCTTCACCACGGCGCTGTTTTTCGGGATATTTCACGGTAATCCTGTCCAGGGTGTGTATGCGTTCATAATGGGGCTGATCATGGCCTGCGTCTATGAAAGGACCGGAGCTTTTCTTACCCCTCTGCTTTTTCATGTCGGAGCCAATGCGGTGATCTACGTGGCAGCTTTTGTGGGGAAGGATGCCGGAGAGTATAACCCCATTGCGCTTGCAATAGTCTGCTTGCTTGCATCAATACCGCTTTTATGGTATCTTGTTCGTGGCAAATCGAACAGAAAACGCGAGGGCTAGCGAAGCGATGCCCGAGTTATGAAGTGATTTGCCCATCAGCGAAGCTGATTGTGCATGGGCAAATCACATATTCATTCAGTGAAGCGAAGCAGAGCTGAATGAATATCTTGTTCGTGGCAAAAATTCAAAGGCTTCTCCTTGAGGAGAAGCTGTCGCTGAAAGCGACTGATGAGGTGTATATATAATGGCAATAAGTGATTATGTTAAAGCATATAAGGCAGGCGCCAGGGATTATAAGATGAGGATATCCAAAGGTGAGTATCCTTATCTTCCGGTACTGGAGGAGATAGTGTCCCATGTGGATATAGAGGGACAGGTCCCTCTGGGGCTCGTTGAGATACCTATCAAATCCATAGTGGGAACCTACAGCGAGGGCAGGACTACCGCCTTTGCATCTAATTTCATGCCCATACTGGAGACCGGATCGGAATTCGCAACCAAGTGGTCCCAGCTTTATGATGACATACTTGAAGAGGGACTCAGGGATCCTATCAAGGCTTATGAATTCAATAATAAGTTCTATGTTATGGAAGGAAACAAACGAGTATCGGTATCCAAGTACACCGATGCCGTGAGCATAGAAGGCAATGTCACCAGGCTTGTGCCTAAAAAGAGTGAGGATCCGGAAGTAAAGATCTACTATGAGTTCATGGATTTCTATGAGCTGACAGGCATCAATTATCTCTATATGTCAAGAGAAGGCAATTTCAAGAAGCTGCTGGAACTGACCTACGGTGACGAAAAAGAATGGGATGTAGAGCAGAAGCAGAATTTCAGGGCTTTCTTTTCCTATTTTGAAAAGGAGTATAACTTAAGAGCCGGAAACAGTCTGAACATTACTTCAGGTGACGGCGTTATCGTATATCTGGGTGTCTATGGTTTTGAGGAAGCACTGGAGAAAACCGAAGGAGATCTGAAAAAAGAGATATCCAGGCTCTGGCCGGAATTCGTAAGCTATGCAGCAGGCGAGGAACTGAAGCTGGTGCTGAATCCTACGCCCGAGTCACAGAAGGTGGCATTAAGCAAGCTCCTTCCCGGCGGAGGAGTGATGAAGATCGCCTTCATACATGACAGGTCTGCCCAGGAGTCAGCCTGGACCTACGGACATGAGCTTGGCAGGCAGTATGTAAAGGGCGTATTCGGAGATAAGATAGTGACATCCTGCGTAGAGCGGGTGGACGGTGATGATGCCGATGATGTTTTCGAAGCAGCGGTGGAAGCGGGGAACAGGGTGATCTTTGCTACTTCACCCAAGCTATCCCAGGCGGCGCTTAAGGCAGCGGTCAATCATCCGGAAGTGACCATCTTAAATTGCTCGATGAATTTAAGCCACAAGACCATCAGATCCTATTATCTGCGTATGTACGAGGCTAAATTCATAATAGGAGCCATAGCCGGAGCCATGCATGCGGAAGGAAATATCGGTTATCTTTCCGATTATCCGATCCATGGCACGACAGCCGAGATAAACGCTTTCGCAATGGGTGTACAGATGACGAACCCCGGAGCAAAGGTGTTTCTCGAATGGTCGCAGATAAAGGATCACGATCCGATAGAGGCGTTCAAAAAGAATAATGTAAGGCTGGTGAGCGGACGTGACCTGAATGCCAAGATGAGCCTCGGAAGAGAGTTCGGACTCTATATGGTCGATGAGGCCACGGAGAAGAACATCAATCTTGCGATGCCGGTAAGGCATTGGGGTAAATTATACGAAGAGATAATCCGTTCCATAATGAGAGGCGGATATAAGAACGATCAGAACGTCTTCCAGGAACAGGCGCTTAATTATTTCTGGGGAATGAGCTCGGAGGCCATAGACGTTATCTATTCGAGAAATCTTCCTGCCGGTCAGATAAGGCTGCTGCGCACTTTAAGGAACGGTGTGAAGAATATGGATATCAATCCCATGACCGGACCCATCTATGCCCAGGACGGCATGATCAAGTGTGAGGACGGACAGACTCTTGGAGCTGAAGAAGCGGTAAACATAGACTGGCTGTGTGACAATATAGAAGGCTATATTCCGGATATCTCCGAGATGAAGGAAGAAGCGGTGGACCTTGTAAAGATACAGGGTATAAAGAGCGGAATGGAGTAAAGATGCGTATCCTGGCCCTTGCGGATAAGGAATCGAAAAATTACTGGGATTATTACCAGCCCGGAAAACTGGAGGGGATAGATATCATAATATCCTGCGGCGATCTGGACCCCAGGTTTTTATCTTTCCTCGCCACATTTACCCATGCGCCGGTGCTTTACGTTCACGGCAATCACGATGATAAATATGAGAGGATACCGCCCGACGGCTGTATATCTATTGAAGATAAGATATATCTTTACGAAGGCGTAAGGATACTGGGGCTTGGGGGCTCCATGAAATATAAGCCGGGTTCACATCAGTATACCGACAGGCAGATGGATATGAGAGTCAGGAAGCTTTCCTGGCAGATCAGGAAAAATAAGGGCTTTGACATACTGGTGACACATTCGCCGGCCTATGAGGTTGGAGACGGTGAGGATCTTCCCCACAGAGGCTTTAAGGTTTTCAGGGAACTGCTGGATAAGTATTCTCCCAAGTATTTTCTCCACGGACATGTGCACATGACCTACGGCAGGGAGTATAAAAGACACAGGACCTATAAGGATACACTTATAATCAATCCCTATGAATCCTATATATTCGAGTATGAGACCGAATACGAAAATGAATTTGAAAAGATAAAAGCAAGAGAGGAAAAGAACAAGCAATGAGCTGGGAAGATAAAGTAAGAAAAGCAGAGCCCTACGTTCCCGGAGAACAGCCGAATGTAAAGGGCATGATAAAACTGAACACCAACGAGAATCCGTATCCTCCTTCGCCAAAGGTGAACGAATGCATAAAAGGAATGGATTATGACAGGATGAGATTATATCCGAAGGCCGATATCATGCCGCTTAGAAAAGCTCTGGCAGATTATCACGGGATAGATGTTGCCAAGGTATTTGTCGGTGTGGGAAGTGATGATGTCATAGATATGGCTTTTGTTACTTTCTTTTATTCGGATATTCCCGTGCTGTTTCCTGATGTCACATATTCATTCTATAAAGTATGGGCCGAGCTTTACCGTATACCCTATGTGTTAAAGCCGCTGGATAAGGATTTTCATATCAGGCCCGAAGATTATGCGCAGAAGAACGGCGGCGTGATCTTCCCGAACCCCAATGCCCCTACCGGCGTGCTGGAGAGCAGGGAGACCGTGGAGAAGATCATAAAGGCAAATCCCGACAGCGTGGTAATGGTGGATGAGGCCTATGTGGATTTTGCGGGGGAGAATGCGAGCGTGCTTCCTCTTATCGATAAGTATGAGAATCTGCTGGTAATAAGGACTTTTTCAAAATCACGCGCTATGGCAGGCGCCAGGATAGGCTACTGCATGGGCAGCGAAAAGCTGATAAAGTGTCTCGAAGCAGTGAAGTTCTCTATCAACTCCTATACGATGAACACTCCGGCCATTGATATGGGTGTGGCATCGGTTGCCGATGATGCATACTTTAGGGAGCACGTCGGAAAGATAGTAAAAACAAGGGAACGCATGAAGGAGGAGCTTAAGGCTCTGGGCTTTACCATGCCTGACGGAAAGGGAAATTTTGTTTTCGCAAAGCATGAGAATGTTCCGGCTAAGGAGATATATCTTGCGCTTCGTGAGCGTAACATATTTGTGCGTTTCTTTGATACCCCGGGCATAAACGACAGGCTCAGGATCACAGTGGGAACGGACGAAGAGGCGGATAAACTTATATCCGCTTTAAAAGAAATACTGGAAGGTGCGTGAAGATAATGGCTTTTATAATCGATATACTTAAAGGAAGCGTGATGGGCATAGCAAATGTCATCCCCGGAGTCAGCGGAGGTACCATGGCCGTATCCATGGGTATCTATGACAGGCTCATACATGATGTCACACATATAATAAAGGAGTTTAAAAAGAGTATAGTCTCCCTGCTGCCTATAGGCATAGGGATGATGCTCGGCATAGTGGGGCTGTCGAGAGTGATAGGCCTGATGTATGATAAGATCCCGGTCCAGACCAATTTCCTTTTCATAGGACTTATAGTCGGCGGACTGCCGCTGATATTAAAGGAGATAAAGGGCGTCAAACCGAAGTTCTCCCACATAAGCGCTTTTGCGGTATTCTTTGCGCTGGTGGTAGTGCTGGCGATACTGACAGGTGTGACGGGAACTGATGCAGACTTAAGCTTCGGTTTTCTGAATGTGATAAAGCTGATACTGATCGGCGTGGTGGCTTCGGCTACCATGGTGATCCCCGGAGTCAGCGGTTCAATGATGCTGATGCTCCTCGGGTATTATGAGCCGGTGATAAGCTGTATAAATGATACCGTGGATGCGCTTAAGGCTTTTGACATAGACGGTATACTGAAAGGCTGCGGGGTACTGATACCCTTCGGTATCGGAGTACTCGTAGGAATAGTGGCCATAGCAAAGCTGATCGAAATGCTCTTTGAGAAATTTGCTTCGGTTGTCTATTACGCGATAACGGGCTTGATTACGGCTTCACCTATAGCTATAATCATTATAATGATGAAACAGGATAACTTTCCGGGATGGAGCACTCTTGCCGTGCTGACCGGTATTATAGCACTTGCTGCAGGGGTAGCGATATCCGTGCTGCTTGGAGGCGGTAGTGAAAAAGAAAAAAGGTAGCGGAAAATACATATACAGAGGCATATGCTGTATCCTGCTGACAGCAGGCTGCATGTTTCTGTTCTATTCCAGATGGTATCCTTTCGTAAAGGCCAATAACACCACGGGCTGGCTGACAGGTAAAGGTAACCTGCTGATGAGCGGAGGCATACATCTGGGACTTATAGTCCTCTTACTGAGGGGACTCGGAGGATACCGTATAGGTGTGGACAGGCTGACGAGTGTCATAGGTTCCCAGCTTGTAAGCTTCTTTGTTGTGGATTTTATGGAAGTGTTCATTTCCATGGCTGTTACGGGACATTTCAGGATGATAGGGAAGATCGCTCCCGTATTTCTTGTACTGTTTGTGCTGGAAAGTCTTTTCGGCATCATATTCTCAATGCTCACGGGCGCTCTTTACCAGAAACTTTTCCCGCCTCTGAAGATAGTGGAGTTCTATTCCGAAGGCACGGAAGTCATGATGGACAAGATGAACTTAAGACCTGATAAGTACGAGGTAAAGAGACTGGTCCGCTGTGATGTTCCCGAGAGAGTGATACGCCGTGAGATATCAGAGCACGATGCGGTGCTTATGCACGACATCCCCAGTCATTACAAGAATCACATTTTAAAGATTTGTTTCGAGATGGATAAGAGAGTATATTTTACTCCCAAGATCTCGGACATCATTACAAAGTTTTCCACTCAGCTTAATCTTTTTGATACCCCGCTGTATCTTTGCCGTAACAGCGGAATCCCTCTGTGGAGGCGCTTTATCAAGAGGAGTTTTGATATCATTCTCTCCCTGATCGCCATTGTGGTCTTATCTCCGATAATGCTGATAACTGCGCTGCTGATAAAACTTCAGGACGGCGGCCCCGTAATGTATAAACAGGAGAGGACCACGCTTAACGGCCAGCGCTTCATGATATGGAAGTTCAGGAGCATGATCGTGGATGCGGAAGCTGACGGGAAGCCTCATCCGGCTACGGAGCGCGACAGCCGCATTACTCCCATAGGGCATTTTATCCGTGCTACCCGTATAGATGAACTGCCGCAGCTTATCAATATACTCAAGGGTGATATGTCCATAGTAGGACCGAGACCGGAGAGAGTAGAGCATGTGGAGATGTACACAAAGGACATCCCGGAGTTTGTGTTCAGGGAAAAAATAAGAGGCGGACTTACCGGTTATGCCCAGGTATTCGGCAAATACAATACCTCGGCGCTGGACAAGCTTAAGCTTGACCTCACTTATATCATGAACTATTCGCTGCTTCTGGACGTGCAGATAATACTTGAGACCGTGAAGATAATCTTCATGAAAGAGAGTACCGAAGGCTTCAAGACTGAAGACGAAAAGAAGAACGATAAGAATAAAAAGAAATAGGACAGGAAAATGGATATTGATAAAGCCATAAGAAAAGGATCAATGTACGCCATCATACCGGCAAGAGCCGGATCGAAGGGCGTGAAGAATAAAAACATACGCTGCGTTAAGGGTTATCCCCTTTTGGCATATGCGATCGCAGCGGCAAAACAGTGCGATAAGGTTTCAAGAATACTTGTCTCTACGGATTCGGAGGAGTATGCAAAGATCGCAAGATATTACGGGGCGGAGACGCCTTTTTTGCGACCGGCGGAATATGCGGCAGACAATTCGCCGGACATACAGTTCATGGAGCATGCCATAGGCTGGCTGTATGAAAACGAAGGAGTGCTGCCGGAATTTTTTATGCACTTAAGACCTACTTCACCTTTAAGAAAAAAGGATATAGTAGATAAAGCCTGCGAGCTGATGATGAACGATCCCGAGGCTACCAGTCTCCGCAGCGCACATAAGCAGGTGTTCCCTCCCTATAAGATGTTCTATGCGGGAGATGACGGTTATTATACCTGCTTTAACGAAGGGATGACCCCGGATGAAGCAAACAATCCCAGACAGGATTTTAAACAGGTATATGTGCCCGACGGATATGTGGATATACTGAGGACTTCTTTTATAGCAAAGAACCATCTGATGCACGGGACAAAGGTAATAGCCTATACCATAGATAAGAGCGTGGATGTGGATGCAAAGGAGGATCTGGAATATCTGGAATTCTATATGGAAAAGAACAGATCCGAACTGTATGAATATTTAATGAGCAGGTATAAGACACTGGAGGAGATGGAGTGAAGATATTGATGATGGGGCTGGGCAGTATAGGCCAGCGGCATGTCAGGAACATCAGGAAAGTATACGGAGACAAAGCGGAGATACTCGCATACAGGAAAAGAGGCAGCAGCATCACCTTTACCGATAAGCTGGAGATAAGGGACGGCGTTGATCTGGAGACAGAGTATGACATAAAGGCATACAAGGATATTGATGAGGCCCTCGGTCAGAAAGCGGATGCGGTATTCATAACAAACATCACTTCAAAGCATATAGAGTGCGGGATAAAGGCAGCTGAAGCAGGCTGCCATATTTTCATGGAGAAACCGCTCGGAGACAGCCTGGAGGGAACGGAAAAACTTAAAAAACTTGTGGAAGAAAAGCAGCTTGTACTCTTCATGGGCTTCCAGAACCGTTATCATCCCTGTGTTAAGAAGATGAAGGAAGTGCTGGAAAGCGGAGTCATCGGCAGGGTAGTTTACGGGGACTGTGAGTTTTCCGAAAGACTGACTACGATGCACCGTTATGAAGATTACAGGGGAACCTATATGGCAAGGAAGGATATGGGCGGAGGACCGGTATTCAACCTGCTGATGCATGACTTTGATATCATAAGATATCTCTTCGGTTCGCCCGATAAAGTGACAGGCATGTTAAGAAGCGAAAGCGGACTGGAGATAGATGTTGAGGACAGCGCCGACGGTATTTTTGCCTGGGAAGCTGAGGGTATGCAGTTTGCGGTACACACAGACTTTATCCAGTATCCGCCGGCTCACCGCTTTAAGATAGTGGGAGAAAAGGGCAGGATAGAGGCGGATCTTAACGAAGCTAAAGTAAGGATCTATGCCGGTGACGAAGCGGTAAAGGAAGAGAGCTATCCTGATTTTCAGAGAAATGATATGTTCATAGAGGAACTGAAGGACTTTGAAGCTTGCATTAAAGGAAAGACGGAAAAACTCATCGGTTTCGATGACGGACTTGAAGCATTGAAAATGGCAGTGGCGATGAAGGAGTCCGCTTCGGAGAGAAAGGAGAAGAGGATATGAAGAAAAGATATCTTGACAGATTCAGTATAGAAGGCAAGGTAGTGATCATTACGGGAGGCGGCGGCCTGATCGGTATGAAGCATGCCGAGGCGGTGCTTGAAGGAGACGGCATCCCGGTTCTCCTGGATATTTCGGAAGAAGCAATGGAGCGGGTAAAGAAAAGCCTTACGGAAGCTTATGGTGAAGAACCCGTAATGGAGTGCATTAAAACGGATATCACGGACCGCGCGGCCCTTGAGGAAGTCCGGGATGAACTGCTGAAAAAATACGGACACATAGATGTGCTGATAAACAATGCGGCAAATAATCCCAAAGTTGAAGGCGGATCTAAAAATCTCGGAGCCATACGTTTTCACAATTTTCCCAAGGAAATGTGGGAACAGGATATCGCAGTGGGACTGACAGGGGCTTTCCTCTGCGCCCAGGTCTTCGGTGAAGTCATGGAGAAACAGTCAAGCGGTATTGTACTCAATATATCATCAGATTACGGTCTGATAGCTCCGGATCAGAGGATATACAGAAAAGAAGGAGTGCCTGAAGAGGAACAGACAGTGAAGCCTGTATCCTATTCGGTGGTAAAGCATGCGCTGATCGGCCTGACAAAATATCTGGCTGTTTACTGGGCGGATAAGGGCATAAGGGTAAATACCCTCTGCCCCGCAAGTCTTGAGAACGGACAGAATGAGGAGTTTAAGGAGAAAATATCGAAGCTGATCCCCTTAGGAAGAATGAGCAGGCCGGATGAATATGTCTGCACCATACTCTATATGATATCCGGCGCGGCAACCTATATGACAGGGGCGACGGTAGTGCTTGACGGCGGCAGGACCATCTGGTAGGAAAGGACGACGGTATGAAGAAATATACAAAGGATGATGTGAGAAGAGTTGTCGAAGAAGAGGATGTGGAATTCATCCGCCTGCAGTTCACGGATCTGTTCGGTAATCTCAAGAATATGGCCATCACTGCGGGACAATTGGAGAAGGCTCTGGAGAACCGCTGTATGTTTGACGGCAGCAGCGTGGACGGTTTCGGTGATCCCGAAGGCAGCGATATGTATCTCTATCCGGATACCAACACGATGAACATCTTCCCCTGGAGACCGCAGCACGGAAAGGTTGCGAGACTTATCTGCGATGTATATACAAGAGAGAGAAAACCCTACGCAGGGGATCCCAGATACGTGCTGAAGCGCGCCATGGAAGAGGCGGAGAAGATGGGCTACTCGCTGAATGTGGGGCCGGAATGCGAATTCTTCCTGTTCCAGACCGATGAGAATGCGCAGCCTACTACCATAGCAAACGATCAGGGCGGGTATTTTGACCTGGGTCCCGTGGACCAGGGTGAGAATGCAAGAAGAGATATGGTGCTGACATTGGAGGAGATGGGCTTTGATATAGAGTCCTCCCATCACGAAGCGGCGCCGGCCCAGCATGAGATAGATTTCAAATATGATGAGGCCCTGGCAACCGCGGATAATATCATGACTTTTAAACTCACGGTTAAGACCATTGCCAGAAGACACGGATTGCATGCAACCTTTATGCCAAAGCCCAAGAGCGATACCCAGGGATCAGGAATGTATCTCAATATGTCGCTGGAGAAAGACGGGAAGAATATCTTTGCCGACAGTAAAGATCCCGAGGGCATAAGCGATGAGGCGAGATATTTCATCGGCGGACTGATCAAACACATTAAAGGCATGTGCGCGGTACTGAACCCGCTGGTCAATTCTTACAAGAGACTGGTGCCCGGTTATGAGGCTCCGGTATACATAGGCTGGGGAAGGGGCGGATCATCACAGATAATAAGGGTGCCTTACAGAGATGATGACAGTATAAGGGTTGAGCTCAAGAGTCCCGATTCGGCCGCAAATCCTTATCTGGCTATCGCCGTTGCGCTGAGGGCCGGACTGGACGGCATAAAGAATAAGATACTCCCGCAGCCTGCGGGGAATGAACGGCTTCCGGAGGATCTGAACACGGCGGTGGATGAGCTGCTTAAAGATGAGCTGATCACCGAAACTCTGGGAGAACATATTACCGCTGCATATACTCAGGCTAAGAAAAAGGAGTGGCGGGAATATAACGAAGAAGTATCCGGATGGGAAGTAAAGAGGTATCTGAACAGGTATTGATCATAGGAAAGGAGAGAGATTTTGGCCGGGGTAGTCGTGCTGTTTGGAAAAGTTCAGGAAGCTGCGGCCATCAGGGATCTCCTGGTCAAGCGGGGTTATGACGTTTCCGCGACCTGTACCCTCGGCGCGCAGGCGCTGTCTGCCCTGGATGATCTGGACAGAGGCATAGTGGTATGTGGATATAAATATGCCGATATGATATACTCGGGGCTGTGGGCACAGCTGCCGAGAGAATTCAGGATGCTGCTGATAGCGGGTTCCGGAGTGATAGAGGAAGGCGTGGAAGAAGATGTGGTCACGCTTCCTATGCCGCTTAAGGTGGCCGACCTTACGGCTACACTGGATATGATGCTCTCAACAATGGAACGGCAGAGGAAGAAGGAGAGGGCAGTAAGGAAAAGGGGCATAAGTGACCGGGCTTTGCTGGATGAAGCCAAATCCGTACTGATGGGCAGGAATCATATGAGTGAACAGGAAGCCCACCGTTATATGCAGAAGAGCTGTATGGAGAGCGGAAGAGGAATGGCTGAGACGGCAAAAGTCATACTGACCCTTATGGGATGAAAAGGAGAGAAAATGAAATTTACAAAGATGCAGGGCTGCGGCAACGATTACGTATACGTGGACGGCGGCCGCGAAGAAGTAAGCGATAAGGCAGCTATGGCGGTGATGGTATCAGACAGGCATTTCGGCATAGGATCCGACGGCCTGATCTTTATCAATCCTTCTGACAAGGCAGATTTTGAGATGGAGATGTATAACGCCGACGGCAGCCGCGGCAGGATGTGCGGAAACGGCATACGCTGCGTGGCAAAATACGTTTACGATCACAAACTTACGGACAAGAATCCGCTGACCGTAGAAAGCTTCGGCAGCGTGAAGACTCTTTATCTGGAGACTAAGAACGGTCTGGTGGAAAGAGTCAGAGTCAATATGGGAGAACCCGAACTGGAAGCGGAGAAGATCCCGGTGAAAGCCGAAAAGAAGGGAAGACTTATCAATGATAAGATAAGCGCCGGAGGCAAGGAATATCTGATGACCTGTGTATCCATGGGTAATCCCCATGCGGTGGTTTATGTTGATGATGTGAATGCCGTTGATATAGAAAAGACCGGTCCCTGTTTTGAAAAGCATGAGAGATTTCCGGAATCGGTAAATACCGAATTCGTGCAGGTAGTAAACAGAAGCAAAGTGAAGATGCGGGTGTGGGAAAGAGGAAGCGGGGAGACTCTGGCCTGCGGTACCGGCGCCTGCGCAACGGTTGTGGCAAGTGTTCTTAACGGACTTACGGACAGGAAGGTAAAAGTGGAACTCACCGGCGGAGAGCTTGAGATAGAATGGAATGAAGAAGATAACTGCGTATACATGACAGGTCCGGCAGTGGAAGTGTTCAGCGGAGAGATATAAGGAGGATAAGGATATGGCAAAGGTTATAACGTTTCTTGCAGACGGTTTTGAGGAGATAGAAGCACTGACCCCCGTGGATATTTTAAGACGCGGCGGAATAGAGGTGGTGACCGTATCCATAAGCGACAGGAAGGTGGTGGCCGGTTCCCACGGCATCAATGTGGAAGCGGATAAAGTATTCTCCGAAGCTGATATAGACAGCGCGGATATGCTGTTTTTACCCGGCGGAAAGAAGGGCACCGAAAATCTTGATAACTGTGAGCCGGTAAAGGAGAAGATAAGAGAATTCCTTGCAGCAGGGAAATATGTATCCGCGATCTGCGCAGCGCCTACCGTGCTGGGACATATGGGCGTACTTAACGGGAAAAAAGCTACCTGCTACGGAGGGCTTGAAGGACAGCTCACCGGAGCCGTAACTTCCACGGACAGTGTGGTCATAGACGGGAACATCATAACTTCAAGAGGCATGGGAACCTCACTGGATCTGGCACTGGAACTGCTTAAACTTTTTACTGACGAAGATACGAAGAAAAATATGGCAAAGGCAGTAATGTGTCCCTAAAAAGCCATGAAGAATCTTTGGAAGTATTTTAAAAACTACAGAGTGGAGTGCATACTGGGACCCTTGTTCAAACTTTTGGAAGCGTCCTTTGAACTGATGATCCCTCTTGTGATCAAGAACATCATTGATGTTGGTATCGCGAACTCGGATACCGGCTATATCATCAGGCATGCCCTGCTCATGGTGGCATTGGGAGTCATAGGCCTGGGCTGTTCACTCACGGCCCAGTTTTTCTCTGCTAAGGCGGCAGTAGGCTTTTCGGCGAAGGTAAAACAGGAAGTCTTCTCCCATATACAGACTCTTTCTTATTCCGAAATAGATTCTCTCGGAACAGGTACTCTTATCACAAGACTTACAAGTGATATCAATACGCTGCAGGGCGGTGTGAACATGAGCCTGCGGCTATTGCTGCGTTCACCCTTCGTGGTGCTGGGCGCTGTGGTCATGGCCTTCACGATAGATGCGAAGGCGGCGCTCTGCATTGCGCTTACGGTGCTTGCTCTTTCGATCGTTGTTTATATAATGATGCGGCTTACGATACCGCTTCAGGCCGGAGTCCAGAGCAGACTGGATGTGGTCCTCTCAAAGACCAGGAGCAACATAAACGGAGCCAGGGTCATCAGGGCCTTCGGTAACGAAGAGCGCGAAAAGGAAGAATTTGATCTGGCCAATATAGCTCTTAATAAACTGCAGATATTCAGCGGAAGGATATCCGCGGCCATGAACCCGCTGACTTTTGCGCTGGTAAATGCGGGCCTGGCCTGGCTTATATGGGAAGGCGCCATGGCGGTTGATATAGGGCGGCTGACCCAGGGGGCAGTGGTGGCTTTAGTCAATTATATGTCGCAGATCCTTGTGGAACTGATAAAGCTGGCCAACCTGATAGTACAGCTTACCAGGGCTCTGGCCTGCGGCGGCAGGATATCGGCGCTGCTTGATATTGAATCATCAATGAAAGAGGGGACGGCTGAGACCGAATATCCCGTGGACGGTTCACATGTGGAACTGATCAATGCAGGTCTTAGATTCAACGGAAGCGGAGAGTACTCGGTAAAAGCTGTGAATCTTGATGCCGCTCCCGGCAGCATCATAGGCATCATAGGCGGTACCGGTTCCGGCAAGACTTCGCTTATCAATATGATCCCCAGATTTTACGATGCATCCGAAGGCGAGATAAGAGTTGACGGAGTCAATGTTAAGGATTACAGCTTTGCATCCCTTCGCGGACGTATAGCTGTCGTTCCGCAAAACCCGGTACTCTTCTCAGGGAGCATACGTGATAATATCAGATGGGGCAAGAAGGATGCGGATGACGACGAGATAATAAAGGCGCTTAAGACTGCCCAGGCCTACGATTTCGTGAGTGAAAAAGAAGGCGGCCTCTCTTATATGCTGACTCAGGGCGGCAAGAACGTATCGGGAGGACAGAGGCAGAGACTGGCTATTGCAAGGGCATTGGTCAGGAAGCCGGGGATACTCATACTTGATGATTCCACCTCCGCCCTGGATTATGCTACGGATGCAGCCTTAAGAAATGCCATAAAGAATATGGATCATATACCTACCACCTTCATAGTATCCCAGCGTACCGCTTCCATTATGAATGCCGACCAGATAATAGTACTGGATGACGGAAGCGTGGCAGGCATGGGAACGCATGAAGAACTGTTAAAGAACTGCGAGATCTACAAAGAGATCTATGACAGTCAGTACAAGGACGGGACGGAATGAAGAAGAAACAGGGACAGGCCGAGATAATCAAAAAAGTCTTAAGGTATGTACGCCCCTACGGCGTATTCCTTCTGATATCCGTAATATGCGCAGCGATATCCTCGCTGCTTGCCCTTGTGATGCCCATACTCACAGGCCGCGCCGTAGATATGATAATAACAAAAGGACAGGTGGATTTTGAGGGAATACTGGGAGTGATAAAGCAGATGGCTCTCTGCATAGCTGCCATTTCCGCAGCCCAGTGGGGCACCAATGCCTGCAGTAACCGCCTGACCTATGATACCGTCCGTGATATCCGAAAGGATGCAATGGAGAAACTCCAGAAGCTTCCACTTGCCTATAATGACAAACACCCTGCGGGTGAGACCGTGAGCCGTATGATAGCCGATGTGGACCAGTTCGCAGACGGACTGCTCCTTGGCTTTAACCAGTTCTTTAACGGAGTCATCACCATAGTCGGTACCCTGGTGCTTATGCTGATGCTGAATCCCCTGCTTACCATAGCAGTGGTTGTGATAACTCCGCTCTCATTCTTCGTAGCCGGCTTCATCGCAAAGAATACCTTCAAACTCTTTAAGCGGCAGTCCGCTGTCCGCGGTGAACAGACAGCCCTTATCGAAGAAATGTGCAGCAATGTCAAAATAGTGCAGGCCTTCTCCTATGAGAACGAAGCCATTGCCAGATTTGAAGAAGGCAATGAAGTCTTAAAGGATGTATCCCTGAGAGCAACCTTCTTTTCCTCCATGACCAATCCCTGCACCAGATTTGTTAACAACGTAGCCTACGCACTGGTAGCCTTCTTCGGCGCTGTACTAGTGGTCGGCGGCAAGCTCACCGTCGGCGGCCTTTCAGCCTTCTTAAGCTACGCAAACCAGTACACCAAACCCTTCAACGAGATATCGGGAGTCATAACCGAACTTCAGAATGCCATTGCCTGTGCAGGCAGAGTATTTGAACTCATCGAAGAAGAGGCCGAGACAGCTGATGCCGAAGACGCCATAGTACTCTCCGACACCAAGGGCATAGTGGATATCGAAAATGTGGATTTCTCATACACCGCAGACAAAGAACTTATCAAAGACTTAAATCTCCATGTTGAAAGCGGAAGCCGCATCGCCATAGTAGGTCCCACAGGCTGCGGCAAGACAACACTGATCAATCTGCTTATGCGCTTCTATGATGTCAACAAAGGCAGCATCGCAGTGGACGGATGCGACATACGTAAACTCAGCCGTAAATCCCTGCGCGCCGGCTACGGTATGGTCCTCCAGGAGACCTGGCTCAAACCCGGCACCGTTCGGGACAACATAAAAATGGGACGGCCCGACGCCACCGACGAAGAAGTGATCGTTGCCGCAAAGGCTTCACATGCCCACTCCTTTATCAAGCAGTTAAAAGACGGTTATGACACAGTTCTCGGCGAAGGCGGCGGCCTGCTCTCCCAGGGACAGAAACAGCTCCTCTGCATCGCCCGTATCATGCTGGACATGCCGCCGATGCTCATCCTCGATGAAGCAACCAGCTCCATCGATACCAGAACCGAACTCAAGATACAGGATGCCTTCGCCAAAATGATGAAAGGACGCACCTCCTTCATCGTCGCCCACCGTCTCTCCACCATCAAAGAAGCTGACCGCATCCTCGTCATGAAAGACGGCAACATCATCGAACAGGGTACTCACGCCCAGCTCCTTGCCGAGCACGGCTTCTATCACAAACTCTACCACAGCCAGTGGGAATAATTCCTCGCTCAAACGCCGGGTTATCGCAATATCCGCACACGTTCAGAAGACATTAATGCCTTGCTAAATCGCTCCGCACATAAGTTCAAACTTCGCATCAAAAGCGATCCGCATCTCGAAACCGTCTTCGCTTTGCGAAGAGTTTCTCGAAGCGGATCTGCTGCTCGTTTTCACTAAGTGCTGCGCTGAGTCGCAGGCATTAATGCCATTCTGCCCGTGTGCGTGGTTATCGTAACATCAGCGATCCACAGTGGGGTATTATGACCGGCGGTTAAGCGACACACTTAGTGAGGATGAACAGCAGCTCCCGTGCGAACCTTGTTCGAGCGCAGCGAGTTGTGAGCACGAGGAGCGTTTTGCTGTGATATCCGAACTTAGTGTGATCGCGGTCTAGCAAGGTCATAATACCCCACTGTGGAGAGCGGAAGTGGCGATACATTTCAGTGGGAGAATTGTAGAAATTGATGAATTGCTGTATAATATAAGATTATGGCAGGAGAGGAATTTGAGTGGCATTATCTGAAAGAGGGGCGCTCGCAGCATGAGAAACTGGGAGTGATGAAGAAGGGCGGGAGACGCCGGCCTCTTTTTAGTCCGCGTTTCAGGCAGCAGTACCTGCCGGTGATGACGAGCCTGATGATGGTGTTTCTGGCCTGGGTGGTCATGAGCAGGGGAAGCAGCATCAGATATGACGAGCATCTTGATGATGTGGTGGTCAGTATCAGTGACGGCAGCGGCTACAGTGAGAAGATAGCGCTTAGGGATATGGCTTATTATGTGCTGACAGCCGAAAGAGAGGGAGATAAGGCTGCGAAGCTGTATGATGAGAAGAAGCCCACGGCATACTGGAATCTTTATATGAATGATGAGGGTGATGAGTCGGGGTATATGTCGGATCTGGCGAGGCAGACGGTGCTGGATGCCGTGATACGCGACCGTATATATGCGAATGAGGCAGCAAAGGCAGGGTATGAGCTGGATGAAGAGACAAAGGCTGATACGGAGTTTGATGCGGGAAGGCTTTATCTGGGGCTCAGCGAAAGGGAGAAGAATACGCTTGGGCTCAGTGAAGAAAAGCTGAAAGAGGATATGCTGAGAGAGGCAAGAGCAAAGCATTATATACTGGATCTGGGCGGCGGAGATTTATCGAAGACTTTCGCATATGATATTAAGGGAGCGGAGTACGAGAAGATCATGGAGGCTTATACGATAGAGACCGATACGGATGTGTATAGGAAAGTCAGGATAGGCTTTGTGACGATAAATTGAGAAGCCGGTGAGATAAAGGGAGGAAAAGATGAAAGAGTTAAATTGGCAGATTTTTAAGGAAGGAAAATGCCTGGATGCGTATGAGTATTTCGGAGCGCATGTCGAGAAGAAGGGCGTGACCTTCAGGACTTATGCGCCGGGAGCGCAGGGAGTGAATATCTTCGGGAGTTTTAACGAATGGAATGAGACTCCGATGGAAAGGGATGAGCAGGGCTGTTACAGCATACATATAGATAATGCAAAAGCAGGTGATCTGTATAAGTATGTGATCTACGGACATAACGGCTGGAGGGCTGAACATAATGATCCTTACGGCTCGTATACGGAGCTGAGGCCCGCTGCGGCATCCATAGTCGCGGGTAAGAGCGCATTTAAGTATTCCGATGAGGAGTGGATGAAAAACAGGACCGATATGAAGGAAAAACCCATGTCGGTATATGAGGTGCATCTCGGGGCATTTATAAGGAATCCGAAGGATGAGAACGGCTGGTACAGCTATAAGGAGATAGCTAAGCCGCTCATTGATTATGTGAAGAAGAGCGGGTATTCACATATAGAGCTGATGCCCTTATGCGAGTATCCTTTTGACGGCTCCTGGGGATATCAGCTGACAGGTTATTTTGCGCCTACTTCAAGATACGGGAAGCCCGATGAGCTTAAGTATCTGATAAATGAGTGTCATAAGGCAGGCATCGGTGTGATAATGGATTTCGTCCCCGTGCATTTTGCAGTGGATGATTATTCGCTGAAGCTTTATGATACCACGCCGCTTTATGAACAGGGCGGCGGCAGCAACTGGGGCAGCTTTATGTTCAACCATGCAAGGGGTGAAGTGTGCAGCTTTCTCTTATCATCGGCGGAATATTGGATAAAGGAATTCCATTTTGACGGATTAAGGGTGGACGCGGTCAGCAATCTGATATATAACGGCGGCGAGCAGGCAAAGGGAGAGAATGCTGCAGGCATGCGTTTTGCAAGAAATCTGACCACGCTGATCAAAGAGCTGCATCCTTCAGTGATGCTCTTTGCGGAGGATTCATCTTCCTGGCAGGGAGGCGTGACCAAAGCTGTGGAAGACGGCGGTCTTGGCTTTGATTACAAATGGGACATGGGCTGGATGTATGACAGCCTGTATTTCTTATCGCTTACGCCCGAAGAGAAAAAGAGAAATTATCATAAGCTGACTTTCTCAATGTGGTATTACTACACCGAGCGTTTCATACTTTCGCTTTCCCATGACGAAGTGGTGGGAGGAAAGGGAACACTGCTGGAAAAAATGCATGGAAGCGATGAAGAGAAGTTCGCCCAGCTCCGCGCTTACTATGTCTACATGTATATGCATCCGGGCAAGAAGCTGAATTTCATGGGAAATGAGATAGCAGAGAGGCAGGAGTGGAATGAAACGAAGGAAGTGGAATTTGAACTCCTTAAGAAAAAAGAGCATAAGGGCATATATGAACTTGTATGTGAACTCCAGAAGCTATATAATAAAAATGAGGCTCTTTTTGCCAATGAATACGACAGGGAAAATTATGAATGGCTCTACTGTGATGATTCTGCCGAACCCGTGTACGTGATGAAACGTATGGGTAAGAAGGGCAGCTTCGTTGCGGTACTGAATTTTTCCGATAAAGCCATAAGTGATTTTGAGATAAAGCTGGACAGGGAAGAAGAGGAAAAGAGCGAAGCTGAGGGCAGGGAGAAGGAAGCTCCGAAGAAGAAGCTTAAGAAGAAAGAAGAGAGCTGGAAGCTGATATTAAACAGTAATGATGTAAGCTACGGCGGAGAAGGAGAGAAAGCTGCAACTGAACCGAAGAGCAAAGAGCGGATAATGAGTCTTGACGTACCCGCCTGCTGCGGCCTGATATATGAGGTTGTGAAGTGAAATATTCAGAGATCCCTATGGGAGTAAAAGTGCAGATATGCGTTACCAACGGAGGCGACATGCAGGCAAAGTTCATCTCAAGGGTAATGAAGACGGGGGAGAAGACTCTCCTGGTCATTCCTTTTACGCATAAAGGGGTAAGAGTCAACTTCCACGGTACCAACGTAAAGATAAACATGGAGGTGACCGACGGACAGGGCGGTACCTGGACTTTTAAGAACTGCCGCATAGATTCAGTGAGAAAGAACGGGCTGATGTATCATAAGATATTAAGCCCCATGTCGGAAGGCATAGAAAACAGGCGTGGTGAGCGAAGGACTTATATCTGGCAGCCGGCGATATTTACGGTGGAAGGCATACCTGACCAGATATTCACTACGCTTAAGGATATCAGCCCCAGCGGCTTTGCTTTCGTGGTGGAGCCGAAGAAGAGGCTGCAGATACCAGATGGCAGGATGGTGACCTGCACGCTGAATGCAAAGGGCGGGGAAGTGATACATATCCGCGGCAAGATAGTAAGGCGTGAGAAAATGGAACAATATGTGCTTTACGGCTGCAGGAGCGGTGAACCCAATCCGGAGGTCGTTGATTTTATAAACAGGCTGAATGAAAAAACGGCATTAAAGCCTGATGAAAATGACAATGAGCCGTATATGCATAAGGAATAAAAGGAGGAGACGATCATGGAATTTAGAGAAAGAAAACGCTGGGTATTCCTGGGACTTCCCTGGACCTTTACGGTGTATTCCGTAACGGACGACATGATTACCATCAACAGGGGATTCCTGAACAAATCCGAGGATGACTGCTACATGTATAAGGTAGTGGATGTAAGGCTTAAACAGACTTTCTGGGAGCGCATCGTAAGGATAGGCACCATAGAGTGCTATACCGGTGATGTAACTGATCAGAAGCTCACACTCCAGCATATCAAGAATGCCAAGGTCATCAAGGATTATATCTTTAAGGCATCCGAAGAAGCAAGGATGAAGAGACGTACCGTCAATATGCAGAATATCGGCAATATGCATGACCTTGACGGAGACGGGGTAATGGATGATATAACATGACATCTTCCGAAGAAAGAGATTTTCTGGACAGCTGCAGGGCTCAGGGCAGCGTGATGGATCTTGTCGCCATGCGCTCTCTGATGGAAAGGCTTGAAGCTCCGGAGAAGGATTTTCCTGTTGTCCACATAGCCGGGACCAACGGGAAAGGAAGTGTGCTTGCATACTTAAGGAGCATACTGAAAGCTGCGGGCTACCGCTGCGGCTATTACTTTTCGCCTGCTGTTTTTGCCCCGGGCGAGCAGACCGGCATCGGCGGAAGAACTATGGGCACAGCAAAGGCCGGGACTTATCTTGAAAAGATAAGGGACGCAGCGCTTGAGATGAAAGCGGAAGGCGGACGACTGCCTACAGTCTTTGAGATCGAGACTGCCCGGGCTTTTATGTATTTCAGTGAGATGAAGGCCGATATAGCTGTTGTGGAATGCGGAATGGGCGGCAGGGATGATGCGACCAATGTGCTGCCGGCACCGAAAGTGTGTGTATTTACGCCGATATCGGCTGATCATATCGGGATACTCGGCAATACACCGGCCGAGATAGCTGCAGTTAAAGCAGGTATCATAAAGAAGGGCAGCAGGGTAGTCAGCGGCCCGCAGGATAAGGCTGTACTCGAAGTGCTTAAGAAAGCCTGCATAGACAAGGGCTGCAGCCTTGAACTCGCGGATGAAGCAAAAAACATCCGCTATTCCCTCAGGGAGCAGAGCTTCGACTGCGGCGGATATAAGGCTTTGAAGACAGGACTTAAAGGCGTATTCCAGCCGGTTAATGCAGCGCTTGCAGTAGGATGTGTGAAAGCTCTTGTTAAAGAGGGCTTTGATATCCCGGAAAAAGCAATAAGGCAGGGCCTTAAAGAAGCTGAGTGGCCGGGGCGTTTTGAGATACTTAAGAAGAAGCCATACATGATAATTGACGGAGCTCATAATGAGGCTGCGGCATACGAGCTGGATGCGAGTATGAATGAATACTTCGGTGATAAGAAATTCATCGGAGTTGCGGGAATGCTTAAGGATAAGGATTACCGGAAAGTGCTTGAGATAATGATGCCGCATTTTGACCAGCTCATCACCCTTACACCGCCGGATAACGCAAGGGCATTGCCCGGCCTGGAACTTGCGGAATATGCACAGACGCTTATCGACAGAGTGACTACTGCCGACAGCGTGGAAGAAGCTTATGAGATGGCGGAACTCCTAAGCGGAGGAAAAGAAGATATACTGGCATTCGGATCACTGTCGTGGCTTGGCAGATGGAAGACGGAGGCCGGGAAGAAGGATAATAAAAATGGTAGACGAAAATAAGGTAAAGGAAGCCATAAGGCTGTTACTCGAAGGGATAGGAGAAAATCCCGAAAGGGAAGGGCTCAAAGATACCCCCGAAAGAGTGGCGCGGATGTACAGTGAGATACTCGCAGGCAATGATGATGATGCGGCGTACCATTTGAGCCGTTGTTTTTCCTGTGAGACGGATGATATGGTCATGGAGAAGGACATAGTGTTCTATTCCACCTGCGAGCATCATCTGATGCCCTTCTTCGGAGTGGTGCATATCGCATATATTCCTGACGGTAAGGTAACAGGCCTGTCAAAGCTGTCCCGGACGGTGGAAGTATTTGCAAGAAGACTGCAGATGCAGGAGAGAATGACCGCGCAGATAGCGGATGCAATATATAAGGAACTGTCATGTAAGGGGGTGATGGTGGTCGCTGAGGCGGAGCATACCTGCGTGAGCGCCAGAGGCATAAAGAAGAGCGGCGCAAAGACCATCACCTGCGCGACCAGAGGCTGCTTTGAAAAAGATACACAACTGCAGGAACATTTTCTTGCATTTATAGGTAAATGAAGATGAGGATAGGAAGCCGCAATTTTGACTGTGAAAATGAGACTTATGTCTGCGGCATACTCAACATGACACCGGATTCTTTCTCCGATGGTGGCAGCTATGCCAATGAGAATGAAGGATATGAAAGAGCCGTGAAGATGATGGAAGAGGGCGCTGCGATAATAGATGTAGGCGGCCTGTCCACCAGACCGGGCTATGTGGAGATAAGCGAGGAGGAAGAAATAAGCCGCATCCTGCCGGTGATAAAGAAGATAAGGACCATTGCGGATGCCGTGATAAGCGTGGATACCTACAGGCCGGCAGTTGCAGAAGCTGCGATGGCGGCAGGCGCGGATATGATAAATGACATAAGCTGTCTTAAGGATGAAAGACTGGCGGAAGTGGCGGCAAGGACCGATGCGGCCTACTGCCTGATGCATAACAGGAATGTGGAAGAACATCCTTATACGGAGCTTATTGAAGATATCAAGGAAGATCTGCGTGAAGGACTTGATAAACTCTTAAGGGCAGGCGTAAAGAAAGAAAAGATAATGATCGATCCCGGCATCGGCTTTGCAAAGGATTATGAGGAAAACTTAAAGACCCTGGCAAAGCTTGATTCTTTTATGGATATGGGATATCCCATGCTTCTCGGAATATCCAGAAAGAGCGTTATAGGAAAGGCTCTGGATACCACAGTGGATCAAAGACTTGAAGGCACTATTGCTTTGAATGTATACGGGATGACTAAGCGAGTATCCTTTATACGAGTCCATGATGTGGAAGCGAATGCGCGGGCTCTTAAGATGATAAGGGAAGTAAAGCGATATGGATGAGATAAGGATAGACGGACTGAAAGTATTCGCATATCACGGTGTACTTGAAGAAGAGAGAAAGACAGGTCAGGATTTCATTATAAACGCGGTAATGAAGCTGCCTCTGCAGCAGGCGGGGATAGCGGATGAACTGGAGCTGACGGTCAGTTATGCCGATGTTTGTTCTTTTATAGCTTCTTTTATGCGTGATAATACTTTCAAACTCATAGAGAGCTGTGCGGAAGGCATATCCACGGCGCTTTTTAAAAAGTACGACAATCTTTGCGAATTGGAACTGGAGGTGAAAAAGCCCCAGGCTCCCATCTCGGAGGAGTTTGACTGTGTGTCCGTAAAGATCTTCAGGAAGAGGCACAGAGTATATGTTGCATACGGTTCCAATTCGGGAGATCCCGAGCATCATATAGAAGACGGCATCGCATCGCTTGACAGGGATCCCATGTGCCGCGTAAAACGCATGTCGGGTATCATGAAGACCACGCCGTACGGAGGCGTGATCCAGGATGACTTCCTGAACGGAGTGCTGGAACTTTCCACACTTTATGAACCTCAGGTGTTGCTGAAGAGGTTAAAAGAGATAGAAAAGGAACAGGGACGTGTGGAAACGGTGCGCTGGGGTCCGCGCACACTGGATCTGGATATAATACTTTTCGATGATATCGAAATGAAAACGGATGAACTGACCATACCTCATCCTGATATGTGCAACAGGGATTTTGTGATGAAACCGCTGGCGCAGATAGCTCCGGACGTAGTACATCCGGTGTTGAACAAGACCATTAAAGAGCTGGCGGAAGTGAAGATGGAAAAGCACATTATCTGAGGACAGCATCCATGGCAGCAGAGAAGGGCTGGACATTTACACTTCCGTAGGTGGGAGTGCAGTATATGGGAACATCATTATTGAATTCCCTGAAATATACATAGGTGGAAGTGATGGAAAGATCGGTGTATACGCCGGTCTTTACTGTTTCTACGGAACTTCCGTCCACGCGGGCACGCTTCAGGGCATAGCCGTTTTGATCCTTCTCGTCAACGGTCTGGTAATATACGATATCACCGTAGAGATTATAACTGTCGATGCGCTCGGGGATGAGTTCTCTTACGTTCCCTTCCGACATGGAGCAGACAGAGAGGTGATAATTATTATCAAGATCAAGGAAGTAGACCAGATCTCCCTGTACGATGGGCTCATACATATTGGCTTCGACCACATCGGTAAAACTGCCGCTTAAGGGATCCAGGCGGTGAAGATGATGATCGCCCTCCATGGCTGCATAAAAGATACTGCCCTGCTGCGAAGAAGCGAGACGGGGATGACCGGTAAAATAGGTAAAATTAAAACTGGCATCTGTAGACAGTCCCTTAACTTTTACCAGTGCATTATCACTGTTTTCATCTTCCTGGAAATCCGTGTAGATCAGATAGTTGCCCACCAGCATCATGCTGTCTGTGGTAAGCCTGCCCAGCAGTATATTGTTTTTTCCTTTCTTATCAACTCTGTATATACCACGGCCGTTCCTTACATAGCCCAGGCCTGACTGGTCCGAAGAGGAGCGGGAGTAATAGTACACGTAATTGCCTGCCGCATTGATATAGGAGATCTCGCCGGAGGAGAGTTTTTTCACTTCGGTCTGATCTGCGTTCATGGAGTAGAGAGCATGGTTATCATAAGGATTTGAAAAATAGACTTTATCATCGGACTCGCAGAAAAGACCGCCGTTATAAAGATTGCCGGCGGTGTTTCCGGTAAGCGTAGGCTCATTCTCCGGTATAACGGCGAGCCGCTTGCTTATGTATTTGGCCACAGCCAGGATAACTATGAATGCGATAAGGGCTATGACGGTGATCACATTTCTTTTTTTCATTTCCAGAGCTTTTCTCCCGCAGGCTTCTTTGCAAAGAGGTATTTAATGCAGGCAATGATCATGTTGAACCAGTTCTTATCATGGTAACTTGAAAGCGCTATATCCTTCAGGCTAAGGTAATCCCTGTATCTGCTCCAGCGGATCTTAGGTGAATGTTCGCAGTAGTGCCTGCGGACAAAGGGGAACAGATCCTTGTGACGATCCCACTGATGCACCAGGGCAGGAATATTCTTTCCCGAGCAGACCAGCTTGTCGTCCTTTATAACGTAGTCGTCGGAATCGCCGATAGTCGCCGTGGGACCGGAATCGTTAGGCGAAAAGTGCACGACGCCGTTCTTCGGTACTATATTGTTGTAGACCATAAACTGGTAAGAGGTCTGGTCGTTGATGTCGATGAAATTATATTTCGGATCGGAGAGGTTATCGATCATGGCGTTGCAGAAGCTGTGGATCACATCCGAGGTGCCCCATATAGTGCCCGCGCAGAGAACGTTCCTGTCCTTGAACTTCTCATAGACATCCATGCCGAAGCGCTCCTGCATCCAGCGTCTGTTCCAGTCATCATCGCTTATATGTCCCGGTTCCACCGCGGTTCCGAGGTAAGCTTCTTTGGAAGCAGCCGGAAACATGGCAGATTGGAAGAATACATCCCTGGTATCACAGAAGAGTACCTGATCGTACTCACTGCCTTTTTTATTAAGCATTTCTATATAAAGAGCATAGCGGTAATCGATGGGGCCTTCTTTCTCAAAACGGTCAGGTATCTCTATGGTATGAATGTGATACTCATGGAGCTTGTCCATGGTAAAACGTGACAGATCCTTGACAAAGGCGACTATGTCGCAGTTTTCACCGTTATGCTTTGCACAGGATATGTAATAAGGCTCGATCTTGTACCACCAGTAATGCTTGGCGACACCCATGATAAGATTCTTTTTGCTCATAATGATCTCCGTAATATAAATGTTATGTAAAGTATTATCGCATATTTATACGGCATTGTAAAGGAATTGCTTGCCTTAATACTTACAGGTCTGTTATAATAGACGGCGTGACTTAATTAACCTACTTGACAAACTTGGGAGGCGTATTAAATGGACAATTCTGTTGTCATGGCAGAAAAGCGGAAGGCAGAAACAGCAGGCTTCAATGAGCTGGAACTGTCAGCCATAGGGGAGGTTGCCAACATAACCCTGGGCAATGCAGTCACGGCTTTAAGCATGCTCCTTCGCAATGACATCGATATATCTACGCCCTTTGTGGAGATAAAGAATAAAGGCGATATAGTCAAGGAATACTCGGAAAAAGCCGTGATCACGCGCGTGGATTATGTGAAAGGCCTTGATGGTTATTCGCTGCTTTTTCTGAAGGAAGATGACGTGAAGGTCATGACAGACCTGATGATGGGAAGCGACGGACATGGCATGTTCTATGAACAGGAAGTGTCGGAGCTGCATCTGAGCGCGGTTTCCGAATCCATGAATCAGATGATGGGATCGGCGGCTACCGCAATGGGTATGATGATCAACAAGCTGGTAGATATATCCACTCCGACCACAACGATGTCGGACGCAGGCAACTATGTGAACGATGCTTTCCCTCAGGATGATCGTTTCGTACAGATAAGCTTTAATGTTGATATGGGAGAGCTGATCAATACAGACATGATGCAGCTTTATCCTTTCAGACTGGCAAAAGCCATTGCTGATCTGTTCATAATAAAAAGACAGTCAAGTGACGGGGAGGCTATGTTTTAATGAGTGAAGAGTGCACAAGAAGTGATTGTTCGGGCTGCGGTGAGAGCGGCTGCAGATCAAGAAGGATAGAAAAAGAAAGCCTGAGGGAAGGCAGCAGCGTTAAGCGCGTGATAGGCGTTATCAGCGGAAAAGGCGGTGTAGGCAAGTCTACGGTGACTTCGATGATCGCTTCGGCCCTGGCCGGCAGGGGTGAAAAGGTCGGCATACTTGATGCGGATATCACGGGACCTTCGATCCCCAGACTTTTTAACATCAGCAAGAAAGCCGAAGCTGACGGGGAGTGCGTATACCCCTGCGAATCCGCTAAAGGAATAAAGATAATGAGCATCAACCTTCTTTTGGAGGATGAGACCTCACCTGTCATCTGGAGAGGACCGGTGATAAGCGGGACCGTAAAGCAGTTCTGGACCGAAGTGGCCTGGGGAGAGCTGGATACCATGCTGGTGGATATGCCTCCGGGAACAGGGGATGTGCCCCTCACCGTATTTCAGTCGATACCGGTGGACGGACTGATCGTGGTCACCACACCTCAGGAACTGGTGGGAATGATAGTATCAAAGGCAGTGAACATGGCTCAGATGATGAACATTCCCGTGCTTGGCCTGGTGGAGAATATGGCATACTTTAAATGTCCCGACTGCGGTAAGGAGCATGAGATATTCGGCCACAGCAGCGCTTATTCGGTTGCAGAGAGCTTCGGCATAGGCAATGTATGCAGGCTTGGCATAGACATGGAGAGGGCTAAGCTCTGTGATCAGGGCAGGGCTGATGAGTTTGATGTGGCAGAGATGGCAGAGTTTATTGAAAAACTATAATAGATCCGGGGGATCTTTAAAAGGAGATAAAAAATGAAAAACGTAATAGTAACAATAGGATCAACAAATATCAAGAGCCTTAATTTTGAAAATCTTTTCACCGCTAAGCCCGGTGAGCAGATACAGTTAAAGGTAAATACCAGCGTAGCTGTGCGTCTCAATCCTGCTGCGCCTACAACAGCAACGGTGCTCGTTAAGTTTGAGGCTAACGACGGTGACAGGAAGAGTATGAACTTTAACATGGAGACCATTACTCCGATAACCGTCAACACCTTCGTTGACAACCTTGACGAGATGATCAAGAAGAATTACCTTAATGAAGTTATGATGGCGGTAAATGAGAGAATCCGCATTGCAGCCACCATTACAGGTCTTAATATAACCACACCGTCAATAGCTTTTGCATATCGCGACAACAGCGAAGAAAGCATTGATTCGGAGATAATCGCTAAAGTCTGATCTATGATACTCAGTATTTCAGGGGTGGACGTTTCTTACGGAGCGGACGCCATTATAAAGGATGTGGAATTTTCTCTTAAAGAGGGTGAGAAGGTCGCAATCGTCGGAAGAAACGGTTGCGGCAAGACCACCCTTTTACGCTTGATCACGGGTGAACTGACCCCCGATCACAAGGACAGCAATACTCCTTCCATAGTAAGCATCGCAGACGGCGCGGTGATCGGAAGCCTGGATCAGATGAGTTTTACCGATGAGAACGCCTGTCTTTCAGATGAGATAAAAAGTGTCTTCAGGCCGATCCTCAAAATGAAAGAAGAGATCGACGAACTCCTGCATAAACTTGACACCGCGCCCGATGAGGAGACGAGTACCAGATATGCAACGCTTCAGGAACGTTTTAATTATCTCGGCGGTTACAGGCTGGATAAGGATTATGAGTTGCTGGTGCAGCGCTTCGGCTTCAGTGATGAAGAACTGAAGAGACCGCTCTCAAGCTTTTCGGGTGGACAGCGGACCAAGATCGCCTTTATCAAATTGCTTCTTTCAAAACCGGATATACTTATACTTGACGAGCCTACCAACCATCTGGATATCTCTACGATATCATGGCTGGAAGGCTATCTTGCTTCATACAGGGGAGCCGTGATACTGGTCAGCCATGACCGAATGTTCATTGACAGGATAGCGGAGACCGTGTACGAGATAGAGCGGGGAAAGATCAAAAGATATCCCGGCAATTACACTGCATTTGCGAAGAGAAAGCGCGAGCTGCGTGAGAAGCAGCAGAAGGACTATGAAGCTCAGCAGAAGGAGATCGAAAGGCTTAACGCCGTGGCGGAGCGCTTTATACACAAAGCTACCAAGGCTTCCATGGCGAAGTCTAAACTGAAAGCTATCGAGCACATGGATATAATAGAAAAGCCCGAGGAAGATGATATCAGGGCTTTCCATGCCCTGACGGAGCCTGCAAGGGAGAGCGGCAATGATGTGCTGGAGACCGAAAATCTTGCAATAGGTTATGACAGCGTGCTCTCGAAGGTTACAATGAAATTGAAGAAGGGACAGAAGCTTGGCATCATCGGCGGCAACGGCCTCGGTAAGTCAACTTTCTTACGTACCATTGCAGGACAACTGCCGGCCAAAGGCGGAAAATACAGATACGGTCACGGTGTTGAACTCGGATATTTTGAACAGCAGATGGCCAGGTATGAGAGCAACAAGACCGTGTTCGATGAGTTCAGGGATGCCTATCCCACGCTGACGGATACGGCAGTCAGGAACATACTGGGCGGCTTCCTGTTTACCGGGGACGATGTGTTCAAGGAACTTACCATGCTTTCCGGAGGCGAGAAAGTGCGTCTGACTTTGGCAAAGATCTTTCAGGAAAGGCCGAATCTGCTGCTTCTGGATGAACCTACCAACCACGTGGATATAGCCGGCAAGGAAGCATTGGAAGACATGATGCGCGACTTCAAAGGCTCGCTGATCTTTGTCTCCCATGACAGATATCTGGTAAGCCGTGTCGCAGACTCGCTGCTGATCTTTACCGAAGGGAAAGTCGAGTACTTCCCCTTCGATTACGAGGAATATATAAGGAATCGCGGAAGCGAGAATTTAAAGAATGAAGATGGCGTATGGCGTATAGGGAACAGAGTTGACGAAGCGCCTGAAAAAAAGAAGGACGACAGACCGGACCGGGGGGCCAATCCCGGAAAAGAACGTTCTAAAATGGAACGCAGGTTTAAGCGGCTTGAAGAGCTGATGGCCGAATGCGACGAGAAAAAAGCTGCGCTTACAGCAGAACTCGAGGCGCCGGAGAACGCCAGTGACTTTGTGAAACTCGGTGAACTGCAAACAGCCATTGAAGAACTTGACAGGCAGGCCGAAAGCTACATGGAGGAGTGGGCCGAGATCGGAGAGAAGCTCGAGGCATAAAAAAAGGAAGCGCTTTTGCTTCCTTATAACAGGGGCGGAAGGAGTCGAACCCTCTTCAGCGGTTTTGGAGACCGACGTTAGACCGTTTAACTACGCCCCTAAACTCAACATGTGACATAATACCATACGGCATTTCAAATTGCAAGCATTTTATTACGGCCGTGTGCTCCGCGGCCTTGCGGGCCGCTATCCACGCGACCGTCAGCAAGGCATCAAGCCTTGCTAAGCCGCATCCGCGACCTGCAGCAGGGCATCAAGCCCTGCTAAGCCGCATCCGCGACCTGCAGCAAGGCATCAAGCCTTGCTAAGCCGCATCCGCGACCTGCAGCAGGGCATCAAGCCTTGCTAAATCGCTCCGCACGTAAGCTCAAGCGTCGCAGCTAAGCGATCACCGGACTCGCAACGTCCCCTGCAGGGAGTTGCTGCGTCCGTGATCAGCTGCTCGCTTTCGCTAAGTGCTACGCTAAGTCGCAAGGCTTTGATGCCTTCCTGCCGGTCGCTTGGTTATCGCAGGCCCTGATCGTGCCATGTTGAACACATAGTGGAGGGTTATCAGGGCTTTGATGCCTATATGATGGTCGCTTAGTTATTGAAGAAGCGGGATTTGTCATGACGTTACACTATAAGACACGCAGGAGAAGGAAAAAGCCTGAAATACGTGTCCGGTCAGGCGAAGGTAAAAGAGAGCGGACACGTGAGGGAGAGAAAAAGCCTGAAATACGTGTCGGTCCAGAAGAAGGTAAAAGAGAGCGGACACGTGAGGGAAAGAAAAAGTCTGAAATACGTGTCCGGTCAGGCGAAGGTAAAAGAGAGCGGACACGTGAGGGAGAGAAAAAGCCTGAAATACGTGTCGGTCAAGGAGAAGGTAAAAGAGAGCGGACACGTGAGGGAGAGAAAAAACCTGAAATACGTGTCGGTTCAGACGAAGGCGAAAGAGAGCGGACACGTGAGGGAGAGAAAAAGCCTGAAATACGTGTCGGTTCAGACGAAGGCGAAAGAGAGCGGACACGTGAGGGAGAGAAAAAGTCTGAAATACGTGTCGGTTCAGATGAAGGTGAAAGAGAGCGGACACGTGAGGGAGAGAAAAAGTCTGATATATGTGTCGGGGTGAAAAGAGAGAGGAGTAAGCGGACACGGATAAACAGGGAAAGAAATAAGAAAGTATTGTTGAATATAAGCCCGGTAAACGGGTATAATACTAGGGATGTTTTAGACAGGGAGGAAGAGGAAGGATGATCTGCAACAATGTGCTTGAGGCTATAGGGCATACGCCGCTGATAAGGCTTAACAGGATGAACAAGCCGGGGAATGCGGAGGTGCTGGTCAAGTTTGAAGGACTGAATGTGGGAGGCTCCATCAAGACCAGGACTGCTTACAAGATGTTAAAGAATGCAGAAAAGCAGGGGAAGATAAATAAGGACAGCATTATAGTTGAACCGACAAGCGGGAATCAGGGTATAGGGCTGGCGCTGGTAGGCGCTGTGAAAGGATACAAGACGGTGATCATCATGCCTGATTCCGTCAGCGAGGAGCGCAGGAAGCTGGTAAAACACTACGGCGCGGAAGTGATACTCGTGCATGATGACGGTGATATAGGAAAGTGCATCAAGGAGTGTGTTGACAAGGCGCTTAAGATGCAGGAGGAAGATGAAAGGGTATTCGTGCCCCAGCAGTTTGAGAATCCCGACAATGTATATGCTCACAAGTATCACACGGCGCTGGAGATACTGGAACAGGCTGAAGGCCAGATAGACGGCTTCTGCTCGGGCATAGGAACCGGCGGGACCATAACAGGCATAGGACAGACTCTGAAAAAACAGTATCCCGAGATGACCATCTGGGCGGTGGAACCTGAAAATGCGGCAATACTGGCAGGCGGCACAGTCGGGACCCATCTGCAGATGGGTATAGGGGACGGCCTGATCCCCGGGATACTTGATACGAAGATATATGATGATATCTATATCGTTACCGATGAGGAAGCCATAACTACAGCAAAGCGGCTTGCTGCAATGGAAGGCATCATGTGCGGCATCTCCAGCGGGACTAATGTGGCAGCGGCGTTGAAACTGGCTGAAAAGCTCGGAGAGGGAAAGAGAGTCGTGACGATATTGCCGGATACGGCAGAGAGATATTTTTCGACACCTTTATTTGATGAATAAAGTAAAGGCCGGCCGGGCATATTAAACACATGAGACGAGGGGCAAAAGGCAATTTACGGAGGTAGTAAGCATGTCTAAAGAAGATATAGTAAATGAGCTGTTTGAGGAAGAAGAGAAAAGGGAGATTTACATCCACAGCGATGAAGAAGTGGATGAGAAACTTGCCGAAACCGCGGAAATGAAGGCGGCTCAGAAAAAAGAACTGGAAGAGATAAAGCAGCGTCTTTCGGCTATCAGGGATGCGCTGAGAAACGAAGCCGATATGTATGCGGATATCTATGAAGAACTGCTTCCTAACCAGCAGCTTGCAGACGGCGGAAGCGGCGAAAAAGTGACACTTATGAATGCGGAACTTTCGGATATGGCCGAGGATGCGGTAAAACTCGTGGATGCCGTATCGGATATGATAATAATCCGGTATTGAAAGGCATAATAAAAACCGGATATCGGTTTAACGCATCTTGACTCCTAGCTAAGCTAGGTGGGCGACCGCAGTCACTGCATCTGCCTTCCACTGATAACTGCTGAGGCCTGACATCCGCAGGACGATATAGGAATCCCGTTTAAAGTACTGTAGGCTCAAAAAAACGAAAAACCTTAATGATATCCGGTAAGTAAATTATACTAAAAAACAGCGTTTTTTGCAATCAAAATATGCTATAATCAGGGTATCCGGCCGGCATTGTTTCGCGGTATTTATGAATAGTCAGTTTATGGATATTTTTACTGTTTACAAAGCGATCTGTGTGATAGGAATACTGGTGCTGCCCTTGTGTATGGTGATCATCAACAGGCAGGAGAGAAGCTCTATACAGAAAGGGCTTAATTTTATTGCATCAGCAGCGATCGTAGCTATATACGGGGCATGGAACGGATTGTGGCCCGAGGGCGCGGGAACGCAGACTGCGGCCGGGCTGGAGCTCCTGGGAGCCTGCTGGTTTATTATCGCACTTGTATTTTTCTCAATAAAAGCTATCGGCGCTAAGATGCCGAAGATCATATCCGTGCCGGTGCTTGCTTACGGTCTGTTTCATACACTGCTGGTACTGTTTGCAAAAAGCTTCGGACTTGAGCTGGTCACTGTCCTGGCTGCAGACGGTGGGCAGTATTATCTGTATGAATTCGGCGCACTTTATTATGCCGATCTTGCGGTCTGTTCCCTGGTAGGCCTGCTGGGCGCCTACGTTACATATCTGAATTACAGGAATGCCGTTCTCGTGGCAAATAAAGGAACCAGATATCTTGCCATGATGGAGCTTATCAGCGTGGTAGGACTCTGGGTAGCCACGCTTACGGCCAACAACTTCTATTACAGTCTGCTCCCTTTCATCATTCTCTGCTGCTGGATCACAGTATTCGTGATAGTTTACGGATTCAGGATGTTCGACTCCATGCTGATGGCCAGGGACGATATCATAGAGACTCTGGAAGAAGGCTTCGTCGTTATCGATGCCTTAAACCGTATCCTCTTCATAAATGAAAAAGCGAGGAACATATTTCCGGAGCTTAATTACGAAGCCAGCCAGGAAGTAGTGGTAGACAGGCTTAAAAAGAGCGACAGGCAGGAAATAGAGGTCAGGGGAAATATCTATCAGATAACCCTTGTACCCTTTTATGACAAGCAGATATATAAAGGAACTACCATCTGGATCTATGATAAGACGGAAGAACATGACTTTACGAATAAGCTGATAGAGCTTAAGGAAGAAGCGGAAAAAGCAAACCAGGCAAAATCGGTATTCCTTGCAAACATGAGTCATGAGATACGTACTCCCATGAATGCCATAATCGGTATGACGGAACTGATCCTGAATGATAACATCAACAGCAATGTCGAAGAGAATGCCAATAATATCCGTAATGCCAGCAATACGCTGCTTTCGATCATCAACAGTATCCTGGACTTCTCTAAGATAGAGACCGGTAAGGCCGAATCCGTAGAGGCCGAGTATAATTTCGGCATAGTGTTAAAAGATATCTGCAACATGATAAGCATGAAGCTGGCGGATAAGAACGTGGAGCTGATCGTGCATGTGGACGAGACCATGCCAAAGACCTTAAAGGGCGATGAGACTCATATAAGACAGATTCTCACCAATGTACTGGACAACGCGGTAAAGTATACCGGACGAGGCTATATCAGGGTTAACGCACATTGGGAGAAACAGGACGAGGATGCGCACATCTTCATATCCATAGAGGATACAGGAAGCGGTATAAGAAAAGAAAGTCTGGAAACGCTCTTTGACAGCTTCCAGCGGGCCGATATGATCAAAAACCGAACGATAGAGGGTACCGGCCTCGGCCTTGCCATATGTAAAAGATTGTTGGAGAGCATGGGCGGCGGCATATCGGTGGAGAGTACCTACGGCATCGGAAGCGTATTTTCCTTTGATCTCTATCAGAAGATCAGCGATGAGACACCGATGGGTAATTACGATTATCTTGAACTGCCCCAGTCTTCGCCTCATGACAGAAAGGGTTTCATAGCGCCGCTGGCAAAGATACTGGTGGTGGATGATAATATAACCAACATAAAAGTTGCCCAGGGCATACTTTCACTTTATCAGGTCCGCGTGGATACGGCAATGAGCGGAAAGGAATGTCTGAAGAAACTGGAAAACAACAATTACCACTGTGTGCTCATGGATCAGATGATGCCCGAGATGGACGGTATAGAGACAACGGCGCTGATCAGGAAACATGCGGATGTAAGGATCAGGAACATTCCGGTTATCGCGCTGACCGCAAATGCCATAAGCGGTACAAGGGAGATGTTCCTGCAGAACGGCTTCCAGGAGTATATTTCAAAGCCGATAGCCCTCTCGGCGATAGAAGCGGTGCTGAAGAAATTCCTTCCTGCCGATATCATCCACTATGTTGACAAGGAAGACAAGAATGCGGATTACAGCAATGTATATATCTCGCTGCCGGGTGTCGATGTGGAGAAGGGCCTGGCAAATTACGGAAACGATATGGGCAGGTATCTGCAGATACTCAAATATATCTGTGATGACGGTCCGGGCCATATCCGCAGGATCAGGGACTGTCTGGTATCAGAAAATTACCGGCAGTACGTATACGAGGTGCATGCGCTGAAAGGACTGATGGCCGGCATCGGCGCGGATTCCTTATCGGAGCTGGCGCGTATGCAGGAGTATGCGGCAAGGGACGGAAAACATGCAGCCATAGTCAGGGAAGGCGGACTATTGGTAGAGAGATATGTGAGCATACTTGACGAGATAAAGAATGCTCTGGAAGAAATAGGCATGTACAGGGAAGAGACGGCGGAACTGCGTCAGGAGGAACTGACCTGGGAGGAATTCTCCAGTATGCTTAAATCGCTGCAGAGCAGCCTGGATCTGCTGGAACAGTCGGAGGCAGAGAGAAAGGTGGACAACCTTCTTACCTACAGGCTTGATACCGGACTCAGAAGACAGTTGCTGGAGGTAAAGCGCTCCATAGGTGACTTCGAATATGATGAGGCTATGGAACTGATATCACAGATCCTATAAGGAGGTGAAGTAAGCATGCCGGAAATGAAAGCAGGCATAAGCGAAAAGGTGGAGAAGTACAAAGCAGATGTGAAGGAACTCTCCAGATATCTTGATTACCTGGAGAGCAAGAAAGGAACCGAGGCAGGTTCTTCCTATGATCCGGGAGAAGGGAAGAAGACCACCATACAGGTACCTACCTATGATTCCGGACTGATGAATTTCATTAAGTGCGCACAGAAGACGTCTTTTATGGACAGGAATTACATGTATGTCTACAGACGGTATAATATGCGGGATGAGAATGATGAACGCCGTCAGATAGAGCGCACCCAGATCATGGAGATAGAAGTTCTGGGGGCAATACTTTCCAAGTACATACTGAAAGGGCAGACCCAGGCGCGCATGTGGACCGAGGGCGCGAAAAACGGGATCATGTACGAAGCCGTAAAAAAGATGAAGGAATTAATTGAATTCTGGAGTTACTGAAAGCAGGTAATATAGACAGAAAGTGTAAATTCGGGTATAATAATATGTTGGTGTTGTGAGGACAACGGCATAATAAGCAGAAGAAGAAAGGATGGCTATGGGTACAGTAAGACGTATTTACGTCACAAAAAAGGAGAACTATGCGGTTAAGGACAGGGAGCTCTTTGTCGATATAAGAGATTACCTGGGTATCAGGAAGATCACGGGAGTGAAGGTATACATCCGTTATGATGTAGAGAACATCAGCGATGAGACCTACAAAGAAGCGCTGGGAACGGTGTTCTCGGAGCCGCCCGTTGATAAGCTTTTCGAAGAAAAACTTCCCGTTAAAGACGGAGAGAGAGTATTCTCGGTGGAGTATCTGCCGGGACAGTTCGACCAGAGGGCAGATTCTGCAGAGCAGTGCATCCGCTTTTTGAAAGAGGATGAAGAGTGCATCATAAAGACAGCCGTAACATACGTTCTTAGCGGCGACATTTCAGACGATGAATTTGAAAGGATCAAAGCATACTGCATCAACCCCGTTGATTCAAGGGAAGTTGATGAGGTAAAGCCCGAGAGCCTTAAGGTTAATTACGAGGATCCTGCGGATGTGGCCGTGTTTGACGGTTTCAAGGATCTTGAGGAGAAGGAATTATATTCGCTGTATGACAGTCTTGGATTGGCAATGACCAAAGCGGATTTCAAGCACATTCAGAATTATTTCAGGGATGAGGAAAAGAGGGATCCCTCGATCACCGAAATAAGAGTGCTGGATACCTACTGGTCCGATCACTGCAGGCATACGACTTTTGCAACGGAACTGAAGAACGTGGAATTCGGTGAAGGTTATTACCGCACTCCGCTGGAGACCAGCTATTTAAGTTATCTGGATACCAGAAATGAACTTTACGGAGACAGGGATGACAAGTATGTCTGCCTGATGGATCTGGCTCTTATAGCAATGAAAAAACTGAAAGCCGACGGTGTGCTTAAGGATATGGAAGTCAGCGATGAGATAAATGCCTGCTCCATAGTCGTTCCCGTGGAGATAAAGCCCGGAGACGGTACCAGCCCTTACACAGAAGAGTGGCTTATAAGCTTTAAGAATGAGACCCACAACCATCCTACCGAAATAGAGCCTTTCGGAGGTGCTGCTACCTGCCTCGGCGGAGCCATCAGAGATCCGCTTTCGGGAAGATCATATGTATATCAGGCAATGAGGATCACCGGTGCAGCGGATCCGAGAGTAAGTGTAGGCGATACGATAAAGGGCAAGCTGCCCCAGAAGAAGCTGGTGCGCGGCGCGGCTGCGGGCTATTCTTCATACGGTAACCAGATAGGACTGGCTACAGGTTACGTTAAAGAAATATACCATCCCGATTACGTTGCGAAGCGTATGGAGATCGGTGCCGTTATGGGAGCGGCTCCCAGGAAGAACGTGATGAGACTCACTTCCGATCCCGGGGATGTTATCATACTTCTCGGCGGAAGGACAGGAAGGGACGGCTGCGGTGGAGCAACAGGCTCTTCTAAGGTTCACACCGAGCAGTCGATAGAAGTCTGCGGCGCGGAAGTGCAGAAGGGTAATGCACCTACGGAGAGAAAACTTCAGAGGCTGTTCAGAAGACCTGAAGTAAGTAAGCTGATAAAGAAGTGTAATGATTTCGGCGCCGGCGGCGTGTCGGTTGCGATAGGTGAGCTTGCAGACGGGCTTACCGTGGATCTTGATAAGGTGCCCAAGAAGTATGCCGGACTGGACGGAACGGAACTTGCCATATCCGAGTCCCAGGAGAGAATGGCTGTTGTGATCGATCCAAAGGACGTGGACAGTTTCATGAAGTATGCGGCAGAGGAAAACCTTGAGGCAACAAGCGTTGCGACTGTAACAAAAGAACCCAGGCTCGTGCTTAAGTGGAGAGGCAGGGATATAGTAAATCTTTCAAGGGCTTTCCTTGATACCAACGGCGCTCATCAGGAGTGCAGCGTGAAGGTGGATGTTCCCGACAAGGAGAATAATCCGCTGGATAAAGTGGCTAGTAAGAAAGCGGAAGAATGTCTTAAGGCCGGGGATGAGAAAGGGGCCTGGATCGCGACCCTGTCCGATCTTAACGAATGCTCGCAGAAAGGTCTCGTGGAGATGTTTGACTCTTCTATCGGAGCGGCAAGTGTGCTGATGCCTTACGGCGGCAAGCTTCAGCTTACAGAGACTCAGACCATGGTGGCGAAACTGCCCATGAGCGGAACCGATTCTTCGGATACCGTGACCATGATGAGCTACGGCTTCGATCCTTATCTGTCAAGCTTCAGCCCGTATCACGGAGCTATATATGCGGTGCTTTCATCGGTTTCAAAGATAGTTGCCGCAGGTGGTGACTATAAAAAGATACATTTCACTTTCCAGGAATACTTCAGAAGGATGAGTGAAGATCCGGCCCGCTGGAGCCAGCCTTTTGCGGCATTGCTCGGCGCATATGATGCGCAGCTCGGCTTCGGCCTGGCATCCATAGGCGGCAAGGATTCCATGTCGGGAACTTTCAATCATATAGATGTTCCGCCTACACTGGTAAGCTTTGCTGTTGATGTGGATGAGATAAGCGATGTGCTTACTCCCGAATTCAAAAAGGCCGGGGATAAGCTGGTACATATACAGATACCGAGAGATGAATATGATGTACCCGTATACAAAGAGGCGATGGACATATTCGCCGCTGTACATGCACAGATCAAGGCAGGTAAGGTAAAAGCTGCATGGTCAATGGATGCCGGCGGTATTGCTGCTGCTGTTGCCAAGATGGGCTTCGGTAACGGACTCGGAGCAGAACTTGACAAAGAACTTGAGAGTGAGGAGCTCTTTATAAACCGCATGGGTGATCTGCTTCTGGAAATGGAAGAGAGTGATGCGGAAAACTTCATGAAGGATGAGGCTAATGCTGAAATAGAGTATTGTGTAAAGCTCATCGGTACCGTGACAAGCGGAGAATTTATTCATGCTGATATGAAGCTCGGACAGGCGGAACTTGAGAATGCCTGGGCATCCACACTTGAAAAGGTATTCCCTTCTGTAGCCGGAGTTGAAAAAGATGAGAAGGTGGAATTCACCGATGTTCACTCTGATACGGTTTATATCTGCAAGAACAAGGTGGCAAAACCCACGGTATTTATTCCGGTGTTCCCGGGTACGAACTGTGAATATGACAGTGCGAGAGCTTTTGAAAGAGCCGGCGCTTATGCGGTGGTAAGGGTGTTCACCAACCAAAATGCAGAGGATATAAGGGAAAGCGCCGAAGCCTTTGCGGCAGAGATAAACAATGCGCAGATAATAATGTTCCCCGGCGGTTTTTCGGCAGGTGACGAACCGGATGGAAGCGCTAAATTCTTTGCAACAGCTTTCAGAAACGAGAAGATGAAGGAAGCGGTAGAGAAGCTGCTTAATGAAAGAGACGGCCTGGCGCTGGGTATCTGTAACGGCTTCCAGGCATTGATAAAACTGGGACTGGTTCCGGAAGGAAGGATATGCGGACAGAATGAGCTTTCACCTACGCTTACTTTCAATACGATAAACAGACATATCTCTAAAATGGCATACACGAGAGTGGTATCCGATAAGAGTCCATGGTTACAAAAAGCCGGTCTCGGAAAGGTCTATACTGTTCCGGCTTCCCATGGTGAAGGAAGATTCGTGGCACCGGCAGATGTGCTTAAGAAACTTGCCGATAACGGTCAGATAGCAACGCGCTACTGTGATACCGAAGGAAATGTGACCATGGATGAATACTGGAATATCAACGGTTCCATGGGAGCCGTGGAGGGCATCACTTCACCGGACGGAAGATGCTTCGGTAAGATGGCTCATGCCGAGAGACGTGATCAGGGAGTTGCAGTAAACATCTACGGCGAACAGGATATGCAGATATTCGAATCAGGAGTGGAGTATTTTAAATAATGCTGATAAGGGAAGAACTGGAAAAAGCGGAAAGAGAGAATCTGAGTGAATTTGCGTCACTGTCTGAAAACAGCAGGGGCAGGAAGAAACCGGAGGAACCCTGTGATATCAGGCCCGTATATCAGAGGGACAGGGACAGGATCGTTCATTCAAAAGCTTTCAGGCGCCTGAAGGACAAGACCCAGGTATTCTTAAACCCTGAAGGAGATCATTACAGGACAAGGCTTACGCACACTCTTGAAGTGTCGCAGATAGCAAGGACTATAGCCAGGGCTCTGCGTATGAATGAGGAACTGGTGGAAGCCATAGCCAACGGTCATGATCTGGGACATACACCTTTCGGACATGCGGGGGAGAGGGCGCTGGATGAGATATGCCCTTACGGCTTCGAACATAATGAGCAGTCGGTAAGAGTGGTAGATGTGCTGGAGAGAGACGGTGAAGGCCTGAATCTTACGCTGGAAGTGCTGGACGGCATGAGAAACCATCAGATGAAGAGCATGCCTTTTACTGTAGAAGGGCAGATCGTGAGACTGTCCGATAAACTTGCCTATATCCATCATGATATGGATGATGCCATAAGAGCGGGTGTGCTTACCGATAAGGATGTACCCGAAGAGATAGGCAGGGTGCTTGGCATGACCACCAAGGAAAGACTGGATAAGCTGATCCACAATATCATTTCGGAGAGTCGGGGAAAAGACAGGATATGCATGTCTCCCGAAGTGGAAAAAGCCATGATAGACATGCGCAACTTTATGTTTGTAAATGTTTACCAAAACCCTGTGGTCAAAGGGGAGGAGTCAAAGGCGGAATCCCTGGTAAAAACTTTATTTGAATATTACACCCACAATATAGATGCGCTCCCCGCAGAGCTTAAGAAGCTGCTGGAGCGGGGAGAGACAAAGGAAAGGGTGGTATGCGATCATATCGCATCCATGACGGATCACCATGCCATAACGGTATATGAGGATCTGTTTGTTCCCAAATCATGGCAGGGAATGTGATATGTATTATCCTGAAGAGATCATACAGGAAGTCAGGGACAGGAACGATATAGTTGATGTCATCTCTCAGCATGTACAGCTGAAAAAGCAGGGCAGCAACTATTTTGGCTTGTGTCCGTTTCATAATGAAAAATCACCTTCCTTTTCCGTATCGCCTTCCAAAAAGATGTTTCACTGTTTCGGCTGTCATGCCGGCGGAAATGTGATCACCTTCGTGCGAATGTATGAGAATTACACTTTTCAGGAGGCGATGAAAGTTCTGGCAGACCGCGCCGGCATAAAACTTCCGGAAGTGGAAATGACGGAGGAGATGAAAAAGAAGGCGGCAAAGAAACAGTGCCTTTACGATATAAACAAGACTGCCGCAACCTATTTTTATTACAGACTCAGAAACCAGGGCGGAGAACTGGGGCTGAATTACTTTAAAAGCCGCGGACTGACGGAAGAGACGATGCATAAATTCGGACTGGGTTATGCACTGCAGTACTCTGATGATCTGGTGAAGTATTTAAAGAGCAAAGACTATGATGATGAACTGATAAGAGAGGCGGGACTTGGCGTATTCGGTGAAAAAGAAGGAATGCGTGACCGCTTTATCAACCGGGTGATGTTTCCTATATCGGATGCCAATAATAAAGTTATAGCCTTTGGCGGCCGTGTGATGGGGGATGCAAAGCCGAAATATCTTAATTCCCAGGAAACACCGGTCTTTGAGAAAAGAAATAACTTATACGGCTTGAATTTTGCCAGAAGTTCGAGAAGCGACAACTTTATACTCTGCGAAGGCTATATGGATGTGATAGCCATGCATCAGGCAGGATTCAATCAGGCAGTGGCATCTCTCGGAACGGCATTTACGCCTGAACAGGCGATGATACTCAAGCGTTTTTCAAGAGATATACTTTTAGCTTATGACAGTGACGGAGCGGGAGTAGGGGCTGCTCTGAAAGCCATAAGGATACTCCGTGATTGCGGAATGAACGGAAGAGTCATAAGCCTGAAACCCTATAAGGATCCCGATGAGTTTATAAAAGCAGAGGGGCGGGAAGCCTTTGAAGAGAGGATAAACAATGCCGGAAACGGCTTTATGTTTGAGATAAAAGTGCTGCGGGACAGCTTCAATTTTAATGATCCCGCGCAGAAGACGGAATTCCAAAGAGAAATAGCGAGTAAACTTCTGGATTTTGAAGAAGAATTGGAGCGGGATAATTACCTGCATGCGGTATGTGAAGAATACCGGATATCCGAAGACGGCTTAAAGAAGCTGCTTTTTGCCATGGCTACCAAAAGAGGACTTAAGAGAGAACGGGTGGAGGTGAGCACTGAGTTCATTGAACCTGTTTCAAAGTCCGGGGATGACGATCCGGATGGGTATGCCCAGAGGCTGCTTCTGACATGGCTGACTGAGGAACCGGAGAAATATAAGAAGATAAAGGATCGGATAAGCGTGGAGGACTTTATCGATCCCCTTTACCGGAAGGTAGCGGAAAGTATACTGGAACAGCTTGAGAGCGGTAAAACGGACCCGGCTGCGATAATGGATCTCTTTGATGAGATAGAGGAGCAGCAGAGGGTATCGGAAATATTCCACACGAAACTTTCTGCGCTGGATACTGAGGCAGAAAAAGAAAAAGCTTTTTATGAGATCGTAGTCAGGGTAAAGGAAGAAAGCCTTAACAAATCCAGGTCGGAGGCCGGAGGAGCCGAAGACATCAAAAAAATGGTTGAGAAGAAGAAAGTCTTGGAAAACCTGCGGCGGGCAGGCCGTTTATAAGGAGGAGATATCAAATGGCCCAGAAGAACAGCACTAAGAATACAAAGAAGGCAGCGCCTGTAAAGAAAGCAGCGCCTGCAAAGAAAGAGGCAGCTGCAAAGAAAACAGCGCCTGTAAAGAAGGCCACGGTTGTAAAGAAGGCAGCGCCTGCAAAGAAGGCGGCGGCAGTAAAGAAAACAGTGCCTGCAAAGAAGGCAGCGGTTGTAAAGAAAACAACGCCTGTGAAGAAGGCAGCAGCTGTAAAGAAAGCAGCTCCTGCTAAAAAGGCGGTGCCTGTAAAGAAGACTGCAGTTGCTAAGAAGGCGGCAGTTGTAAAGAAAGCAGCACCTGCAAAGAAGACAGTGCCCGTAAAGAAAGCGGCTCCTGCAAAGAAGGCAGTGCCCGTAAAGAAAGCGGCTCCTGCGAAGAAAGCGGCAGCGGTAAAGAAGGCGGCACCCGCAAAGAAAGCGGCAGCGGTAAAGAAGGCTGTGCCCGCAAAGAAAACATCAGCGGTAAAGAAGGCGGCACCCGCAAAGAAAGTGACGCCCGTAAAGAAAGCGGCGCCTGCAAAGAAGGCGGCAGCGGTAAAGAAGACAACGCCTGCAAAGAAGGCAGCGGTTGTAAAGAAAGCAGCTCCTGCGAAGAAGGCAGCGCCTGTAAAGAAAGCAGTGCCTGCAAAGAAAACGGCAGCTGCAAAAAAGCCGGCAACAGTAAGTAAGGCAATGCCTGCAAAGAAAAATACAGCCGTAAAGAAAGCGGTGAACACAAAAAAAGCCGAGTCCGTTAAAAAGACAGCAGATGTAAAGAAAAATGCAACGGCAAAGAAAGCGGTTCCCGAGAAAAAGTCCGTAGCTCCCAAGAAAGAAGCAAGCGTTAAGAAAGCGGAAAACGTGAAGATAAATGAAACAGAAAAGAAAAATGAAACGGTAAAGAAGACGAACATGAATAAGAAAGCAGAACCCGTAAAAAAGAATGCAGCTGATAAAAAAGCTGCTCATGAAAAGAAAACTGAGATAAAACTTATTCCGGATCCTCAGATCAATGATGAGGACAGAGATCCGGAAGAAATGGCTCCCGGAAACTTTGATGAGAAACTAAAGGAACTCCTGAACATAGCAAAGAAAAAAGGCTTTGCGGAGTATCAGGAAGTGATAGATACTTTCTCGGAATTCAATCTGGATGAGGAACAGTTTGATAAGATCTGGGATGCACTGAACAAAAATAAGATAATACTTCGCCTTGAGCAGATCGACGACGAAGATATACCCGAAGAGGAACTGGCACTTGAGGAAGGCGAGATAGATGTGGATCTTGATCTGGAGAACCTTGAGAATGCTGCAGGAGACGGAACGAATATAGAAGATCCCGTAAGGATGTACCTTAAGGAGATAGGCCGTGTGCAGCTTCTTTCCGCAGAAGATGAGATCGATCTTGCGAAAAAGATGGAAGCCGGTTATGAAGCCAATGACAGATTAAGGGATCAGAAGAAAAAGCTCGCGGATATCAAAAAGCAGCTGGAAGATCTCAAGTCGAAAAAGAATACCGTAAAGAAGACGGCGGAGCTTCAAAAGAAAAAAGCTGAACTTGAGAAGAAGATAGCTGCAAATGAGGCTATAGTTGAGACCGGTCAGAAAGCAGGAAAAGACCTGTCCCAGGCGAACTTAAGACTCGTTGTAAGTATAGCGAAGCGCTATGTCGGCCGCGGAATGCTCTTCCTGGATCTTATACAGGAAGGAAACCTGGGACTTATAAAAGCGGTTGAAAAGTTTGATTACCGCAAGGGTTATAAGTTCTCTACCTATGCGACATGGTGGATACGTCAGGCAATAACCAGAGCCATTGCAGATCAGGCGCGTACCATACGTATCCCGGTGCATATGGTTGAAACGATCAATAAGATCATAAGGATAAACAGACAGCTGCTCCAGGAACTGGGCAGGGAGCCGTCCCCGGCAGAGATAGCCGAGAGGATGGATATGCCTGAAGAAAGGGTACGTGAGATACTCAAGATATCTCAGGAGCCTGTATCACTGGAAACTCCCATAGGTGAGGAGGAAGATTCACATCTCGGTGATTTCATCAAGGATGATAATGTTCCCGTTCCCGCTGATGCGGCAGCATTTACTCTCCTTCGTGAACAGCTTGATGAGATACTTTCAACCCTTACGGAAAGGGAGCGGAAGGTACTGACGCTGCGCTTCGGTCTCCTTGACGGAAGAGCAAGGACGCTTGAAGAAGTAGGCAAGGAGTTTAACGTCACCAGAGAGCGTATCAGACAGATCGAGGCAAAGGCTCTGAGAAAGTTAAGACACCCCAGCCGCAGCAAACGTATCAAAGACTTTTTGGAGTAATGGTTTTATCGGAGAGATTAAAACATGTGGCGCTGCTGGCGGGAAGCGGCAATTCTTTGGCCGATATAGGCTGCGATCACGGATATCTGGGGATATGGCTGGTCAGGAATAAGCTCTTTGAACATGTCATAGCCATGGATCTTCGAGAGGGACCGTTGAACGCGGCGCGTCACAATGTGGAAGAAGAAGGACTGTCAGACTTTATAGAATGCCGGCTATCAGACGGCTGCGATAAGCTTAAGAAGGGTGAGGCACAGGTGCTGAACTTTGCCGGAATGGGCGGACCTCTTATGATAAGCCTGTTGGAGCGGAACATGGAACTTACCCGCAGTATGGACAGGCTTGTGCTTCAGCCCCAGTCCGAGATACCGGATGTAAGACAATGGCTTAAGGCTAACGGATTCAGCATCGTTGATGAAGACATAGTATGCGAGGACGGCAAGTTTTATCCGATGATGGCTGCCGTTAAGGGAAAGTGGGACGATCACGGCGCAGGGGATAAAGAAGCAATATTATTCGGCGGAAGCCTGTTGAAAAAAAAGCATCCTGTGCTTAAAGCTTATCTTGAAAAGAATCTTACTCAGAATGAAGACGTTCTGGCAAGACTCACGGCAGCGTTAGGTGCGGAAAATGAAAGAATGAACGAACGTATCACTGAGGTAGAAGCATCAATTGCGGATATCAGGGAGGCGCTTAAGTTTTATGAAGCTTAAAGAAGTCATGACGAAGCTCGAAGAACTCTCACCCTTAGCAATGGCGGAAGAGTGGGACAACAGCGGTCTCATGTGCGGAAGGAAGGATAAGGAAATAGCATCCGTGCTGCTTGCTGTTGATGCCACCGATGAAGTCATAGAGGAGGCGGTGCTCTCCGGAGCGGATCTTCTGCTTACACACCACCCGCTGATCTTTCGGGGGATAAAGAGCGTTACCGAGGACAGTATCACCGGAAGAAGATTGCTGAAACTGATACAGGCCGATGTGGCCTGCTATGCGATGCATACAAATTTTGACGTGATAGGAATGGCAGACGAAGCCGCAGACCGTCTGGGACTTACGGATCCGGAGGTGCTGCAGGTCACTTTCGAGGATTCACTTTCGAAAGAGGGGATCGGAAGATGCGGATCGCTTAAAAGGCCCATGAGTCTGAAGGAGTGCGCAGAGCTGGTAAAAGAAGTATTCCTGGTGGAGAATGTCAGGGTATACGGAAATATAAAAGACAGGGTACGGAGGGTAGCCGTATCACCGGGTTCCGGCGGAGATATGATAAGCTATGCTCTAAGCAGCAAAGCCGATGTGCTGATCACCGGAGATATAGATCATCATGAAGGCATAGATGCCGTGGCGGAAGGACTGAATATCATAGATGCCGGCCACTACGGAATAGAAAAGATATTCGTAAATTATATGAAAGACTTTATCATAAAGGAAATGGCGGGCATCGAAGTAAGCGCAGCCTCGCAGAAAGAACCGTTTATCACTATTTAGCAGGAGGGTTACAATGGGAAACGTTACACTGAAGATTTACGGAGAAGAAAAAACCTGGCCCGAAGGAACAAGTTATCTGGATATAGCCGGAGAGTATGCCGACAAGCTTAAAGGCGCTGCGGCTCTTGTACTGGAAGACAACAATATCAGGGAGCTTACGAGAAAACTCAAAGATGGAGCCGAAGTATCCTTCATCGATATGAGCAGGAGCAGCGGCCACAAGGCCTATGTGCGTACCGCCATACTGCTTATGGTAAAAGCGATAGATGATGTATGCGGCCACGATAAGAGCAAACAGGTAAAGGTTGAATTTGCCATAGGAAACGGTTATTATATAAGCCCGAGAGGCGTGGTGATAGACCAGCCGTTCATTGATAAGGTGGCTGAGAGAATGAAGGAACTTGCAGCTTCCGATATTAAGATCAGCAAGACGGCGGTTCCTACGGATGAAGCAAGGAAGCTTTTCGCAGAGAACGGGATGATGGACAAGAACCGTCTCTTTAAGTACAGGAGAGGCTCGGCGGTAAATGTATATGAGCTGGACGGATATAAGGATTATTACTACGGTTATATGCTTCCGTCTACCGGATATATAAAGTATTTTAAACTGCTTCCCTATGATGAGGGAATGGTGCTGGTATTACCCGATACCGCTGATCCCGAAATGATCAAACCCTGGGAAGAAAGGAAGAAGCTTTATACGGCTCTCAAGATGGCTGACCAGTGGGGCAGCATGATGGGCATAGATTCCGTAGGTGACTTAAATGACAGGATCTGTGCGGGTGATCTGGATGAGATAATACTTGTTCAGGAAGCTCTGCAGGAGAGACGCATCGCGGAGATAGCGCGTGAGATAGCCGACAGAAAGAATGTTAAGTTCGTGATGATAGCGGGACCTTCGTCCTCAGGCAAGACCACTTTCTCACACAGGCTCTCAATAGAGCTGGCATCCTTCGGTTTCAAACCTCATCCCATAGGAGTGGATGATTATTTCAAGAACAGGGAGGATACTCCCCGTGATGAAAACGGAGATTATAATTTCGAGTGTCTTGAAGCAATAGACGTGGATCTCTTTAACAAAGACATGGTGGAGCTGCTGAACGGAAAGACGGTGGAACTCCCCAGCTTTAACTTTAAAACAGGAAAAAGAGAGTACAAAGGCAATTATAAAACTCTCGGACCTGACGATATACTTGTTATAGAAGGTATACACGGTCTTAATGACAAGATGAGCCATGCGCTTCCGACCGAGAGTAAGTACAAGATATATATAAGCGCACTCACGAGTCTGAACATAGACGAGCACAACCGTATACCGACTACCGACGGAAGACTCATTCGCCGTATGGTAAGGGATGCAAGGACACGCGGATCTTCAGCGCAGAGGACCATACAGATGTGGCCTTCGGTGCGCCGCGGTGAAGAGGAGAATATCTTCCCCTTCCAGGAAAGCGCCGATGCAACCTTTAACTCAGCTCTTATATACGAGCTGGCTGTGCTCAAGCAGTTTGCGGAGCCGCTGCTTTATTCGGTTCCCGTCGATTCACCCGAGCATCTGGAAGCAAAGAGACTGCTTAAGTTCTTTGAATACTTCCTGGGCATCAGTTCGGAAAGACTTCCTTTCAACTCGATAGCAAGGGAGTTCGTGGGCGGATCGAGTTTTAATGTGTAAATAAGAGGAACGGATGATCGCGTGGCTTAAGTCACGAGGAAAGTCCGGGCTCCATAGGGCAGGATGCCGGATAACGTCCGGTGGAGGAGACTCTAAGGAAAGTGCAACAGAAAATAACAGCCCCCGCAAGGGAGCAACGGTGAAAAGGCAGTGTAAGAGACTACCGCCCGGCTGGTAACAGTCCGGGGTCAATGTAAACCCCATCCGGAGCAAGATCAAGAAGAGGTCCGCAGGCGGCCCGTCTCAGTACCTCAGGTAGATCGCTCGAGCCGTATGGTAACATACGGCCTAGATAGATGATCATCCAAGACAGAACCCGGCTTATAGTTCCTCTTATCTTTTTACGAAAAGCAGCATCCCGCATACGGGATGCTTTTTTTCGTTTGACGGGACATATCGAATATATACGCGCCTGTTCAGAAGGTATTGATGCCTTGCTAAATCGCTCCGCACGTAAGTTCAAACTTCGCAGCAGGACTATTCCTCGGCTCGCAACAGTCCTCTTCGAGGAGTTGCTGCGCCGGGAATATGCTGCTCGTAAAATCCATGTCTGTTCAGAAGACATTGCAGCCTTGCTAAGTTGCAGTACTTAATGCTTCTACTGTGTATTTCAAATGAATATCAATGTGGGCTGACACGTAGAGGGAGAAAAAAGACCTGAGTACGTGTCGGTAAAGGAAAGGTTAATGGGAGGCAGACACGTAGAGGGAGAAAAAAGACCTGGGTACGTGTCAGTGGAGGAAAGGCTAAAGGGAGGCCGACACGTAGAGGGAGAGAAAAGTCCCGGGTACGTGTCGGTAAAGGAAAGGCTAACGGGAGGCAGACACGTAGAGGGAGAGAAAAGTCCCGGGTACGTGTCGATAGGAACGGGTTTGCGGAAATGTGGTATAATGGGAAAGATGTTGTGAAAACAGGAGGGGAATGAAAAATGGATAAGCTGATATATATTATATATCCGCTGCTTCTGGCGGCACTGCTGATAGGGAGCAAAGTTGCGAAGAAAAAAGAATGGAATGAGGAAGCGTTTTCGCTGGATCAGATGAAGATGCTGCAGGGTTTTATCGCAGTCATGATAATGTGTCATCACTGCGGACAGAAGAACAGTGCTTCCTGGATAGACCCAAGCTATTATACGGGCGGGATGGAATTCTTTGTTCCCATAGGCTTTGTGCTGGTGTCGTTCTTTACTTTCTGTTCCGGTTACGGTTTATACAAGAGTCTTAAGACAAAGAAGGACTATCTGAAAAAAGGCTTTATAGCTCACAGGATACTTCCGATAATCGGAACAGGTTATCTCGTGGCGATGATCTTTTTACTGGTGCGTATCCTGATGGGAGAAAATTTAAGTCAGGATAATAATGGCCTCTGGTACGTGCTGGGACTTAAGCTGGCCAATCCGAACGGCTGGTACGTGATAGTGATCCCCTTTTTTTACCTGGCTTTTTTTCTGGCTTTCAGGTACATCAAAAAAGAAAAGACCGCACTTTTTGTGATCCTGCTGTTTACGATAGCATTCCAGTTACTCGGAGCTTCACTGGATCATAATGACTGGTGGATGCGCGGTGAGTGGTGGTACAATTCCATTCATCTTTTCGTTGTCGGCATATGGTTTGCGATGAACGAAGAAAAGCTGATCCCTGCGATAAAGAAACATTATAAGCTGTTCCTGATCATAGGGCTTTTATTGATACTCCCGTTGTATATAGTAAGTGAGCTGCTTAAAGGGGTGTTCTCCTACTACGCAGAGTACTGGAATGCTCCGGACAAGGTATTCAGGAGGATCGTCAGTCTTTCAGGTGAAGTGCTGTTTTCGTCGGTAGTGGTGCTGACTGCATTTATCATAAGTCTTAAAGTGAAGATCGGAAATTCCTTCCTTAAGTTCATGGGGAAGATAACGCTGGAATTCTATCTGATACACGGATTGTATTCGGAACTCTTCTGCTTTGCGTTTTGCGATTCGCTTAAGAGCTTCTATATCAAGAATCAGTTGCTGTATGTGATAGTTGTATTCGCGCTCGGAATTCCTTCGGCGCTGCTGGTAAAGTATATTATCGGGCTGTTCAAAAAGCTGATAGCAAAACGTAAATAAGAACTGATAGAAGCCTTTGATGCACTATAGTGTGAGAAGCTTGCACTATAGTGCATTTTTATATTGTGTAGATTCCCTCAAACTAGATTATGTAAACCAAGCGCATCGATATCCGATGTGCCGGGACTACTCGCGCAGACATCAGGTTCCGGAACAGATCCGGAATACTAAAGGCCGCCGGGCCGGAAAGGAGGTTAAGGAAACTGTAGCAGAGACAAAGACATGATCAGGGAAATGGGGGTAATCTATATGATCAGAATAGCGGCATGCGATGGTACGGAGCATACGCGCAGTCTTTTGTTGAACTGGACATATGAATGGATGCTGACTGCGGGAATGGAAGTACACTGTTTCGGGGTGAGGGATCCGGAGGAACTGGAATACGAGTGTGAAGAATATGGGGGCGTGGATCTGGTATTTACCGAAATAGAATTTGAGAACGGAACTGACAGTTTAGAACGGTTAATGAATTTGAGGATCAGATATCCTGCCACGGATGTGGTGATAGTAACAAAGAGAGGTAGACCGTACAGAAGCCTGTTTGGTATAAGACCGTACGGCTGCCTGGAAAAACCGCTTGAAAGAAAAGAACTGAACGAAGTACTGGCACATTATATTGAAGAGCGGAGACGGATTAAATTTCATTTCAGATACAACAAGATCTATTATGCTGTTTTTGTGGACCATATCTTATATCTGTATCATTACAACAGAAAAATCGGAATATACTGCACAGAAGGAAGGTATTTTGAATGCTACATGAAAATGGAGGAAGCGGAGAAGAGACTTGCTGCTTCCGACAGGCTTTTCTTACGCATTCAGAAATCCTGCATGGTCAATGTGACAAGGCTGGAACAGTTTTCAGCTACGGAGGCAGTCATGGAGGACGGAACCGTACTCAGTGTCAGCCGCTCGCATGCGCCGGGATCGGTAGGAAGATACTCGACTTATTACAGGGCAATCACTACAGTAAGGAACAAAAAATGACGAATAAACGTCCGATTCTGACATGGACGGTCATTTAGGCGTAGGAGAGCTTAGTATTGTTTTTGCGTTACGAATACCGCTGCGAGATCTGCCATACAGCTCACTGATGCACGCATTGTCATGCGATAATTAGGGACCCATTTCGAAGTTCTCCTTCTATCCCGACCGGCAGATATCTGTAACGGAAGAAACGTAATTGCGGAGCGGTTGGGGAACCGCTCCGTTTTTATACCGTCCTGAAGCCGGCGGGATCGGGGAGATAGAGGCGGCCCTGGTAGGAACCGCGGCTTTCCATTTCGGAATGAAGGAGGTTAAGTACTCCTTTTTTGTTTGCGCTCCAGGCAGGAGCTATAAGTATGCTTTTGGGACCGTCGCCGGTAACACGGTGTATGACCGTGTCGGGAGAGAGATGTTCGAGACAGTCTATGACAATGTCGATATATTCATCTCGCGTAAGCACGTCAAATTTCCTTGCAGCATAATCTGACGCAAGGTCCGTATCTTTTAATACGTGGAGCAACTGAAGCTTGATGCCGAAGATCGGGAAAGTATTGATGTATTCGATATTGGAAAGCATCATGGAACGGTCTTCACCGGGAAGACCGAGTATCAGGTGGACGATCACCGGAATGTGCAGGCCCATCAGCGAATGCATGGCAGCTTCAAACACAGAGGTATCATAGCCGCGTCTGATGTATCTGATGGTGGCGGGATGTATGGTCTGCAGTCCCAGCTCTATCCAGATGAATTTCTGCGGAAAAGCCATGCGCATCTCTTCAAGCAAAGAGAGGACTTCGGGGCCGAGACAGTCAGGTCTGGTAGCAATTGAAAGACCGATGATATCCTTATCCGAGAGAGCCTCCGTATATACGGCGCGCAGTCTGTCTATGGGACCGTAAGTGTTGGTATAGGGCTGGAGATAGGCAACAAAGTGGTTGCCGCTGTATTTGCTTCTGATGAATTCCTTGCCGGCAGCAATCTGTTCGCTGATGGAAGGACGTTCGGAGGACAGCAAAGAAGCAGCGGAGAATTCACCGCTGCCCCCTGCAGAACAGAATATACATCCTTTATCCGAGATGCTGCCGTCCCTTACAGGGCAGGTAAACCCGCCGTCCAGGGAGATCTTGTATATCTTCTCTCCGTAGACGCTCCTGAAATACGAATCCAGTGAGTAATAGGGTTTACCGTTCCATCTCAGATGTTCCATTTTTTATATCAGCTTCTTAATCTCTTCAGCGACCCTGTCGGCGATGCCGGGCATAAAGGGCGCGGGTATAACGTATTCTTCGCTAAGCTTGTCTTCGGGTACCATTGATGCGATGGCGAGGGCTGCGGCCATCTTCATCTCTTCGGTGATCTGGGGAGCGCGGCCTTCGAGGGCGCCCTTGAAGATACCGGGGAAAGCAATGACATTGTTGACCTGGTTAGGAAAATCACTGCGTCCGGTGCCTACTATGCGGGCGCCTGCTTCCTTTGCATCGGAAGGCAGGATCTCGGGATCCGGATTGGCCATTGCAAAGAGTATGGCATCGCTGTTCATGCTGCGTACCATATCTTTGGTAACTATGCCGGGAGCGGAAACACCGATAAAGATGTCTGCGCCTTTAAGGGCATCTGCAAGTGAACCGCTGATATTCTCGGGATTGGTCACTTCGGCCATTTTCTCCTGCATCCAGTTAAGTCCCTTGGCACCCTTGGAAACTATACCCTTGCTGTTGCAGAGTATCACGTTCTTAAAACCGTAGTTCATCATCAGCTTGGTGATGGCCACGCCTGCAGCGCCTGCACCGCTTACGACTACCTTGCAGTCGCCGGGTTTCTTGTCTACGATCTTTAATGAATTGATAAGAGCGGCAAGCACTACGATGGCTGTGCCATGCTGGTCATCATGGAATACCGGTATGTCCAGAGTTGCTTTCAGTCGTTCCTCTATCTCGAAGCAGCGGGGAGCGCTGATGTCTTCGAGATTGACTCCGCCGTAGCCGGGAGCCAGCCAGGTAACTGCTTTGACTATCTCATCGGGATCCTGGGTATCCAGACAGATGGGAACGGCGTTGACACCGCCGAATTCTTTAAAGAGAACTGCCTTACCCTCCATAACGGGCATTGCGGCTTTGGGTCCGATGTTACCGAGACCGAGAACTGCGCTGCCGTCGGAAACCACGAGTATGGTATTCTGCTTGATCGTATATTTATATGCAAGATCGGGATCTTTTGCTATCTTCCTGCAGGGCTCTGCCACGCCGGGAGTATATGCGATGGACAGGGCATGGGCGCTGTCTACGGGAGCCTTGGAGCAGACGTCAAGTTTGCCCTTCCACTCTTCATGCTTGAGTAATGCTTCTTCATTGGTAGTCATTTCAATCTTCCTCCATTAATATATGTTTAAAAATTTCTTGATTTTTTGGGATTCTGTGATATAGTAACACATATGGAGACTGTGGCGCAAGTACGCCAGTCATTAATTATCTTGAAATCCGATAGTTTTCGATTTTACCCATTATTGATTTTCAAAGCAGGGAGGTTTTACGGATGATCAATATGAAGGAAAGGTATGAGACCATTTCTTTGGCTGACCTTAAGGAAATGGCGAAATTCCGCGGCATTAAAGGCGTATCGGGAATGAAGAAAGCCGATATCATTGAAGAAATGCTGAAAAAAGACGAAGAAGATGCGCAGATAAAGGCAAGGGAAGCTGCCGAAGCATCAGCCCAGGCCAAGCAGGCTGCAAAGGCTGCGGCACAGGAAGCAAAAGCAGCAGCGCAGGAAGCAAAGGCAGAGAAAAAGGAAAACAAATCCGAGTCTAAGGAAGTGGCCCAGGCTCCCGCAGTTTCCATACCCCAGCAGCAGAAAGCTCTTCCAGGCAAGGATAAGGGCAGGAGATATGAGCCTGAACCCGAGATGGACGAAAAGACCATAGCGGAACTGGACAGCGGACAGACAGTCTGCGACATACTGGAAGTAATGCCTGACGGTTTCGGCTTCATCAGATGTGAAAACTATCTGCCGGGTGAAAACGATGTATATGTTTCTCCGAGCCAGATAAGGAAGTTCGGTTTAAAGACCGGCGATATAGTAAAGGGTAACACCAGGATACGTACCCAGAATGAAAAGTTCAGAGCGCTTCTCTATCTTACAACGGTGAACGGTCTGCCTACCGAAGAGGCCGCAAAGCGTTACAATTTCGAAGAGATGACGCCCATCTTCCCCAACGAAAAGATAAGGCTTGAAAGGCCCGGCGCGCCGGTGTCCATGAGGATCATGGATCTGATAAGTCCTGTAGGAAAGGGACAGCGAGGGATGATCGTTTCCCAGCCTAAAGCCGGAAAGACTACACTTTTAAAGGATGTGGCCAAATCCATCAAGATCACCAATCCCGATATGCACATGATAATACTTCTGATCGACGAGCGTCCCGAGGAAGTTACGGATATGAAAGAGGAAGTAGGCGGTCCCGGAGTGGAAGTCATCTATTCCACTTTTGACGAAACCGCAGAGCATCACAAACGTGTTGCTGAGATGGTGGTGGAAAGGGCAAGACGTCTGGTGGAATACAAGAAGGATGTCATCATACTTCTCGATTCAATAACCAGACTTACGAGAGCCTACAACCAGGTGATCCCGCCCAGCGGACGTACTTTATCGGGTGGTCTCGATCCGGCGGCGCTGCACGGACCGAAGCGCTTCTTCGGCGCGGCCCGTAATATGAGGGAAGGCGGAAGCCTCACAATACTTGCCACAGCCCTGGTGGATACCGGAAGCAAGATGGATGATGTGGTATACGAGGAATTCAAGGGAACCGGTAACATGGAACTCGTTCTCGACCGCAAGCTTTCCGAACGCAGGATATTCCCGGCTATCGATATACCCAAGTCTTCAACCAGACGTGAAGACCTGCTCTTAACACCCGATGAGCTGCAGGCCATCAGCATACTCCGCAAAGCCATGAACGGCTTACGGCCTGAAGAATCCGTGGACAAGATCATCGATATGTTTGCCCGTACCGCCAACAACCGTGACTTTGTGGACATGGTGCAAAAGACACACTGGTATTAAGTGTTAGTATAGTTTTAATAATTTAGATTACGGCGGCTCTTATGAGTCGCCGTAAAAACATTTCGATATATCAATAATCTAAGTTTCTAAACTGCTGCAAACTGTTTTCTGGTGATGATTTCCAGCTACTAGAAGATTAATTAGGGCGACAAATTCATCTTAAAAGAATTTGTTGACAATATGCGGTAAATCACATATTCTAATAATGCAAGGTACAGAATGAACGAGTATAACACGATATTTTATGAAACGGAGGATGGAAGGATACCAGCAAAGGAGTTCTTGCTAAGCTTGGATTACGATATGCGCGCCAAGATGATCCGTACACTGGAATTGCTGCAAAAAAACGGGCCTGCGTTACGAGAACCATATTCAAAAGAACTGGCGGAAGGCATATTTGAACTTCGCGCAAAATTTGGAACAAATATATCGCGATTACTGTATTTTTATGATGAAGACAGATTGGTGTTGCTTACAAACGGTTTTGTAAAAAAGACACAGAAGACTCCTAAACAGGAAATAAATATGGCTAAAACCTATCGCGCTGATTATTACGCCAGAAAGGAGCAGAAATGACTACACTGAATGAATTTATTGATGAACAGCTTAAGGATCCTGTCTTTAAGAAAAAATATGATGCAATGGAACCGGAATTTACCGTAATGCAGGCTATGATAGATGCCAGAAAAGAAAGAGGAATGACGCAGAAGGAACTGGCTGAGATAACGGGGATATCTCAGGCTGATATCAGCCGGTTGGAGCGGGGGACAGGTAATCCGTCGTTAAAGACATTGCAAAGGGTAGCACAGGCCCTGAAAATGTCATTAAAAATAGAGTTTGTTCCGGTGCATGGGCCAAGGTCGGGCAGGGTATAATATTTCTTTTATGTGTTAATAGAAATCAGGATCTCGGATAGAGATATAAAGCTACTTTTTGGAGGAGATAAAAATGCAGAGAAAAAACGAAGGCAGGAGTTCCCGGAAGCCGTATAATTCTAGGGGGGGCAGGGCATTCATTGCTCTTTTGCTAAGCGTAATACTTGTGATCACTGATCTGCCGCCGGCGCTTCTTGACGGCGGTTTCGGAATATTCGGTTTATTTTTCAAAGAGACAGATTATATACCTGAGGTGAGGGCAGAGGGCGAGCTCTATGTGGGAGGCGCTGCCCTGGCAGAGGGAGCAAGCGCCGCTGAAGGCAAAGTGCGGCATCTTGCGGGTAATGTGCTGGTGCTTAACGGCTACAGCTATGAAGGCAGCGGTTATATAAATGATGATAAAGCCTACGGCATATATGCTAACGGCGACTGGACTGTCGTGCTTGCCGGAGAAAACAGCATAAAACTCACCGGGGATGAGATAGCGGAGAGCTATGGCATATATGTGAGCGGCAAGCTGACCATAGTCAATGTGATAGAAGAAGGAGAGAACCTTCCGGCGACACTGAGTGTGACTGCCGGTGCAGTATCAAAAGCGAGTGCCGGCATATATTCCGCTAAGATAGAACTGCCGGGAGAAGGGACGGAGCTCACTATTGATGAGCTTGAATATACGGTAAGTGCGGAAGCTGTGACTGTTGATGCATCCGGTGGTAATGTGAGCGCAAAAGAAGAATTATACAACTTTAGCCAGGTTTCATACGGGATCTGTGTTGAAGATACTTATGAACAGGAAGCCGGAAGCATCAAAGCAAACGGCGGAAGCAATACAATGGAAGAAGAGAATACTTTTCATCATGCGATCTATTCATATGGCCTGAAAGCCGGAAGCACCACAGTAAGGGGAGGAAATCTCAGTTGCAATGGCGGCGACATGATATTTAAGAAAGACATAGGGTTTGCCAGAAGTTACGGCATGGATACAGGCAGTATAACTGTTCGTGGAGGCAGTATTGAAGCTCTGGGAGGTAGCACCGTATCTTCAGAAAGAATCAGTAATAGCATAAGTTATGGCATAAATACCAACGACGATTCAGCTACTGCTTATTTTGAAAACTGTGAAATATATGCCGCCTGTGGTATTGCTATAGCTAGGGCTCACGATAATCTGTTTAATAAGGCTATGCAAGTTATGGGTGATCTAAGGGTGAAAAGCGGCACAAAGCTGACCGCGGAGGCTAAGAAAGGCGAAAAATACGGGGGAAATTACGAGGGAATATATGTCTCTGGTGATCTGTATGCAGATGGCGGAGAAATCTCAGTAAATATTGATGGTGCGGAAAAGTCATGTTACGGTATCTTTGCCGAAAACTTTATTGTCAGCAGTAGCAGTGATGCAGTAATAGAGTCAGTAACAGCTGCACCATCAATAACGAATACTTTGGAATCATGGAGCTGTGCTATTAATGTACAAAAAATGATAATAGAAGAAGGCAGCACTGCCGTGATAAATGCAGAAGCAACGAGCGCAGCGGAAGGGACCAGGAATGCAGACGCATATGGGATACAAATTAAGGATGAAGGAAGTATCATTGCAGGAGGTACGATAAATGCAACGGCGAACGGTCAGGGAGCTACCTGGGGATTTGTATTCGGTATAATCACGGGCAGAGGTTTTACGATAAGCGGCGGTACCGTTAATGCAAGGGCTAACGGGATCAATTCCCAGAGCGCCGGAATCGGTCAGATTGGCAGTTATGCTAAAGGGATATATATCACCGGCGGAACAGTTAATGCTGTATCCGAAAAAAACGGACAGGAAGCCCCGATGGCTGCTGATTACCCGGCTTTGTGCGGATCCTGGGGGATATTTATCGAGCAGAACAGTTTTGGGGAGATCAGCGGCGGCAATGTGACCTTACAGGGAGACGATTGCGCAATTTACCGTCAATATGGTGATTCGGACATGATAAACGGTGCCATACTTATGGCTTCCGAAAATGTTGACGGAACAGCTGCGGCTTTAACTGAGCGCAGTGATTTTAACATTACGGGAAATAAAGGTGTAAATGAGCTGGCAGGAATAAGATATTTAAGATCTACGGCCGGAACTAAAGAAGTTCCTTACGCATATGATACGGAATTGTATTTGAGATACGATCAAAGCGAAGTGAGCGCGGATCTGTCACAGGTCCTTCCGACCGATGCCGGCATAGTGCGCTATGTGGCCGGGAAGCCAACGGTTAAAAACAGGGGCGGAGCGGTTTCCGAAGAAACTGAGCTTAACTCTTTTGCGGTGGATCCGCAGACGGGTATTGTTACTGCAGAGTACACGGCCACGCTTGCTTCAAGCGGTGATGTGATCACGCTGCCAGTTTCGATACGTTCCGAGAATTATAAGTCGGTTACCGTAAATGTGATAGTTACGATCACAGATAAGGATGCCGGATATCTTGGCGAAGTTTCTCAGGAAAGCATAGTATACGGTTCGGAGCTTCCCGGGCCTGTTTATGAGAAGCCTGTTGAAGGCGGCATGGAGCATCTTACTTTCAGCGGTGAGCTTATGGATGGCACAGCGTATGAAGCAACGGAAGCTGTTCCTACGGAAGCCGGGCGATATACGGAGCGCATCGAGTACGAGACCGAAACCAAAAGATATTACGGAAAGGCGGACTTCACTATCGCGCCTGCAGATATTTCGGCGGCGACAGTAACCCTTGGTGAGCAGGCAGGGTATGCCGGCGGTGAACCTCAGGAAGTAGTTATAGCTTCAGTAAAGATAGGTGATCTGGTACTTACTAAGGATACGGACTATGAGATCAGCAGCGGCGGGACTGCAACGGATATAGGAAACACCGTGGCGGTACTTACTGCCAAAGGCAATAATTATACCGGTACCAAGAGCTTCAGCTGGTCACTTAAGAAGCTGGTGCCGGCTATAGGTGATTTTGTACTTCCGGGATCTGAGGGGCATGATTTTGAATATGATTATACGGGAGAAGCCATAAGGATACCCGGGCCGGTTCCTTCGGTAAACGGCATGGGGCAGGTTACGATGAAATATAAGCTGAGCGGCAGCGTAGAAGAACCTTCGGTAAATCCGCCCACGCTGCCGGGAACATATCTGCTGTATTTTGATGTGGCGGAAGGAACAAGATATGAAGCAGCGAACGGATTTGCATTCGGAAACCTCAGGAAGCTGGTCATAAAGAAACTGGCCTATCCGGGAAATACGTCTCCGATATGTTATGTTGAAAGCGGAAGAGCACAGACAGGAGTAAGGGTAACATTGCCGGAACCGCCCGGGGGAGGAAAATACAGCCTGGCAGAAACCCAGAATATGTTAGGTGATGTTATCATTCCGGGTTCAATAAGCATTGACGAGAATGATAATAATATAATGATCTTTTCGGTAAACAGCGTGGCGCCAGAGACGAGCGGAAAGATCAAATTCAGTGTATCGGAATCAGAACTGTATAGAGAAAACGGAACGGGGACACTGGAGGTTATCGCTACCGGGAAAAGCATAACAGCTCTGAATATAGATGAAGCTGATGTTTCGGCTGGTGTAGTTGCCATGACCTATGGTGAGGAGGATGTGGAACTGCACTTTACGGCAGAAACACCGGGAGCATCTCCCGTATGGACCTGTACATCTCATGCCGGATGTGTTGATGTGACATCTGTCGGAACGACCACCGGTGTGATCAAGATCACTCCGAAGAAGGTGGGAAGATCCTTCATAAAAGTCAAATATTCTTCTGATACAAGCATAGGTGATCTTACGGTTCCCGTATCGATAGAGGCCAAAAGCGTAACTGCAACACAGCCTGTAAAAGACAAGGTTTATGACGGTACTGTCACGGCAGAGGTGCAGGATGCATCGGAACCAGGCTTAAGCGGCGTATTAGAGGGAGATACTGTTTCGGTCACTCTCGGAACACCGTATTTTGCAAACAAGAGTGTCGGTACGGATAAAGAAGCGGTATTTGACTATGCCATACTGACCGGAACCGATGCCTCTAAATATCGTGTAAGCACACCCGTAACGGCAACGGCGGATATCACCCCTGCAAACGTTAGCGCATATGTAAGTGCACGCAGCCGAAGCTATGAGAAGGATAAGTTGGATGTTGAGCTTACATGCGGGGCTGTAGCCGGAGTGCTGGGTGATGACGAGGTGACGGTTGATGTCAGCGCGGCAACGGCAGTCATGGCAGATGCCAATGCCGGCAATAACAAGGCTGTTACTGTCAGCGGAGTTAATCTTGGCGGAGCCGATGCGGGCAATTATGTATTAGCTTCGCAGCCGGCAGGTGTAAAGGTAAATATCAGCAAAGCAATATGGAATAATACCGAAGCGCAGATGAGCGTGAAAGCCGGTGAGGACAGTGAACTTGATCTTACAGACTGCATCGCTCCGGGAGCGGTATTGGATGTACCCTTTGTGAGTTCACGAGGAAATGTTCTTAAAGCTGCACCGGCCGTCAGCGGTACAAAGCTTAAGTTCTGTTTCAAGGAAAGCGTGCAGGATGATACTTATGCCAAAGTGACCATATCCGCGAATAATGCGACAAACTACAATGATTATGAGATAGAGGTAGACTTAAGGGCTGATCACAGACACAGGCCGGTCAAAGTAGATGCGAAAGCGGCAGGCTGTACGGAAGACGGAAATATAGCATATTACCGCTGCAAGACCTGCGGGGCCATGTTCAGCGATGAGGGCTGTACCCTGCCTGTTACGGCAGCAGCCGTGACCACTGCTGCAGGCGGACATGACTGGGGTGAATGGGTAGTCGTTAAAGAAGCGACAACAAAGGAAAAAGGCCTTAAGAGAAGAGTATGTAAGAAGGATGCTTCCCATGTTGAAGAGGAAGAGATACCCATGAAGAGCGTGACGGATCCTACAGATCCAACAGATCCAACGGATCCGACAGATCCTACAGATCCCGATCCGGAAACCGAACCGGAGGCGGCACATAAGCATGTGATGGTACATCATGCTTATGTTGCGGCTACCGAAGAGACCGAAGGAAATATTGAATACTGGGAATGCAGTGAATGCAAAAAGCTGTATAAGGATGCTGAAGGCAAGACGGAGATAAGCATAAAAGATACCGTGATACCGAGACTTCCTGATCCGACCACGGTGCTTAAAACGCTGCAGACTGAGGCAGTGACGGAGAACGTTAACGGCAAACCTGTCAGCATATCTCTCAACCTGGCTTATCCCGAAGCAGTGAGCTGGACAGGAAAGAAGATCACCAAAGCCCAGCTTGAAGCTCTTTCCGGCACGGAAGGGATAGTCAGAGTGAACTTCAGAGGCCTTGAGGAAGCATTTAAGGATAAGATGAAGGAAGGCACGGATGTGTCAAAGCTGGTAAGTATCAGCATCAGTATCAGCAAGGATAAGGATGCCGGAACAAAGGGATACTTTACTCTTAAGGCTAAGTTAAATACCAAAGCAGTAAAGAAAGCCAAGATAAAAGGCGAGGATAAGAAAGCTCTTAAGGAACTGGTAAATAAGCTTAACGATCAGATCAAGAACATTAAGTACGAATATGAGATAGTTCCGATCAAACTGGCAGAGGCTGAAAGCATCACCATCAAAGCTAAGCTTAAGAAAGGCGCTCTGCAGCAGGATGAACAGGGAGCGCTTAAGGGGCTTAAGTCTGTAAAGATCAAAGTGAAGATCAAGGGCGTGAAGAAAGCAAAGAGCTTTAGCTACAGCGCGAAGAAGGCAGAGAAGCTGTTTAGGATAAAGATCACTGATACGGCGGCAAAGACGGCGGAGATAGAGGCGCTGCCGGGAACGGGCTTTAAGGGAAAGAAGAGCGGGGTGACGGTAGGGAAGTAGAACACCTCATCCGTCAGTCCGAAGGACTGACACCTTCCCCTCAAGGGGAAGGCTAAAAAAGGGCTTGCAAATCGGTGAGAGATATGGTAATGTAATTAAGCTGTTTTGTAACTTGGATTTCACACACAGGTATGACCGAATCCTTATGGTTTATCTGTGAGGCGAAAGGAGGAACGTACGATGAGAGAAGGAATACATCCCGAATACTATCAGGCAACGGTGACCTGCAACTGCGGTAACACTTTTGTGACGGGTTCAACCAAGAAGGAGATCCACGTGGAAATCTGTTCCAAGTGCCATCCTTTCTATACCGGTCAGCAGAAGGCTGCTCAGGCAAGAGGCCGTGTAGATAAGTTCAATAAGAAGTACGGCGTTAACGCAGGCAAGTAGTTTATTTGCAAAGATTTCAAGCAGATGAGACAGATTTATTTCTGTCTCATCTTTTGATATAATAAAAAATAATCCTCAGGGAATAAAAGGACAGATGGCTAAGAAAAAACGTAAGAGCGTGTATTCGGGCATAGGCGGACAGGCCGTACTCGAAGGCGTGATGATGAAGAATAAAGAAGAATATGCAGTGGCATTGAGAAAGGCTGACGGCAATATTGACGTAAGCATGCATAAGCTCGCATATAATCCCGAGAGCATACCGCGTAAGATACCTTTTGTAAGGGGTGTCATAGCCTTTATCGATTCCCTGAGTCTTGGCATGGATATACTTACCTTTTCTGCAACGGAGGCAGAAGAAGAGGAAGAGCCTACAGCAGGGGACAGACTGCTTGAGAAGATATTCGGCTCAAAGGCCGAAGCAGTGGTGACCGGCTTTACCGTGCTGATGAGCCTAGTGATAGCAATACTGCTGTTTATGATACTTCCGTATTTTGTGTCTGAGCTTGCAGGAAAATATCTTAAAGATCAGACACTGGTGCTTCTCATAGAAGGTGTAATGAGGATAGCCGTGTTCCTTATATATGTGGCATCCATTGCTCTGATGAAAGATATAAAGCGGCTCTACATGTATCACGGGGCAGAGCATAAATGCATCAACTGCATAGAGAGCGGCAGGACGCTGAATGTAAAGAATGTCAGACGGTCCTCACGTTTTCATAAGAGATGCGGTACGAGTTTCCTGATATTTATCGTACTGATAGGCATAGTTCTGTGTTTCTTCATAAAGACGGATTCAAGGCTTATGAGGATAGCATACAGACTGCTGCTGATCCCGGTAATTGCAGGGATATCCTATGAATTACTGAGACTTGCGGGAAGAAAAGACAGCTTTCTCTTAAGCATAATATCGGCACCGGGACTGTGGATGCAGCGCATCACCACAAAAGAACCGGATGATGATATGATAGAAGTGGCGATAGCAGCGACTGAAGCGGTTTTTGACTGGGAGACTTTCCAGAAGAAGCATTTTAAGTCCAGAGTAGTTAAGAAAACACGAAAAGAACCCGATGGAAGTATTGTAGAGACCGGCGATGAGACGGTGGAGATATCCGTACTGGATATCGACGAGATGATGGGAGGGCAAAGCGATGACACTCCGTGAACTGTATCTTAAGGGGAAAAGAGAACTGACTGCGGCCGGAAAGGATGAAGCTGATCTGGAAGCAAGGCTTATGCTGATGCAGGCCTGCGGAATAGACAAGAATACCTTCTTCATGCAGCCGGACAAACTGGTGACTACGGAAGCCCATCGCACCTATGATGACTATCTGCAGAAGAGAAAGGCATCGATGCCGCTTCAGTATATCCTGGGAACCCAGGGCTTTATGGGCATGGAACTGAAGGTGACTCCGGATGTGCTGATACCCAGACAGGATACGGAAGTGCTGGTGGAGCAGGTCTTAAGCGACGGCGTAAAAGATATGAGCGTGCTTGATCTGTGCACCGGAAGCGGCTGCATACTTTTAGGACTTATAAAGAACGAAAGCGGTATAAAGGGAACCGGAGCGGATGTCTCGGAAAAGGCGCTGAAGGTTGCTAAGGAAAATGCAAAGGATCAGGGTATAAATGCCGAATGGATACTCTCTGATCTGTATGCGTTAGTGAAAGGCAAGTTTGACGTGATAACCTCAAATCCGCCTTATATAAGGACTTCTGAGATAGATCTGCTGATGCCCGAGGTGGGAAAGTATGAACCGAGAGCGGCGCTTGACGGCGGAGCAGATGGATTGGATTTTTATAAAAGGATAGTAAAAGAGGCGCCTGCCCACTTAAATGCAGGCGGAAGGCTCTATCTTGAGATAGGTTCGGAGCAGGGCGAGGCGGTATCGACGCTGCTTACGGATAACGGATTTAGTGAAGTGCGCGTGATAAGGGATTACGCGAGACTGGACAGAGTGGTTACGGGAAGGATATAAAAATGTTTGATAAACTGGAGGCTCTGCTTGGCAGGTATGAGGAGCTGATGAACGAACTGCAGATGCCGGATGTGGCAAATGATGCGGAACGTTTTAAAAAGCTGATGAAAGAACAGGCCGAGCTGGAGCCTATTGTTACGGCTTATAAAGAGTATAAGAAATGCAGGTCAGACGAAGCGGATGCCCTTTCGATGCTGGAATCCGAGAAGGATGAAGAGATGAGGGCGATGCTCAAGGAAGAGCAGGCTGCGTCAAAGAAGCGCATGGAGGAACTTGAGAGGGAGCTTAAGATACTGCTTCTGCCCAAGGATCCCAATGATGAGAAAAATGTATATGTGGAGATAAGAGCGGGCGCAGGCGGAGACGAGGCGGCTCTTTTTGCTGCGGAACTGTACAGGATGTATACCCACTATGTGGAGAGCAGGCACTGGAAGAGCGAACTGGTATCGGTGGACGAGACCGGGATCGGCGGCATGAAGGAAGTGGAATTCATGGTAAGCGGCAACGGTGCCTATTCGGTGCTTAAATATGAAAGCGGCGTTCACAGGGTGCAGCGTGTGCCGGAAACCGAATCGGGAGGAAGGATACATACTTCCACGGCGACTGTAGCAGTAATGCCCGAGGCCGAAGATGTGGATGTACAGATAGATGAAAAGGATATCCGAATTGACGTGACCAGGGCCAGCGGTAACGGAGGCCAGTGTGTCAACACCACCGACTCGGCGGTGAGACTTACCCATTATCCGACGGGCATAGTGATCTATTCCCAGACGGAAAAGTCACAGATACAGAATAAAGAAAAAGCCTTTCAGATACTCAGGGCAAGGCTTTATGATCTGGAGTGCCAGAAGGCTCATGATGCGGAAGCGGACTTAAGGCGGAGCCAGATAGGTACCGGAGACCGTTCCGAGAAGATAAGGACCTACAACTTCCCTCAGGGAAGAGTCACGGATCACAGAATAGGGCTGACGCTCTATAAGATCGATAAGGTATTGGGCGGTGATCTGCAGGAGATCATAGATGCATGCACCACGGCGGACCAGGCCGCGAAGCTGCTTAAGATGGGGAATGAGTAAAGCCCCTCATCAGTCGCCTGAAGGCGACAGCTTCTCCCCGGAGGGGAGAAGCCTTTTTTATTGTAGAAAAGTTTTTTTTTTGATAAAATCTTATGCATGAGGATCTATGAGGATTACTACGAAAATACCAACACAGATTATCCGGTAGCGGTGTATTACGTTGATCTGCGTAATATGTTCTTGGAGTGTGTACCGCCCCACTGGCACAGCGAGATGGAGATCGATCTGGTGCGGAGCGGGAGCGTGAGATTCTCTGTAGGAGAGAGCGAAGCATTGCTTTCCGCGGGGGATTCCATATGGATCAACTCCGGACACCTGCACTCGATACATCCGGCCTCGGACAGCGACTGCGTGGTGCTTTCCATACTTTTCAATTCATCATATCTGTTTGAACAGCCGGATTCTTTTCTGGCTACCAAGTATTATCTTCCTCTTATCGAAAACAGACAGCTGGGCTATGCGGTCTTAAGAGCCGGCGATCCTTACGACAGAAAGAGTCTTGATGCCGTGGAATCCATACTCTCGGCTAATCTTAATAAGGAATACGGTTACGAGCTGGAGACCAAGAGCCTGCTTTCGACTTTCTGGTTGAGACTGTTGGAATACAGCGCTTCCGGTGACAACAATGCCGACTTAAAAGCTCTTACCGATGAGGAAAGAGTCAAGGAGGCCATAAGTTTTATACATAAAGAGTATATGCGCGAGCTGAAACTGGAAGATATAGCGGGGAGCATACATGTGAGTAACAGTGAATGCTGTCGCTGTTTTAAACGTTCCACTTCATTAACTCCCTTTGAATATCTCTTAAGATACAGGATATTTGAAGCGGCAAGGCGTATGCAGAAAAACGACCCGAGCGCTTCTTCGATGCAGAAGCTATCCGATAGTGTGGGTTTTAACAATGCCAGTTATTTTAACCGTGTGTTTAAAAAGAACCTGGGATGCACGCCAAGCGAATACCGGGATACGATAAAAATGAGCCACAGGGATGCGCTTAATCCCTACGGAATATCAATTGCAAGATTATAGATGCACTTCGCTTCACTTTTGCTACGCCCGGCATGATATGATGCAGGCACAACTAAGAAAAAAGAAATAAGAGTATCACATAAGGAGGAAAAAGAAATGGCGGAAAAACAGAAAAAGGATTATAAGGGTTTGTTACCTCTCGGCTCGGTAGTAAGCCTTAAGGATATGGATCCCAAGGTATTCATCAGCGGACGCATCGTATGCGCCGAGGGAGACGACCGCATCTATGATTATGTGGGCTGCATATATCCTGAAGGCATGGGTAAGGGTGACGAGCTGATATTCTTTGACAGGGAAGCTGTGGAACGCCTGTATTTCATAGGATACCAGGATGAGTACGAGATAGCTTTCAGGACAGAAGTACTGGATAAGCTCGGGGAACTGGAAATTGTCAATGGTGAAATGGTTGAGGTAGAGAGCACCGATGAATGAAAAAGATAAAAGGGCATTATGGCTCGGAAAATTAAAGGATCTGCAGAAGCAGCTGGATGCAGGGCGCGGGCTGATATTCGGAAGCAGTTTTTCCGATGAGCACGATGAGCTGGTCACCGCTGTGGAAGAAGCATGTTTAGCGCTTGAGGGCTATTATGATCAGGAGGTCCTCTCGTCAAAGCAGAATGAGCAGCTGAGAGATCTGTTTCAGGAAATACAGAATAAGGCAAATACGTATAAGCAGAAAAAAAGGGATGATGATCATTATTCCTTAGATGGTGCGAACAACACTAAGATCGTCAGTAAGGGAGATAAGTACAAACGCCTTTCGGCAGCCCAATCGCTTCTTACGGAAGCGGCGAATATGAAGGCCGAGGCTGAAGCAAATTTGAATGCAGCTCTGGAACGTGAGGCTCCGCTTTCGAGACCGAGAAAAGCCATGGAGCACAACAGGAAATTAAGTGTTAATGATCTTAAGGAAGTGGAGATAACAGTCCGTGCAAGGCGTGATATACAGGCATCCGTGCTCGCATCCGTAAAGAAGTTTGACGACTTCAAAACCCAGTATGATCTGAATGATACATATAATGAGAACAGAGGGAAGGAACTGTCGGCCGGATACGGTCTGCACCGCGGTGACATACTTGACTTTTCGGATGATGCGGGATTCAGGAAGAATTATGAGAAATACCGTGAAAAGCTTTACAAGTCCGTATCTACTTACCGCAAACTGGAAGAGCTTAAAGAAACAAACAGTGATAATTTCTATGCGGCTCTGAGGAATATGAAAATTTCTCCCAAAATGTTTGCGGCAATGGAGGATAAGATCAATGTCCTTGAGATGCAGGCGGAATATCTTGATCTGAGGGCTAAGATCGTTTCCAGGCCCGAATATGTCAGAATGGACAAGGATGAGCTTAGGGAGCTTAAGGGGAAAAATGCCGAGGAGCTTAATGCGGAAATAGACCGTCTTCGTGCTGAGGATGAGTTCGACAATGCCGCAAAGATAAGTATGATACAGGATATGAAGAAGCTTAAGGATATGGCACAGTACGGTGTCAAGGAAAATCCCGAGAGCACCAGAAAGCATAAAGAAGCGTATGAGAAGACCGTCAATGACGGAAAGATAAGTTCGACCGTATCCCTGTTTTCAGCTTATGAAGACCATGGCGGCATAGACTTCAAGAAAAAAGGATTTAAGCAGAACGTTAAGGACTTCTTCAAGTCACATAAGTTTAATGTGGGAGCCAAGGATGCTACCGTGGCATATACTAACGGTGTGTTTGAAAACCAAGATCTGCTCAATGTCGGCACTAATGTGTTTAAGGGCAAAGCCCGTGTGCTGAAAGTACGCAGCAAGGTGAAGAGCGAACACGGAAGTCTGGGAGCCAGTGCACATGTGACAGTGGGTACCGTGAAAAGCGCAGCCAATGTGGGCTTTGCCATATCGGGAAGCAATCTGTGGGAGACCAAGATATATGCGGGAGCCTCTGCAGAAGCCTATGGTGTACGAGGCGTGGCAAAGGGACATGCAGGCTATAAGAAAGACTGGGTCAAGCTTGACGGCAAGGTGGAAGGAAATATCGGAGCGGCAGGAGCTACGGCCCAGGGCGGAATAGGAATGATACGCTATAAGGATAAGGACGGCAATCCTCATGAGGGCATAGGCGTGAGCACTGACTTAAGCGCTTCGGCTGCTGTCTTTACCGGAACGGCCAGCGGCGGTCTCACTCTCTTCGGTATACGCTTCGGAGGCAAGGCTTCGGTGTCGGCCATAGGAGCGGGTGTCAAGGTCAAGTATGTAGCGACCAAGGACTTCTTCAGTTTCGGTCTTTCAGCGGCGCTGGGACTTGGCGCAGGCTTTGAAATATCCATTGATATCACCGGCCTGAAGGAGAAGTTCAAAAACTGGAGAGCAAGATCAAAACAGGTTCAGAAGATCAAGGAAAAGAAAGCTCAGGATAAGGCAAACCGGCCGCCCAGAGAAAGAGATCTTGCAGCCCAGTTTGAAGTGATAGAAAACCCGGCAAATAACAATAACGGACCGGCAAACAATAATAACAGAAGACTATAATAACAGTTGGAGGTATAGATAAATGTATAAAGATATGTTGCCCTGCGGCTCGATAGTACAGCTTACCGAAGGTGAGCATCTGGTAATGATATGCGGACGTGTGGTCCTGGCGGAAGGTAATGACCATATATTTGATTATATGGGCTGCTTCTATCCCGACGGGATATCCGGTGCAGACAATATGCTCTTCTTTGACAGAGGCGCGATAGATAGAGTGGTATTCATCGGTTTCCAGGATGAAGATGAGATAGATTACCGCAGTGAAGTGCTCGATAAACTCGGTGAACTCAAAGTGGTGGACGGAGAGATAAAAGAGGCCTGAATGAAAAGAAGCGCGAAAGCATAAAAAGACAGTCGACAAAGAAAGCAGAAGACAGTAAAATGGACAGAGAACCTCAGAAGAAAGAAGAGATAAAACTGAGTATAAGTAAACACTGAAAAGAAACGGAGAGCGATCATGGAGAAAAAGGGGTTATCAAGAGGTATAAGCGCTGTACTTCTGGCCTATGGCGAAGAGGAGAATCTTAAGATACTGATCCCGCTGATAAAGAATGAACTGGATCTGACCGGGGAAAAGTATGAAGTCATAGTCATAGACGGAATGCAGAGCATGGATAACAGCGATGCAGTGTGTCAGGAATATGGGGCGAAGTATTACAACCAGGAAAAGCCGGGGTTTGCCGAAGCCTTTAAGGAAGGTATAAGAAAGGCGGGCTACAGGGCTTTTCTGATAATGGATGCGGATATGAGCCATGATCCGAAATGCATCCCCTGGCTTTATGAGAGATTTGTAAGTGAGAAATGTGATGTGGTGATCGGTTCCCGTTATACCAAAGGCGGAGTCAGCAATGATTCCAAAAGCTCCAAGGCTATGTCCCATATACTGAATACGGTCTACGGTGTGGTGCTGGGGATCAAGGCAAAGGACATGTCCACGGATTACCGCGTATACAGGACCGTAAGACTTAAGGCTGTGGTTGATAAGCTTAAGTGTAAAAACTATGATGTGCTTCAGGAAGTGCTGATGTATCTTAAGCTGGATAAGCAAAGAGAAGGAAAGCACTTTAAGGTATCGGAAGTGCCCATAGTATTTGAGAAGCGAAGGTACGGCGAATCAAAAAGAAAACTTCTCAAGTTTATCATAAGCTATATGAAGAGTGTGATATACCTGACAGGAGTACGTTTAAAGGGATAACAAAAGACGGGCATTAAATGACAAAAACATTGTGGTTGAAACAGACTTTGCGGTGATACGATTGCAGAGACGGTTTTGATCACGATGTTGTTTTATTAATGAAAGCTGTAACGTGAATAAATGAACAGGAGGGTTCAGATGAAGAATAAGGAAACGGAAAACAAGATCGAGGCATTGCTTAAGGAGCTTACTCTGGATGAGAAGATCAGCATGATCCACAGCGCGGAATTCTTCAGGTCAGGCGGAGCGGAGAGGCTGGGCATACCCGGGATAAGCATGAATGACGGCCCCATGGGTGTCAGGAATGACTTTGAACCTGACAAGTGGGTGACCATAGGAAGCACTGCCGACATGACAAGTTATCTTCCCAGCAACTCGGCTATAGCAGCTACCTGGAACAGGGAGCTGGCTCATACCTCCGGCGCAGTACTCGGCAGGGAAGCAAGAGGCCGCGGAAAAGACATGATACTGGCGCCCGGGATCAACATCAAGAGAAATCCTCTGTGCGGGCGTAACTTTGAGTATATGAGTGAAGACCCCTATCTGATAGCCGAAATGGTGGTGCCCCTTATCGAAGGCATACAGGAAAATGACGTATCGGCATGCGTAAAGCATTTTGCCTGCAATTCCCAGGAATATGAAAGACTCTTTGTTAACGTCGAGCTGGACGAAAGGACTCTGAGGGAGATCTATCTTCCCGGTTTTGAAGCGGCGGTGAAGCGGGCTCACAGCTGGGCTCTCATGGGTTCCTATAATCTGGTCAGAGGCGTGCACGGTTCACAGAACAAGTGGCTGCTCACCGACATACTCCGCAAGGAGTGGAAGTATGACGGCTGTGTGGTTTCCGACTGGGGCGCGATCCACGATACGAAGCTGGCTGCGGAAAGCGGGTTGGATATAGAGATGAGCGTTACTCCGAATTTTGACGAATACTATATGGCAAACCCCTTAAAAGAAGCCATAAAGAAAGGTGAGATATCGGAAGAATGCGTCAATGAAAAGATCCGCAATATCTTAAGATTCATGCTGAGGGTGCGTCTTATCGAGATAGAACTCAAAGAGCAGAAGAACGGTAAGGTAAAGGCAAAGGCAGTACGAGTTCCCGACAGGGATCCGGGCTGCGTAAATGCGGATGTCTGCCATGCTTTCGTCAGAAAGACCGCGGAAGAAGCCGTGATACTGCTCAAGAATGATAAGAAGATCCTGCCCTTTAAGCCCTCAGAGACACAGAAGCTGCTGGTCATCGGCGACAATGCAAACCGCGCTCATGCGGCAGGCGGCGGAAGCGCTGAGATCAAGGCTCTTTATGAGAAGACACCCTTACTCGGACTTGCCAATGAGTACGGCGGAAATACGCAGGTTAAGTATGTAAAGGGTTATTATGTTCCGAGAAAGAAAGCGGATCTTGTCAACTGGCAGGAGAGCAGCATCAATATCGAAGAACTGAATAACGATACAAGGAAGAAAAGCGGCTATTCCGCAGAAGAGAAAAAGCTGATAAAGAAGCTTAAGGATGAGGCGGTTGCCCTTGCTAAAGAATATGATAAGGTGATCATCGTCGGCGGCCTCGATCATGATCTGGATGTAGAAGGAAAGGATAAGGAAAACTTAAAGCTTCCTTTCGGCCAGGACGAACTGATAAATGCTGTGCTGGATGTAAATCCCAATGCGGTGGTTGCAATGGTATCCGGTTCTCCGGTGGACATGAGCGCATGGAAAGACAGGGCCAAAGCAATATTGTGGATGAGCTATAACGGTATGGAAGGAGGCGCTGCCCTTGCCGAAGTCATAAGCGGAAGCATCGTTCCTTCAGGCAAGCTGCCCGAATCCCTGCCTGCAGATTTCAAGGATACTCCTGTTGCAAAGTACGGAGACTACCCGGGAAGAAAGCTTACCGCCGCAGAGAAGAAGGTTATGAACGCAAGACTGACCCAGCGCTTCAATGAGGGAGTCTTCGTAGGATACAGATATTATGAGAAGGAAGGGGTGAAGGTACAGTTCCCCTTCGGCCACGGTCTGTCTTATGTGGATTTTGCCTACTCGGGAATGAAAGTGGAGAAGACAAAGAGCGGATTCAACGTGAGCGTGCAGGTTAAGAATACAGGGCATGTGGCAGCCAAGGAAACCGTGCAGCTCTATGTGGGAGAGAAGAAGGTTTCGAAAGAGAATCCGGTGAAAGAGCTTAAGGGCTTTGATAAGGCGGAGATAAAGCCCGGTCAGAGCAAAACCTACAAGTTTAAGCTGAATGCAAAGGATTTCTCACACTACTGTGAAGAGAGCGGCAAGTGGGAAATGATGAAGGGAGAGATGGTGATCTACATCGGAGCTTCCAGCGCGGATGTGAGATGCATGAAGACCGTAAAGATATGAGACCCCTCATCAGTCAGCGACAGCAACGAATGATAAGAAAATGGTAATGAAATGGGTTGTTTGAGGCCTTATAAACTGTTATGATGCAATCAGGAGAAAATTTTGGCACATTTTTGTAAAAATGCACAAAAAACTCTCCTGATTGCCTTTTGTTTTTTACTTGTAATGTTTTGTAAACTAACTTATACTTTTAACAAATAATGCCGATAAATTAAGTACACATAGGGGTGAAAGTGCTTACACAGAATTCCGCGCAAACGATATATTGTTTTCATTATTATCTTCCGATGACACACAGCGCGGACAATAAACGTGAACATGAACATTCACATACTCTGGAGATTACGACCTTTGTGAGACCCAGGGATGAAGAAGGAAAGAAATTCGAAGAGATAGAAAAATATGCGGCCGAAGTGCTGGGGCATTATGAGAACCGATACTTAAATGATATGGCAGAGTTCGGCGGTGACGCAAGCATAGAGAGAATAGGCAACAGGCTCTTTGAAGATATAAGGGACAGACTGGATTTCAACCACGTTGATATAGAAAGACTTGAAATAGGAGAGAATCCTCTTAGGACCTACATAGTTTCTACTTACATGTGAGGAGTAAAGTTATGAAAAGGAAATTCATTCAGAAAGTAATAGCGTTAGCAGGAAGCGTGATGATGCTCACAGCTTCATTACCTGCGCCCGTATTTGCGGTAGAAGAGGTGACTGAGGAGAACGCTGAGCAGCAGAATGAAGAAGCTTCCGAACAGAAGGATGAAACTGTGGCAGAGGAAACTACCGCAGATGTCAGTGTTGAAGAAAATGTAAGTGAAGAGAATATTACAGAGCAGGCTCCCAGCGAAGAAAATCTGACTGAGGAAGCTCCCGTACAGGAAGAGAAAGTTGAAGAGGAAGTTCCCGTAGTGAGCGAGACCGCTACTGAAGAGACGGTATCAGAGGTCGTAGAAGAAACGGAAGAAGCAGTAAGCGAAGAAAGCGAAGACTGCACCGTTGAGGAAGAGATAGCTGTTGATGATGACAGCGCAGTTGTTGTTGATGATGAAGAAATAAAAGAAGATGCTGCCGATTGCTTCGTGGCGCCGGTGGATAACAGCGTAAGTGAAAAAGAAGCTGAAGAAGAAGTTGAAGAAAACGGACCTACCGGCGTGTTCACCGGTATTACGATAGACGGTAACTTTTCTGATTGGGATGCGGTATCAAAGACTCCTGCCGGAGCAAGCAATTTCTACTGCGGAGTTACTGCCGTTGCTGTAGTCCAGCAGGATGACATGGTATATGTTTATATTAAAGATACCGGCTGCGGCACGGCTTCATGGTCAGGCCCCAATATGAACGGTACTTTTGAACTGATATCCGATCTCGGATACAGAAAAGTATTACAGCTTAATTCCGAGAATAACGGCGCGGTATACAGCGTCAGCGGTATAGAAGGCGCGCAGGTAGCCTATACCACAGGCGAGTGGGATCAGGGCGGTGAGTGGGAGATATCTTTCCCCGCATCACAGCTGCCTCTTAACAACTCCACCTACGGTTTCGGTTTCTATATGGTTGAGCCTTATATAACGGGTATAGTCGATACCAGTCATGAGGATCATTCAAAGGAATTTGACGGTATAGTATATGACGGTCTCTACGGTGACTGGACTTACTATCCGCATACACTTATACAGTACGCAACACCCGGTACCTGGCAGGAAGTTGCTGACGGCGAGGGCGCTCTTTATACCCAGGGCAACAGACTTTACGGCCATGTATATACCAAGATGAGCACTCATCTTACCGAGCACGGTGATGAGATGACCTACGGCGTGGTACTGCGCATCAACGGCGATGATAATCTCTGGTTTGAGTTCCGTCTGGTAACGGCTGATGAAGAGGGGAATGTGATCTGGAATCCGGATACCAACCGTCTGGCTGAAGGCACATATGAGTACTATATCACCTATCACAGAGGCTGGTCGGGACAGGAAGAGAAGAAACTTGCGGACATACTCGGAAACGAAGTATACGGCAAGATGATGATAACCAAAACAGCTTCAAGGGATGAGGCAGAGTGGTATCTTGATCTTGGCAAGATCGCAGACCTCTTCGGACTTCAGGAGACCGATATGCAGCTGCTGGAAGTTAAGTACGAGCGTATCGGCGACAAATGGCTTCAGACCGCAGGCGCTTCTTCGGGTCCTGTGGCAGGCATACTCTTAAGCATGGCAGTAGCAGGCGGAGCCCTGATACTGAAGAAGAAAAGAACAGCTATAGAACTCTAAGGAGAACGGATCATGTACCCGCTGATCGGTATCATCGGGACGTTGGTTTGGCTGTACGTGCTCCATGTCCTCAATAAAGCTAAGATACTTGCGTGGAGATTCTTTTGGGGCAGCGCCGGCCTGTTTATATTGATGATGGTATTTATACGCCCGGTGCTGACGGAACCTTTGGCACAGGGCGTTGCTGCTTTAGCGGGATTCATCGGGAGAGCCACAGGCACCTTCGTTCCATATTTCAAATACGGCACGATCTTTGTTGACACACCTGCAGGCGCCATGACGCTGCAGATCGATTTTGAGTGTTCGGGAATACTCGAGATAATGGCATTTCTGTCCTTACTGCTTTTCTTTGAAGTATATACCAGACAGGAGAAGATACTGGTATCCATACTCGGAACCATATTCATACTTATCGCCAATGCGCTCCGTATTACTCTTATCTGTGAGATAATACATTTCGGCGGAAGCGGTTTTTACTATATGGCGCATACCTATATAGGACGTATCTTTTTCTATGTGCTGTCGGTATTGTTGTATTTCTATGTCTTTACCAAGCCGCAGATAGTGAAGATGAAGGTGGGAATATTCAATTATGAGAGCACTTAATACCTTTTTACATTCATTCATATTCTGGGGAGCCTGGATAATAATACCGGTGCTGATGGAGATAATACCTGCTTTCGGAGGTTTCTTTCTCCTGCTCATCAGAAGGGCAAAGGCAGGTAAGCAGCTGGTAAAACCGAAGGTTTATCCGGAGATATCACTGATCATACCTGTCTACAATTCGGCGCAGACTCTGTCGGCCTGCATACGTTCCATCAAGAATTCCACTTATGATTCCGAAAAGATAAGGATATACCTGGTCAATAACCAGGGTAAGGATAACAGCTTTGAGATATACAGGGAATGTCAGAGAGTATTCCCCGAGCTTAACATGCAGTGGCTCAATGCCGAGCAGGGTAAGTCGAGGGCTCTTAACCTGGCGCTCTATAACAGTGAAGGAAAATACATCATCAACTTAGACAGTGACGGTGTGCTTGAGCCTCATGCCCTTACCAATCTGGTGGATAAGTTCGAGAACAGACCGGACTTAAACTGCATGACCGGCGCAGTTCTCACGGAACCCAGACTTATACTGCAGTTCAGGGATTTCTTCCCGAGACTTTTCAGGGAGATAGAGTTTATGGAATATGCCCAGGCCTTCCTGGCAGGCAGGAGCTATGCTTCGGAACTTAATGCGGTATATACCCTGTCGGGAGCTTTCTCCGCATTCAGAAAATCCGCGATACTGAAATCCAGACTGTACAATACCAATACCATCTGTGAAGATACCCATATCACTTTCCAGATGAGATATATCCAGAAGGAAAGAGTGGAGATCTGTGAGAATGCGCTGTTTTACGTTGATCCCATAGAGGGCGTGAATAAGCTGTATACCCAGAGACAGCGCTGGCAGAGAGGTTCACTGGAAGTGGCAAGGCAGTTCCTTGACAGCCACGGCAATTTCGGCAAGAGTTTTATGGATGTCAGCGTAAGGACACTACTTTACGATCACACCTTTGCTTTTCCCAGAGCCATATGGTATCTGGCCCTTCTGTGCATGCTGCTGATGCATTATTCATCAAGAATGATACTGCTTTCCACGGGCTTCATATTCTTTATCTATATTCTCGTGGGATATCTGTATTTCTTTACCGTGCATTATTTTATGAGAGAATTTCCGGTGCTTCGGGATTATTATTCGAAACACTGGTGGGTCATCATACTCCTGCCCTTCTTTAACTTTGCGGTATTCTTCATAAGACTGGCGGGGATAATCAACAGTATAGGTACCGATTCTTCATGGAAGACGAGGAACTTAAGCGAGGAAGGACACGCTTTTATGGATGTGGTGAAGGATGATTTTTCCAAACCGCTTAATCTGTTTAAAAAGTTCAGGGAACTTGTTAATTATCAGGAGGCAGAATGAAAAAGCTCTTAAAGGATCATTATTTCGGAACGGTGGCAACGATAGCCACTCTGTTGGGTATAATACTCCTGGCGCTGGGACTTATCTTTGTGCACCAGTTTGAAAACGGTATAATTGAGGTCTGCGCAGATCAGCAGGATGCATATGTACAGCTGGTGCTGGATCAGATCTATATAAAGGATAACCGTGATGATGCATCGATCATCGAAGAGATACTGGGAACTCTGGATGCTTCCACCAACAAGTACTGGACCTTCTCAAAGAACGAAGCAATGCTCTTTGTAAAGGACGTTACGGAGACCAATAAATATAAGGGATTCACGACCAGGACCTATTACATCTCCGATTCCGCGCAGAAGTTTCTGGACGAGCTGATGCTCAATCATGTGACTCACAGACAGATCAGCATTGATGACAAGAACTATGTAGCCAGCGGAGTTATGTTTGAATATGGCGATTCGACTTACAGGATGTGTCTGCTTACCAACAAGGACGTGTTCCTGGATAACAACGCTTTCCTGGGTTCGGAGATCAACATGATACTCTGTTATGCGCTTTCCGTAATGATAATGGTTGTGGAAGCCATGATCTTTGCCCACAGGATAGGTCAGGAAAAGAAAGAGAACCTTGAAAGAGAAAAGGTGATCACCGGCCTCAATGCCAGCATAAATAAGCTCAATGAGAAGCTGATTGTAAAGAATACCTATGATATGCAGCGTACCCTCTTCCAGGAGAGCATACTTGATGATTTCCTTGACAGGATACAGCAGAAAGGTATAGTGCCTATAACTTTTGCGCTTTTCAACTGCGCCAATGAGGAAGACTTCCTTGCAAAAGCACAGCTGATGCTTGACCGCAGCGTGATCCGTTTCAGGCTTTCCGGGGATCATGCCTACGAGGATGCGAAAGTAGCGGGACAGATATTCCTGGTATTCTTAAGGAGCGACCGCCAGCAGACTTATGAAAGATTAAGACCGCTGATCGGCATCAATGTTACTTTGAGAAGCGTGGAGTCGTGGACGCCCGAATGCGGCGATATACATGAATATGTGAGAATGCTTAGGGAGCGTAACGTATGAAAAACTTTGAGAACAGATTATTTCAGGAATACAGACTGAAATTCTATCTGAACGGGAATCACTGGGTGATCTTCAATAACAAGAGAGGCGAGACTCATCCGCATACCTGGGAGTTTACACTAAACATACTGATAGGCAGGGAGAGCTTTGTGGAATTCAATGTGTATGAGAAAGCCATAGATGCCTTTTTCAGACCTTATCAGAACAGGGTGTTAAATGACGTGGATCCCTTTGATGCCATAGCTCCCACACTTGAGAATATGGTGGAATTTTTCGGCCACGGCGTGCAGGAACTCGTGAAGAAGATAGGCGGAAGGCTGTTATCAATTGAAGGCAGCGAGACGCCTACCAGAAGCTATATCATCAATTTCAATGATGCTTTTGACAGTTACCATCTGGAAGAATATACCGAAGAAGTGATGCATAATGTTATTGATGCGGTGCTTGACGACATACTTGAGGATATGGGAGGAAACGTAAATTGAAGAAGCACTTACAGACAGTCATATGGACAGTGGTCTATATAATACTTGCTGTAGTGCTGATGGCGGCTATAGTCGCCAATCCGGCCTACCCTCTCGGAGAAGATGTGCTGAACCACATCTATAAAGGAGGCACTGCCTATGATGCGCTGAAACAGGGCATCATCTGGCCTATGTATGACAGATTCTGGTACAACGGCATACAGCCCTTCAGATACTGGGCGCCGATACCGGCATATATATTTGCATTTCTTCAGCTGCTTAGCGGCGGCAATCCGCTGGGAGCTTATATCATCTGGAACGGCCTGATATTCTTTGCGGGCGCATTCTCCTTTATGATGATCGGAAAGAAAAGAGACAGACAGTTTCTCGGAGGCTTTCTGGGGCTTTTGTGGTTCTTTGCTCCGGCCTGCATGAAGGTGAGCTATGAGGACGGCAATCTGCAGAGGATGTTCTGCTTCGTATTGCTGCCATGGCTCTTACATCTTACCGAAGATTATCTTAGGACCAAAAAACTGGGACGGCGGGAACTGGCGGCAGTCAGCATACTCTTTGCCGTGATGATCATGTCCGATCCTGTATTTGCGCTGATCACGGCGCTTACTTTCTGCGTATACTTTTTCCTGTATTCCGCATTGAATCATTGTTTCAGACGCGCGGGTCTGATGTTTATCGCGTATATCGCAGCCTTTATGATGTCGGGACTGTGGCTGGTATCTTACTTCAAGGGCGGCAATAATGCATCCGAGATAGAAAACCTTGAGTTCTATTTCCAGAGCGGACTTAAGAGCATCAATCCCATCTTAAGGATCATTTCAGGAAACCATGGCTATTATTTCGGCCTGGCTTTCCTGCTGCTTATCATCTTCGGCCTGATAGCTTCGAATAAGAAAAGCGGGGCCGGTTTCGGTACCGCAGGCATAATATTCCTTGCTTCGACCAGTGTGGCTTATCCGCTGATCAGGCTTTTGCCCGGAGCAGGCAAACTCGGTATGCTTAACTATCTTCCGCTGGCGGCCTGCCTGATACTCTTTTCACTGCTTACCTGGAAAACCCTTAAGAAGCCGGTGGTAGTGGGCGTGCTGATAGTGCTCGCGCTGGATGCGCTTCCTTCATTTACACTGCTGATGGGCAGCGGCGATAAGGCTGATGTCAGACTCGAAAAGCAGGCAGAGGAAACCCTTATAAAGAAAGCCCAGGAGATAACCAGACAGAGACTGGCTCTTATGGATCTGCAGTCTCTCGGCGCGGACGGCTCCTTCCTGGTCTCCGCTTATGATGTGCCCCTGATGGGTTCTTACGGTTCGGATTACAGGAGCGCAAGGACCGCTTATAACATTACCCAGCTGGATAAGTCATATTCCGGCGGACAGTTCTCCTATCTCTTTGACAGATGTCTGGAACTCGGCAACGACAGCGTGATCATCTGGATGGAGCCGGTAAGCTGGGATGAGGATGCAGTGGGAGAGATCGACGCGGCTGCAGCAAGGAGCGGATACAACCTTGTTGACCTTAATGAAGACTACAGACTTTATCATACTGATGTGGATGGCACCTTCGGCGTGCTCAGCGAATTCTCAGCCATAGGCATAGGAAGCGGAGCGGGCATGGTAAGTCTTGATTTCCCTACGGTCGAGGAAAGAGAATCCACGAATATCAATGATTATACCTATGAGGAACTGTCAAAGTACAGGACCATTTATCTGAACGGCTTTACCTATGATGATAAACAAGCAGCGGAGGAATTGCTGACTGTTCTTGCAGAGAACGGAGTGCGTGTCGTGATCCTTGCCGACGGCATACCCGAAGACGAGGTGTCAAAGAAAAGAGAGTTTCTTGGTGTAACGGCTCACGATGTGATCTTTTCCAACGGTTATCCTGAACTGGAGACAGCTACCTGGGGCATCATCAATACCGATCTCTTCCCCCAGGGATATACCACCTGGCGTACCGTATATGTTACAGGGCTTGACAAGACCTATGCAAGAACCCGCGAAGACGGTATCAGCCTTGACTTCTACGGTTCGGTGAAAAACGATAACATCATGGTGCTGGCTATAAACCTGACCTATCATTATGCATTGACGAAGGACAGGTCGGTCACGCCCATACTTACCGAACTCTTCAAAATGGAGATAGGCCAGATGCCTTTAAGGCAGACCGTGCCGCTTAAGGTTGAATACGGCAAAGACCGCATAGAGATAGATTCCGATTATGATAATGTGGATACTACCATAGCCATGCATGATATGTTTGACGGCGAGGGGATAAGAAGCGTTAACCGCCTTGTTCATGTGGACAAGGGGCATACCGTTATATACATGACTCAGCTCTACGGACTTTCGGGAATACTGTGGTGCATAGCCGGGATACTGACCATTCTCGGACTCATAGCGGCGGTGACCATAGCCGAAAGGAACAGGAAGAGAAGAAAGGAGCTGGAAGAGTTAAGACGCGCCGGAGGTAATGCATGAAAAAACTCACGGCCCTGTTACTTACAGCTCTCTTTTTCCTCAGTTCCTGCAGCATGCCCTGGGACAAGGCAGGCACGATACCCATGGGCAACGAGATGAGTTTCGGCACCGCTACCGAGAGCCTGCCGGATGCCTGGAAACAGCCGCTTTATCATGATACCTACTCCGGCTCGGACCTGGGATTTAAGGCTGCCGACGGATATTTTCATATCTACAACGGTGAAGAATTCGTAAAGACCTATCTTAACGGAGTGAACATAGGCTCCGGTTATCCCGGGAGTTTCCCCGGTGAACTGGCCGTTCCCGAATCCGTTTATTTCGACTGGTTTTCCGATATCTCAAAGATGAACTGCAATACGATCCGCATCTACACCACGATGATGCCGGCTTTTTACAATGCCTTCTATGAGTACAACAGGGTATCCGACAAAAAGCTGTATCTGGTAATGGGAGTATGGTACGACGAGGATACCATCGAGAGCACAGGTGATGCCTTTGATGTATTGGAGGATGCGGTGGCGGAAGCCAAAGAGCAGGTAGATATCATCCACGGTAAAGGCGCCGTGGAGAAGCGTGTGGGCAAGGCCTACGGCGTATACAACTGTGATATCTCCGAATACGTTCTCGGCTGGATACTCGGCATAGAGTCGGATGCCTATTTTATCAATACTACCAATATGCGTCATCCGGATAAGACTTGCTATAAGGGGAACTATCTGTATACCGATGATGAGGTGCAGCCCTTTGATGCTTTCCTTTGTGAGTTCGGTGACCGTGTTGTAAGCTATGAGATGCAGGAATACAAGATGCAGCGGCCCTTAAGCTGGGCCAACTGGCAGACTGCGGACGAGCTTTCGCACCCCGGAGAGCCGCTGTACGACATAGAAGATGCGGTGACCATGAACGTGGAACGCTTCCATGTAAGAGAAAGCTATGCGGCCGGAACTTTTGCATCATATCATGTGTATCCGTACTATCCCGAGTATATGATACTGCAGCAGGATTACGTTGATTACCGTGATGAGAATGACGAGATCGATACCTATGAAGCTTATCTCAAAGACCTTATGTCCATACATACACTGCCGGTGCTGATAGCGGAATTCGGTGTGCCGACATCCAGAGGCTGTACCCACGTGAATCCCTACAGCGGATACAACCAGGGGGCCCTCGATGAAAAACAGCAGGGAGAAGCCTTAAAGCACATGGCTGAAGACATTTATGAATGCGGCTGTGCCGGCGGGCTGGTATTTGCCTGGCAGGATGAGTGGTTCAAGCGTACCTGGAATACCATGGATTATTCCGATGCGGGACGCCGCCCCTTCTGGTCCGACATACAGACCAGTGAGCAGAGCTTCGGACTGCTTGCCTTTGATCCCGGTTCGGAGGGCTTCATAGTTAACATTGACGGGGAAGACAACGACTGGAGTGAAGAGGATCTGCTTCAGGAAAACACTGATATAAAGCTGTATATGAAACATGACGAACGTTATCTCTATCTTGCGGCACGCCTTGAAAAAGAAGGCATTGGCGCAGCGCATCTCTATTTTCCCATAGACGTAACCCCCTTATCCGGCTGTGATACCTACGGCGGATCGGAATTCGACAGGGATGCTGATTTTGTCATAGACATTGATGGCGCCAACAACAGCCACATCTACAATCACAGCTATTATGACCGTTATGCCTTTGCATACCGTTACATGGACGACAAGCTTGAATGGAAGAAATACAGGGAAGCAGACAACGATATATTTACACCCATATATCTCTGCCTCAACAAACCCTTTACAATACCCACTACCGGAGAAGAGCGCGGCGCGGAACGCTACGAGACCGGCAAACTTAAAAAAGGATTCAGCAATCCTACCGCGGACGGTTACGATCCGCTCACTGATTTCAATTACTCAGGCAAATTCCTTGAGATCAGGATACCCTGGGCGCTTCTCAATTTCCGCGATCCTTCCACCAAAACCGTCGAAGGAGATTTCTGGACCAACAAACGTCTCGGTGTCGGCGAAAAGATCGACGCCATCTATGTAAGCTGTGTCAAAGCAGGCGAGTCCTGCGTCTCCGCTTCATATACCTGGGAAGACTGGAACGGTGTCAGCTTCCACGAACGTCTCAAAGAATCCTACTACATCATGCAGGAGTGTTTCGCAAATCTTCAGTAACGACGTACGTACGCTGCCTGCAGAGTGGTATTAAGGCCTTGCTGGGCCGCGAACTTACTAAACTCGAACTGCGCATCAAAGCGCTCTCCGGGCTCACAACTCGCTGCGCTCAGACAAGGTTCGCCCGGGAGCTGATGCTTGTTCTCGTTAAGTAATTCGCTCAGTCGCCCGGCCTTAATACCACTCTGCAGGCAGCTGTGTGACGATGAAACGGAAAAGCAGAAATTGCATTATATGTGTCCGGATTTGCATTAAGTGTAAGGAGATATGGTAATCTTACTCTGAGGTCGGTATGATGAATGCAAAGGAACTCACGGTGTTAGAACAGGAGGAAGGTGACATGAATAAGCGAAGGACCATGATGGCGCTGATCATATGTATATCTCTGATGGTGGCATGCTTTATGTATGCGAGAGCAGAGCAGTATAAGGATCCGGATGAACCGGAGTGGCAGCATAAGTACATGGTTGATGAACTGATACAAAAATATGCTAATGATACGAAGTGCCGGGATTTCAGCATAGTCGTATACAGAAAGGGAGAGACAAAGTATTACGGTGACAGTAAGGCTCTTTATCAGATAGGGTCCATGACAAAGGCTTTTACCGGGCTTGCGGTGCAGAAGCTGATAAATGAAGGATTTATTGATGAGGATGGACTTATATCGGATTATGTTCCGGGATTCACGGCATATTATAAAGCGGAAGAGGCAGATATAAGTGTAAAAGATCTGCTGGAACAGAAGAGCGGATATACCAACAGTGAGAAGGATTATCCGAGCGCCACTGAAGATATGACGCTAACTCAGTGGGCTGAGAGCATTTCAGGACGGGAATTAAAATACAGACCGGGAACTGAATATGCTTATTCAAATACTAATTACAATCTGCTGGGGCTGATCATAGAGAAGGTAAGCGGCATAAGTTACAAAGAATATATGGAAAGTGAGGTACTGCGGCCTTTAGGCCTTGAAAATACTTATGTCGGAAAGCCGGAAGAGGGCAGAATTGTTGAAGGTACAAGGCTTGGCTTCCGTCGGGTATTTGATTTCCCTATGGCTGTAAGGGAAGGCAGTATTCCTGCGGGATACTTTTATTCAAATACGGAAGATATGGGGCGTTGGGCACAGATCTGGCTTAACTCTGCGGATATTCCCGCGGCTTTTGAAGAACCGCTTGCGAAGATCAAAGGAGAGCTTAAGGAAGAAGGGGATTATTATTCCGGCTGGGAACTTTTTGAATTCGGGATCACCGGACATTCCGGAGGCACAGCGAATTATTCTTCCAGGCTTGTGTTTTCGGAACAAAGGCAGACAGCCGTCTGCGTGTTAAGCAATCTTAATGTGGCAGCCAGTACCGACAGTCTGTGCAACGGTATCTATGATATAAATACAGGCAAGGCCTGTTTAAGACTCAGCGGAGATATCTGGACGGTCTTTGATCTTATCTTCAGTACCGTGACATTATGTGGTATAGTAATATTTGCGGCAATGATCATAATAAAAAAGAGAGCGGTGCTTATGGTAAGTGACCTGTTCATGCTGGTATTGCTCGTGTCGATACTGATCTCATTCCCGCTGATCTTTTCAGCGGATATGAAGGAGATAATGTTTATCTGGGCGCCCTGGAGTCTGACGGCGGGACTGGCCGTTGTTGCTGCGGATATCGCGGCTGTAAGTATAAAGTTATTGATCGGAAGGAAGCATGCAGATAATAACAAAAGAGGTGAAGGATAAGCCTCTGACGGTAACAATAGAATACCCGGAGCGTACTGAGTTCGTGGATGGCCTGATCAGAAAGATCGAAAGCCTTGATATAAGTTTCAGTGCGGATGACAACGGGCGGCAGCTAAAGCTTAAGCTGGCCGAGGTTTATTATATAGAGAATGTGGAAAGAAAGCTCTTTGTCTACGGCGCGAAGGAAGTATACCGTCTGAATGCGGGCGCGGCGGAGCTGGAAGAGAGATTTAAGGACAGCGGGCTGGTACGTATATCAAGGACCTGTATCATGAATACGGATCATCTGAAAGAGATAAGACAGCTTAGGAACAGCCGCCTGGAAGCAGTGCTGGATAATGACGAGAAGCTGATAGTATCCAGAAAATATCTGAAGGATATAAAGAGGGTGTTTAAAAAGGGATGAGTATTAAGAAACTTTTAAAAGACAGCCTGATACTGGCGGCGCTGATGATACTGGTTGTGTTTGCCGTATCGGTGATCTGGTCGGGAGTGACGGAAGAGATAGGGCTTGTGATCAGGCTGTTCATACTTGCGTTTATGATCACGCTTGCAAACACGCTTCTGGACGAATACTGCTCCTTAACCATGATAATGAGCTATGTGGTTAAGTACTTTGCCATAAGCGCGTTAGTCTTGCTGTACGGCTTTATCGCAGGCTGGTTCTTTGCAAGCAATTTCTGGATGGCATTTATCTATGTCGGGGTAGTGTTCATCCTTGCATACCCTATAGACAGCTTCAGGGTAAAAAAGGACATAGAGTATATAAACACGCAGATCGCCGGAAGAAAAACTTCATGAGCAGCAAAGAGGGTTGTATGGGAAAGATATTACTGATAGAGGACGATCCGGAGATAAGGGAGCTGTTAAGCTCCTATCTTAAGGATAACGGATATGAAACGGATACAGCGGAGGACGGGATAAAGGGTAAGCAGAAGGCGGCGCAGGATGATTATGCGCTGATACTTTTGGATATAATGCTGCCGTATATGAGCGGGGATCAGTTTCTTACTGAATTGAGGAAACAGTCGGATGTTCCTGTTATAGTCATATCCGCCAAGGATATGGTTCAGACCCGGATAGATGTGATACGCATGGGAGCGGATGACTATATCACCAAGCCTTTTGACCTGGGAGAGGTGCTGGTAAGGATAGAGGCGCTGCTAAGGCGGAGCGGAGGCAAAGCGGCGGCCCGGGGGATCCTTAGCCACAAGAATCTCAGGCTTGATACTGACAGGTGCCGGGTATATGTGAAAGAACGTGAACTCTCACTTACAGCCAAGGAATTTGCGATACTGAAACTGCTGCTTGCGAACCCGGATAAGCTGTTTTCGCGTTCAAATATCTTTGAGTCGGTATGGGATGAAGAGAGCGGTAATTATGATGATAATGCCGTAAAGGTGCATATGAGCAACCTGCGCGGTAAACTTGCGGATCTTGATACGGAGGAATATATTGAGACCGTCTGGGGCATGGGCTACCGCCTGGCAAAATAAATTAATAAAGATTAAGACTTTGCTTAACCTTTTCTGAACTTTTTCTTTTTATGATGAATTCAGAAAAGGAGGTTGATACCATGGAATATGTAATGGAACTGGAAGGGCTGACAAAGACCTACGGCAAAAAGAAAGCCGTGGACAGCTTTTCCCTGAAAATGGAAAAAGGTCATATCTACGGCCTGATCGGGCCGAACGGCGCCGGAAAGACTACGATCATGAGGATGATGGCGGGGCTTACGAAAGAAGACTCCGGCAGCATGTCCTTTTTTGCTTCCTCTGAACTTGACAGGATGCGGGAGCGCATGAGCTTTATGATCGAGGAGCCCTTTATGGACTTTGACATGAGCGCGAAGCAGAACATGGAGTACATCAGATTCCTGCGGGGGATACCCGATGAGAAACGCTGCGGGGAGATATTGGAATTTGTGGGTCTTGCGGATACCGGGAAAAAGACGGCGGGGCAGTTCTCTCTCGGCATGCGTCAGCGTCTGGGACTGGCCATGGCCATGCTGCCGGCTCCGGAGATAATGGTGCTTGATGAGCCGATCAACGGGCTGGATCCCGAAGGGATAATCGATATCCGCAACATCATTAAGAAGATGGTTGCAGAGCGGGGAACAACGATACTTATATCCAGTCATATCCTGAAGGAACTGTCCGAGCTCTGCACGGATTATGCCATAGTACGTGAAGGCCGGCTCATAGAAGAGCTGTCCCATGAGGAACTGCTGACGAAGACCAGATCATATCTTGCTCTTAAAACAAACGATATCGCGCGCACCGCCACTGTGCTGGAAGAGAAGCTTGATATAAAGAATTATAAACACACCCACGATAACGAGTTGCTGATATATGAGCGGCTTGATGAGACGGAGCTTATTTCAAGGACCGTTACCGAAAACGGCCTTGTCATAATGCGCCTTAATCCTGAGGGAGAGTCGCTTGAAGAGTATTATATCGGAAAGGTGGGTGAAGAAAAATGAGAAAACTGATGAAAGCAGAAATGTACCGTATAATACACAGCAAAAAGCTTTTGAGATATCTGGTGATCGCTACAATCCTGTGTATATTGCTGCCCTTCAAATTTTTTCTGGATTATCTTGATGATGATCTGTCAACAATGCTCAGGAGCAGTTCAATGATCTTCTTTATGATACTGATGCTGCTTCCGCCTTTTTACGCATATGTTACGGGAAAACTGTATAACAAAGGAAAACTCGGAATGTATGAAGTAATGGCGGGGAACAGCGCGTTCAGGATAACAGGCAGCAAGCTTCTTACGGACGGGCTTTTATTCACCGTGCTTTTAACGGTATCGGTAAGCATCTTCTATATAGCGATGGCCGTAAACAACGGAACCGGAACGCTGGATCATGTATTTATCCGCTTTCTGCTTTATATAGTCCTGTTTGCCCAGACTGTCTTCTGCAGCGTGCTGATAGCATTGTATGTAAGAAAGACGGCGACGGGAGCGGTACTATGTTATGCACGTTTCATGATCTTCGATTCGGCAGTGCTTCCTTTTCTGATGTGGCTTGCCGGCTCGGTGCTGGGCTTTGAAAAACTGTCCCTTCATATCGCCCATCTGTCGCTGATAAACAAGATGCTGATGCTGACTGCGGATCCGTTAAATGCTATGATGATACTGCATATACTGCTGGGTTTTGTGTTTGAAGTGCTGTTCTGGTATGCGTTGATATATTTAGGGATGAAGGAGAAGAAGTACCGCTAGAATGGATATCATATACATCGTGATCATCATAATACTGCTTGCCGTATGTGCTGCGCTTTCCGTAAGGCTTTCGCAGCATAAGCGGCAGCTTCGCGCCTTTACCGGACAGCTGAAGGAGATAAGGGAAGAAAAGCAGAATAAGCTGATACGGGTGGAAGGCTTTGATATGGAGACCGTAGCCATAGCAAAAGAGCTGCAGGCCTATGTGGAAGAGGAACGTAAGCTCTTGGAGGAGGCGGCGAAGGAAAGGCAGACAGTGCAGACCATGGTGGCCGGGATATCCCATGATTTCCGCACGCCTCTCACCGCAGCCAGCGGCTATATGCAGATAGTAGCCGCGGATAAGGAGCTGTCGGATAAAAACAGGGCCTATATAGAAAAGGCTCTCAGTAAAACAGAATATCTGAGGGAACTCTCGGATGAGTTCTTCGCCCTGTCCCTGGTGGAGAGCAGGAACGAGGAGTATTCGCAGATATCGTTGAAGCGCCTGCTGGAGGAAGTAACCCTCTCGCAGCATAAGTGGATCGAAGACAGCGGTATAGAGTTTATGGCAGATATCTGTGAGGATGCCTGTGAGATACGGGCTAACGAAGTGGATATCCTGCGCTTACTGGAAAACCTCTATTCGAATGCAAGAAAATACGTGAAGAGCAGGATAAGTATTAGCCTTAAGAATGACGTTTCGAAAAGGGTCATCCTTGAGTTTGAGAATGACAGTGATGTTCTGACGGGAGTCAATGCCGAAGATGTGTTCAAGCCCTTTCACCGTGCAGCTGCGGGAGATATACAGGGCAACGGCCTCGGGCTGTATATTGCAAAGCGCGTAGTGGAGAAATACGGCGGGACCATAGCGGCAGATATAGCCGGGGACAGTTTTGTCATACATGCGGAATTATAACCGCAAAATCTAATATGTGATAGCAAAGGGCGGCTTGTATGGGCCGCCCTTGTTTGTTATAATGGGGAAGATGGGCTAAATATCGGAAAGGGAGATATGCCGATGAAAGATCAAAGGATCGTGGCACTGTGTACATCCAGGATATATGATCCGCAGGTTCATGATTATATCGAAAAGCTGAACGAGGCACTGAGATCTGATGGTTACGTGCTGCTGATATTCACTATCAATTCCGATCTGTACTGGGATGAGAACAATATCAGCGCGGAGACCAGTATTTTTGAGATCATTCCTTACCAGCATGTAGATGCGGTGGTGATAATGGATGAAAAGATCAAATGTCACAGTGTGGCCGAGAAGATCATTGATCATGCCAGGGAATACGACAAGCCTGTTATCATCGTAGACGGAGAATACGGTGATCTGCCGAATATACGCTTTGATTATGCGGCAGGTTTTAAGCAGGTGGTGGAGCATGTCTTTGGGATGAAGCAGATAAAAAGGCCTCACATCATGGCAGGTATCCCGGATAATCCTTTTTCCGATGAAAGAATAGAGATATTTAAGCAATACGTTAATACCCACGGCTTTGTTTTTGATGAGAGCATGTTAAGCTACGGGCAGTTCTGGGCCAAGCCGGCCATCGATGCGACCGAGAAGCTGATCGCTTCCGGGGAGATACCCGATGCGATAATCTGCGCAAATGACATCATGGCGATCAATGTTTGCGATGTATTGAAAAAGAACGGTTTTTCGGTTCCGGGAGACTGTGTGGTATCGGGCTTTGACGGATATGAAGAAGTATTCATGACGGAGCCCAAGATTACCACCGCAAGCTGCACGACACCGGAGCTTGCGGATGCTACCATAGAGATGATAAAAAGAGTCACAAAGGGGAAGGCAGAAGCCGGAGATAAGAGCATACGTGTCGTGCCTACGCTGATACCCAATGAATCCACAGGCGCCGCTGCCTTTTCAGGTTATGACAGTTCCATGCTGGGACGTTTCAATAATAAATTCTACAGGCATCAGGACGAAGTGCATATAATGCACGAAGTGACGACAAAGATGCAGATGAGCAGAAATCCCGCAGAGATGGTCTCACATCTTAAGAAACTGATCATCAACGATCAGGATATGGTGGAGGATGTATCTTTCGTGCTGAACAGACGTCTGCTTGATGCCGATAATTATTTTTTTGACGAGAAAGAGGAAAAGATCGATCCTACCGAGTATACCCTCGTATATGATCCCAAGGTTGCGCCCTGGCTTACGGAGCGGCATCTGAACCAGACGCTTTTAAGGGCCGAGAATGAAAGGTTCAGGGGAAAGATATGGAAGGGCTATCCCCTGATATTCAACACCATCGATTTCATGGATAAGTCCCTGGGATATATCTGTTTTGCTTATACGGATTACGATATAACGGATTATTCACGCACCGCCAATATCAGCAATACCATAGGAATGGGCATCGGCGGCTACGTAAACATGATGTACCAGAAACACCTGGCAGAGCGCATTGACTCAATGTACAAGAGAGATCCGCTGACAGGTCTCTATAACCGTGTCGGTTTTAATAACGCTTTCGAATATGTGATAAACGATAAGAGGAAGTACGGTAAGCCCGTAACTGTGCTGATGTCGGATCTGGACGGGCTTAAATACATCAATGATAATTTCGGTCATGCCGAGGGTGACAATGCCATAGCTACAGCTGCGAAAGCACTGCATACTTCCTGCCCGGAAGATTCACTCTGTGTACGTTTCGGCGGCGACGAACTCTTTGCGGTGATCATCGGAGAATATGACGTAGCCGGGATCACCGAGAGGATACTTAAGTTTCTCAATGAATACAATGCCGGTTCGGGGAAGGAATACACGGTAATGAGCAGCCTTGGCTCCAATACCACCGTATTCGATGAAAACTTTGACATAAAGGAAGCCCTGAGACTGGCGGATGAACAGATGTATGACATAAAGAAGGAACACCATAAGTAAGATTAAAGGGGGCCCGGTCAGTTGTATTACGGAGATTATGATGTTGAAAAAAGAATACTGATCATAGACGACTCGGAGATCGACAGGGAGATACTTACAGGCATACTGAATCTCGGCGGCTACGAGGTGGAGACTGCAGAAAACGGATATGAGGGCCTGGAAGTGATCCTCCGGGGAAGTAAGCTGATCGACTGTATAATGCTGGATCTGCATATGCCTATCATGAACGGTTTCAGTGTGCTGGAAATACTGAAGCAGAATGAGGTAAAGATACCGGTTATCATCGTCACGGCTGAGAGCACCAGCGACAATCTGATGAAGACGTTTCCCTATAACATTGCCGATTTTATATGCAAGCCCTATGAACCTTCTCTTATCTGGGAAAGGCTTGAGAACATACTGAAAAAATACTGAGGAGGAAGCTATGGTTACGCAGAATGATTTTGTTAAAAGCCGTCTGAGCATGAAGAGACGGATACTCATAGTTGATGACGAAGAGATAAACAGGCTTATGCTCGGCAATATACTGGAGGATGACTATGAAGTCCTGCTTGCAGCTGACGGCAGTGAGGCGCTTAATGTGGCGAAGAATGAAAAGCAAAGACTTTCGCTGATACTTCTTGACCTTCATATGCCGGTAATGGACGGATATGAATTTTTTGAAAAGGTCAGGGAAGATGAAGCGCTTAAGGATGTCCCGGTTATAGTCCTTACTTCCGAGAAGGAAGCGGAGGTTAGGAGCCTTAAGATGGGAGCGGCGGACTTTATCCCGAAGCCCTATGACATACCGGAGGTGATCCATACCAGGATAGACAGGATCATACAGCTGTACGAAGGCAGGAATATCATTACCGCTACCCAGTTCGATACGCTTACCGGGCTTTTCAACAGAGAGTATTTTTGCGAGTATTCCACGATCTTTGACCAGTATTATCCTGAAGGGTCTAAGGAACTGATAGCTCTTAATATCAACAGATTCCATGTGATAAATGCGGTACACGGAAGAGAGTTCGGTGACAGGGTATTAGCCGCTATAGGAAAGACGGTCAAAGAATACGCGGGAGAGACAAAAGGACTTGCCTGCCGTTACAGCGCCGATCAGTTTTATCTGTATCTGAACGGCGAAGGTAACGGAGAGGAGCTGTATGCTGCCATCAATAATGCTCTTAATGAACTTCTCGGCAATTCGGATACCAGAGTGAGAATGGGCATATATAAAGAGGCGGAGAAAGAAGCTGATATTTCAAAGAGAATGGAGCTGGCGCTCCTTGCCTGCAACAGTACCAAGCAGGATCCGGGAAGGCATATATCCTGCTATGATGAGAAGATAAGGGAAAAAGAACACTATGACGAGCTGCTGATACATGATCTGGATAAGGCGATAGCGGAAAAGCAGTTTAAGGTATTCTATCAGCCAAAGTACGGTGTGCAGGGTGAAAAACCGGTACTGTCCAGCGCGGAGGCACTGATAAGATGGGTGCATCCGGAGCTTGGTATGATAAGTCCCGGAAAGTTCATACCTCTTTTTGAGAACAACGGCCTGATAGGAAAGGTGGACCGCTATGTCTGGAAGGAAGCGGCGGCTCAGATAGCGCAGTGGGAAAAGAAATACGGTATAAAGATACCTGTTTCGGTCAATGTGAGCCGCGTGGATATCATGAGTGAGGATCTTGCCGATGAGCTTGAGACTATAGTCAAAGAGGCAGGGATCGAAACAGCAGACTATTATCTGGAAGTCACGGAATCCGCATATACCGACAATCAGGCAGATATGATAAGTCTCGTTAAAGGCATGAAGGACAAGGGCTTTACCATAGAGATGGATGATTTCGGAACGGGTTATTCCTCGCTTAACATGCTGAACGAACTGCCTTTTGACGTGCTGAAACTGGATATGGTCTTTGTAAGAAATATCCATAAGGATGAAAGAGCCCTTAAGCTGGTGGAATTCATAATGGGCATCGCAAAGTACCTGAAGGTAAAAGTAGTGGCCGAAGGCGTGGAATATAAGGAACAGTATGAAATCCTTAAGGAAATGGGCTGCGATGTGATACAGGGATATTATTTTTCAAAGCCTGTATGTGCAGAGGATTTTGAGGCATTTATCAAAGAGAGAACGGAATCGGAGGTACAGGGATGACGGTAGAAAAGCTGAAAGAACTCGGAGCTGATACCGAGCAGGGACTTATGCGCTGCGGAAACAATCAGGAGTTTTATTTAAGGCTCGTGGGAATGGCTCTTGAGCAGAAGGGCTATGATGAGCTGGAAAAACAGATAAAAGAAAACAGACTTACGGAAGCTTTTGAGGCAGCCCACGCTCTGAAGGGAGTGCTGGCTAATCTTTCGCTGACTCCGATATATGAGCCGGTGAGTGAGATGACCGAAATGTTAAGGGCTAAGCAGGAAGCGGATTACAGCCCGCTGCTTGCGAAAATGTGGGAAGAGAGAAAACGCTTTATCGAATGAGGTGTCAATGTTCGGAAAATACCCCGTGCTAAATGAACAGGCGATGAATGCCATAGAGGATATCGGGCGTCATATGCCCGGCGGTTTTTTCATTTACAAGGCTGAGGGAAAGGAAGAACTGCTCTATGCCAATGACGCTGTCATAAGGATATTCGGCTGTGATGATCTGGAAGACTTTAAGATCCTGACCGGATATACTTTTAAGGGTATGCTCCATCCCGATGACTATGCCATGGTATCCGAGTCGGTGGTGGATCAGGTGCGTAAAAGCGATGAAAGCCTGGACCATGTGGAATACCGTATCATCAGAAAAGACGGCGAGGTCAGATGGATAGATGATTATGGACATTATTCGGAGACGGAGAATTACGGCGGGGTATATTACGTATTTATATCCGATATAACCGAAAAACATGCTCAGGTACTTGAGAAAGCTAAAAAAGCGGAAGCAATGCTCATGGAAGAGCAGAGCCTGAGAGATCGGCAGGACAAGATGATCACAGCTCTGGCCTCCGATTACCGCAGCGTATATCATGTCGATCTTGATAAAAATGATGCGGTCTGTTACCGCGGAGATCCCCTTGATGACGATCAGACGAAGGAGGGGATACACTTTCCTTATCTGGAACGTTTTACCCATTATGCAAATGAGGCGGTGGATGAAAGCTACCGTGAAGGTTTTCTTGAATTCATCGATCCCGAGAATGTGAGAAAACAGCTGGCGGAGGAGCTTCTGATCGCATACCGTTATCTGGTGCACAGGAACGGAAAAGATTATTATGAAATGATCCGCATGGCCGGGGTCAGGCAGGCAGCCGACAGGGATGACAAGATCGTCCATGCGGTCGGCCTGGGACTGACCAATATAGATTCCGATATGCGTGAATCAATGGCAAAGAACCAGGCCTTAAGCGAAGCTCTTAAGGCTGCGGAAGAAGCAAATAAGGCAAAAACCGCTTTTCTATCAAATATGAGCCACGAGATCAGGACCCCGATGAACGCGATCATCGGTCTGGATTCCCTGGCGCTTCGAAATGAAAATCTTGATATTTCTACCAGAGAATACCTGGAAAAGATAGGAGAAAGCGCCAGACATCTTCTGGGGCTTATCAATGATATCCTGGATATGAGCAGGATAGAGTCGGGCAGGATGATCCTCAGAAAAGAGGAATTCTCCTTCAGGTCCATGCTGGAGCAGATCAATATCATGGTCATGACCCAGTGCAGTGACAAGGGACTTAAATACGAATGCAGAATGACCGGAGGAGTATCGGACTATTATATCGGCGATGATATGAAGCTTAAACAGGTGCTGATCAATATACTCAGCAATGCCATCAAGTTTACGGATCCTCCAGGGGAGATCATCTTAGGCGTTGAAAGAACTGCGGTCTATGAAGACCAGTCGACCATAAGATTCACCATAAGCGATACAGGTATAGGAATGGATGAGGCTTTTATTCCGAAAGTTTTTGACACCTTTACCCAGGAGGACAGCAGCCGGAATAACAAGTACGGAAGCACCGGACTGGGCATGGCCATTACCAAGAATATCGTGGAGATCATGAACGGTACCATCAGTGTTACTTCGAAGAAAGGAGAGGGAACCGAGTTTACCGTTGTGGTAACCCTTAAGAACTGTGATCACTGTGTTGAGGGCATCATGATCGATCCGAAAGAGATGCGGGTACTGGTGGTGGATGACGAGGAGATAGCAGCCGAGCATGCAAGGATGGTGCTGGATGAAGCGGGCATCAAGGCAGATACCTGTCATAACGGGACCGATGCCCTGCATATGCTGGAAGTAATGCATACCAAACAGGAGCCGTACAATCTGGTACTGCTGGACTGGAAGATGCCTGATATGGATGGCATAGAGGTGGCAAAGGAGATAAGAAAGCTATACAGCAGCGAGACCACTATCATCATTCTCACTTCGTTTAACTGGGATGAGATCATGGACGAGGCGCTGCATATAGGCGTGGACAGTTTTCTTGCCAAGCCGCTCTTTGCATCCAATGTCATCGGAGAATTTGAGCGCGTCGCTCGAAGAAACAATATGTCCATGTTTGTGAAAAAGGAGCGGGCTGAGCTTGCGGACAGGAATATACTGCTGGCGGAGGATGTGATCATAAATGCCGAGATCATGAAGGAACTCTTAAGGCTTAAAGGAGCAAAGGTGGACCATGCTGAAAACGGAAAGCTTGTGCTGGAGATGTTTGAGAAGAGTGAGGCGGGGCATTATGATGCAGTGCTCATGGACATCAGGATGCCCGAGATGGACGGCCTCGAAGCTGCCTCAAGGATAAGGGCGCTTGACAGGAAAGATTCAAAACTTGTGCCCATAATTGCTTTAACGGCCAACGCCTTTGACGAGGATGTGCAGCGCTCACTGCAGGTGGGCATGAATGCGCATCTTTCCAAACCCGTGGAGACAGAAAGACTTTATCAGACGCTGGAAGAACTCATCTGGGAATACGACGGGAAGGCAGACAGAAAATGAAAAAGGGAAAATACAGAGGGATAATGACGGCGGCCGTCATCGGAAGCCTGATCATAGCGGCGATACTGGTGATAGGTACCATATGGAGCGGGCAGACAGCCAGTCGTGATACTGAGAAGGCCGTGCGAAACGTAAGCCTCCTGTATCTGGACGAGCTGGCCGGAAGGCGCGAGCAGGTGGTATCTTCCACTCTTTCCGATTACATAAAGGGTATGGATGTGGCTATCGGCATGCTTGAGAAGGATGACTTAAGCTCGGTGGAAAAGCTTCAGGAATACCAGCTCAGGATGAAGCAGCTGCATGATCTGGAGAAGTTTGCCTTTGTGGATGAGAACGGCCTGATCTATACATCCCGGGGCACAAGGACGGATATAGATTGCTATGCCTTTGATCCTAATACACTTTCCGAGCCGGAGATATCCCTTAAGAACGAAGATGGCAACAACAAGAAGGTTGTTATAGCGGTACCTGTGGACAGGCTTGAGTTCCAGGGGCAGATACTGGTGGCCTGTTTTGAAGAGATAGACATGAATGTCTTTCTTGAGATGCTGTCACTTAAATCAGATAATAACAATACCACTTTCTGCAATATCTATACTTCAGACGGAAGAGCACTGACCAACCTGGTGTTAGGCGGGCTCTCGGCAGAGGACAATCTGCTGGCGGCACTGGATAAGGCGGAATATGAGAAGGGCTATTCGGCGGCAACCGTAAGGGAGCATTTCGCCGAAGGGCATGAGGGCGTTGTATCCTTTACCTACAACGATATTAAAGAGACTTTAAGCTATGTTCCCATAAGAGGAACGGACTGGATGCTGACCTATCTGATCAGGGAGAGCGTGATCAGTGAACAGATAGATAATATCAGCGACGGCATCATAAAGAGAAGCCTGGCACAGTCGCTGGTTACCGCTCTTGTTTTGCTTGTGATATCGGTCTTCCTGATCATACAGACAAGGAAAGCTACAAAGCTGGCCACCGAGCAGGCTACGGCAGAGGTGATGCAGCAGGAACTGGAGGAGCGTGTAGCCCTGCAGGATGAGTTGCTGGAACAGGAGAAGATGCGCTCCCAGCAGGATAACATGATAAGCGCGCTCTCCTCTGATTACAGGAGCGTATATTATCTGGATCTGGATACCTTAAGAGGCATCTGTTACAGGAAGGAAGAGTATAACGGAGAGGGCGTGGCGCCCGGGGATAAATTTGATTATCCCGAAAGCTTCGAGGAATATGCCGGACGTTATGTGACAGAGGAATACCGTGAGGCTTTCCTGGAATTCATAAGACCGGATTCGATAAGGGAACATCTTAAGAATGATAAGGTGGTAAGTCTGAGATATCTGATCAACAGAGACGGCAGAGAAAGCTATGAAATGCTGAAGCTGGCAGGCGTAAGGGATGCCGAACACGCTGAGGATAAGCGGGTGCGTTCCGTGGGCGCGGGCTTCTGTGATATAGATGAGGAGATGAGGGATTCTCTTGCTAAGAACCAGGCTCTCTCAGATGCGCTGGAAACGGCTCAGGAAGCCAGCAAGGCAAAGACAGTCTTCCTTTCAAATATGAGCCATGAGATCAGGACTCCTATGAATGCGATCCTCGGCCTGGATGCGCTGGCACTCAATGATCCGGATATATCGGATAACACAAGGGAACATCTGGAAAAGATAGGGGAATCCGCCAAGCATATGCTGGGACTTATCAATGACATACTTGATATGTCCAGGATAGAGTCGGGAAGGATAGTGATAAAGAACGAAGAGTTCTCATTCTTCAGGATGATCGAACAGATCAATACCATGTTTTCGGGACAGTGCGAGGAAAAGAAGCTGGAGTATAAATGTGATATAAGCGGGGAGCCTGCGGAGTATTACATAGGTGATGTGATAAAGCTTAAGCAGGTGCTTATCAATATCCTCGGTAATGCCGTGAAATTCACGCCCGAGAACGGAAGCATCAATTTCGCTGTTGAGAAAAAGGCATCCTTTGATAAGAAGACCACTCTGGTGTTTAAGATTGCCGATACCGGCATAGGAATGAGCAAGGAGTACCTGCCTAAGTTCTTTGATACCTTCAGCCAGGAGAATGAGGGCGTAAGCAATAAATACGGAAGCTCGGGCCTTGGCATGGCTATAACGAAGAATCTGGTTGAGCTGATGAACGGTGATATAAAGGTTGAGAGTGAGCAGGGAAAAGGAACCACCATAACAGTGACGCTGACTCTGCTTGATTCGGACAGGAAGTCGACTGAGTACCCTAAGACCGGGGATAAGAAAGTCAGGGAAGATGTAAATCTTGAGGGACGCAGGATACTTCTTGCAGAGGATATGAGCATCAATGCCGAGATCATGGTAAACATCCTTCAGATGAGAGGGATAGAAGCGGAGGTTGCGGAAAACGGGAAAGAAGCGGTAGATATGTTTGAAGCCCATCCCGCCGGATACTATGATGCAATACTTATGGATATGCGCATGCCGGTAATGGACGGACTTAAAGCGGCAGAGACCATACGCCAGATGGAGCGGGAGGATGCCAAAAAGATCCCGATGATCGCTCTTACAGCCAATGCCTTTGATGAAGATGTACAGAAGAGCCTGCAGGCCGGGCTGGACGCGCATCTTACAAAACCTATACAGCCCGAAGTGCTGTTTGAGACACTGGAAAAATTATTATAATACATAAAAGTTTTTTAAGGAGGTAGCAAATGAAGAAACTGTATATCAATCCCCTGAATAAGATGGGACACATCAATCCGGAATTGCAGGGACATTTCTCCGAGCATCTCGGAAGATGTATCTACGAGGGGCTATATGTGGGGGACAGCAAGGACATACCCAATACCAACGGCATGAGGAATGATGTGATCGCAGCTCTTAAGGAAATGGGGATACCCGTGCTCAGATGGCCCGGCGGCTGCTTTGCGGACGAGTATCACTGGCTGGACGGTGTAGGCCCGAAAGAGAACAGGAAGAAGATGATCAACACTCATTGGGGCGGAGTAGTGGAAGATAACAGCTTCGGAACTCATGAGTTCATGGAACTTTGCAAACAGCTTGGCTGCAAGACCTATATCAACGGTAACGTGGGAAGCGGCACCGTAAGGGAAATGAGCGAATGGGTGGAGTATATGACCTTTGAAGGCGTATCTCCCATGGCTGACCTTCGTAAGAAGAACGGAAGCGAGAGTTCCTGGAAAGTTGACTACTTCGGGGTAGGCAATGAGAACTGGGGCTGCGGCGGAAACATGAATCCGGAGTTCTACGGAAATCTTTACAGACAGTATCAGACCTATATCAGGAATTATGATCCGAAGAAGCCTATCTTTAAGATAGCCTGCGGCGCCAATGCCTCTGATTACAACTGGACCGACAAGGTGCTGGATACCTGCTACAGGAATATGCCGGATAATGCCCACGGCTTCATGGACGGACTTTCACTGCATTATTACACGGTGCCTCATGACTGGAACCATAAGGGAAGCGCCGTTGATTTTGATGACAAGACCTGGTATGACACGCTGAACAAGACCCTGTTCATGGACGAGCTGATAAGAAGACATACCAACATCATGGACAAGTATGACAAGGATAATAAGGTGGCTCTGATCGTGGATGAGTGGGGTACATGGTATGATGTGGAAGAGGGAACAAACCCGGGCTTCCTCTACCAGCAGAACACCATAAGGGATGCGCTGGTGGCAGGCATCAACTTAAACATTTTCAATAAGCACTGCGACAGGGTAAAGATGGCGAATATAGCCCAGCTCGTTAACGTGCTGCAGGCAGTGATACTGACTGAGGGCGAGAAGATGGTGAAGACTCCGACCTACCACGTCTTTAACATGTATAAGCATCATCAGGATAACGAGCTGCTTGAGAGCTTTATCGAGAACGAGGAGATCGGCATAGAAGATGATAAGAAGGTATGCGCGCTTAACGAATCCGTATCCGTTGACAAAGACGGCAAGCTTCATATCACACTCTGCAACCTCTCGATAGATAAGGATCAGGAGATAGAGGCAGTACTTGCTGAGAACGGCATAGCCGAAGCGAAGGCAGAGATCGTGGGCGGCGAGATTCATGAGCACAATACCTTTGACGATCCCGAGAAGGTGACGAAGAAGGCCTTTGACGGACTGAAGATAGAGGGCGGAAAGCTTAAGTTTACTCTGCCGGCTGCAAGCGTTATGCATATTGAGGCTGTATTAGGGTGAAGCCTTGTGTGAAATGTCTGCTGCAGGAGTATGATGAAGAGAAGTACAGGCAGCTTATCGCAAAAGAGGTGGAATGGATGGATGCTGAGATGAAGGTATCCGATGAAGAGTACGCAAGGCGGCTTGATATCTGCAGGGAATGCGAGAAACTGTCGGCGGGGACCTGCCTTAAATGCGGTTGTTTCGTGGAACTCAGGGCCGCGGCGAAGGAAGGACACTGCCCCGGTAAGAAATGGTAATAATATTAATATATAAGGAGAAGGCTTATGGACAAGGAAATGATCAAAAAAGCTATCGTAGAGGGGAAGACGGCTCTGGGCATAGAGCTGGGAAGCACCAGGATAAAAGCGGCGCTGATCGATGAAAAATTTAACAGCATCGCTGCAGGTGAGTACACCTGGGAGAACCGCCTGGAAGACGGCATCTGGACCTATCATATGGATGATGACATCATCAAGGGTATCAAGAGCTGCTATGCGGATCTTAAGAAGAACGTTCAGGATGAATACGGAGTGGAGCTGACCACTACAGGAGCCATCGGTGTATCTGCGATGATGCACGGCTATCTGCCTTTTGATAAGGACTGGAAGCAGCTGGCAGCTTTCCGTACCTGGAGAAATACCATGACCGGTGAAGCAGCGGAGAAACTCAGCGATCTCTTTGATTTTAATATCCCACAGCGCTGGAGCATAGCGCATCTTTATCAGGCAATGCTTAATAAGGAAGCGCACTTAAAGGATCTGGCTCACTTAACGACCCTTGCCGGCTATATCCATTACCGCCTGACCGGCGAGAATGTGATGGGCATAGGCGAAGCTTCGGGTATGTTCCCGATAGATTCCAAGGCGCTTGATTATGATCAGGCCATGGTCGATAAGTTCGACAGCCTTGCTTCTGACTATGGCTTTAAGTTAAGAGATATACTTCCCAAGGTAAAATGCGCCGGTGAAGCAGCGGGAACGCTGACTGCAGAAGGCGCGGCTTTCCTTGATGACAGCGGCGCTCTTAAGCCCGGCATTCTCTGCGCGCCCCCTGAGGGAGATGCGGGAACCGGTATGGTAGCTACCAATGCCGTAAAGGAAGGAACAGGAAACGTATCTGCGGGTACTTCGGATTTCGCCATGGTAGTGCTTAAGAACAGCATAGGCAGACATGAAGAGCTGGATATGGTGACTACTCCCGCAGGAAGCGCTGTAGCCATGGTACACTGCAATAACTGTACTTCCGATATCAACGCCTGGGCAGGCCTGTTCAAAGGCTTTGTGGAGGCAGCAGGCTTAAGTGTATCAAATGATGTGCTCTATACGACGCTGTTCAAGGCTGCGCTTTCCGGTGAGAAGGATGCGGGCGGACTGATACCTTTCAATTATATCTCAGGTGAGGGCGTGACCAAGCTTGACGCAGGAAGACCGCTGTTCATAAGAAAGCCGGATGCAAAACTGAATCTCGGCAATTTCATGCGCGCGAACCTGATGTCTGCGATGGCTACTCTCGCTATCGGCATGGAGATACTGATCAAGGAGGAGAAGGCGGAAGTTGACAGCCTGATGGGACACGGCGGCTTCTTTAAGACTCCCGAGGCGGGCCAGAGGATACTCTCCGCTGCAACCAAGTGTCCTGTGACCGTTATGGAATCCGCGGGAGAAGGCGGACCTTACGGTATGGCCATACTTGCGGCTTACTGTGTACAGAAGGCTGAGGGCGAGAGCCTTGAAGACTTCCTGGATAAGAAAGTATTCGCAGCTGCGAAGAGAGAAACTCTTGCTGCCGACCAGGCAGACATGGACGGTTTCGACAGCTTCCTTGATGACTATAAGAAAGCGCTTGCGGTAGAGAGAAGCGCTGTAGAGAATGTGGGGTGAAGTAAATGCTTGAAGAGTTAAAGAAAGAAGTATATGAAGCCAACATGCTGCTTCCGAAATACGGACTGGTGACTTTCACCTGGGGCAATGTGTCGGCAGTGGACAGGGAGAAGAATCTCTGCGTGATCAAGCCTTCCGGGGTTGATTACGAGATAATGAAACCCGAGGACATGGTGGTGCTGGATATTGCTACCGGTGAGAAAGTGGAAGGAAAGCTCAAGCCTTCTTCCGATACACCGACGCATATCGAGCTGTATCGCGCTTTCCCGGAGATAGGCGGAGTCGTACATACGCACTCTTCCTATGCAACCAGCTGGGCCCAGGCGGGACGTGATATTCCCTGCTACGGAACCACTCATGCGGATTATTTTTACGGATCCATTCCCTGCCTGCGTACACTTAACAAAGACGAGATAGAGGATGCATACGAGGAGAACACCGGGCACCTGATAGTCAATGAATTCAAGAGCCGCGGTCTGGACATCTTGGCTGTGCCTGCATGTCTGTGCAAGAATCACGGACCTTTTGCCTGGGGCAAGGATGCGCATGAAGCAGTCCACAATGCAGTGGTTCTTGACGAAGTAGCCAAGATGGCTCTTAGGACTGAACTGATCAAACCTGACGTAGCGCCTGCTCCCCAGGAACTCCAGGATAAGCACTACTTCAGAAAACACGGGGCTAATGCTTATTACGGACAGAATTGAATAACACCTCATCAGTCAGCCTGCGGCTGACAGCTTCCCCTCAAGGGGAAGCCTATAGCCGCGGGTTTTGTTTTTTTAGAGATCGTAGTAGAGGGCGAACTCCATAGGATGAGGGAGTTTGGAGATCTTGGAGGAAGCGAGCTTCTCTCGCTTCATAAGCTGGGTTAAGAGCCTCTCGGGGAAGACGCCGCCTGCGGTCAGGTAGTCGTGATCTTTCTCGAGCTCGGCGATGGCTTCATCCAGGGTAGAAGGAAGGCCCGTAAGTTTGGCCTTCTCTTCATCGGAGAGGGTGTAGAGGTTAAAATCATAAGGGCCCCAGCCTTTCTCATGAGGATCTATCTTATTCTTTATTCCGTCAAGACCTGCCATAAGTATTGCTGCATAAGCATAATAAGGATTGCAGGTAGCATCGGGATTTCTTAATTCGAAACGTTTGCTCTCGGGAGACTTGGCATAAGCGGGGATGCGGATGACCGCGCTCCTGTTACTCATGGCATAACCGATGGTGACCGGAGCCTCAAAGCCGGGAACCAGACGCTTATAGGAATTGGTGGAAGGATTGGTGATGGCGCAGAGTGAACGGGCGTGTGTCAACAGTCCGCCCATAAAGTAATGGGCTTCCTTACTTAACTGTGCATAACCTTCCGCATCGTAGAAAACGGGCTTGCCGTCTTTGAACAGAAGCATATGTACATGCATGCCGCTGCCGGCTTCCTGGGCTAAGGGCTTAGGCATAAAGGTGGCTGTGATGCCTTCACTTGCAGCTTCGTTTTTGATCACATATTTTGCGGACATGGTATCGTCGGCAAGTTTCAGCATATCGCCGAGTTCCACTTCTATCTCCATCTGTCCGCTGCCGCCTACTTCGGGATGATGGTATTTCACATCAACACCCCATTCTTTCATGGCCAGGCACATGCGGCTTCTGATGTCGTTCCTGATATCTGTGGGAAGGGAATTGTGATAGCCGGCTCCGGGCAGCAGCTGGTAGCCGTTGTTGCTGTAGTCGCTGTCGGAAGCAAAGGCGGCCTGGGGAGTGAAGATCTCCGCAGACATATTGAAGTATTCGTTCTTATATTTTACCTGATCAAAAAGATAAAATTCGTATTCGGGACCGATGACCATGCGGTCGGCAACGCCGGTCTCCTTCATGTATTCCAGGGCCCTTATGGCGACATTCCTGGGATACTGGTCGAAGGGGCGGTTGTCCGGAAGATCGATAACACGGACATCGCCGATCATTGAGAGCGTGGGTATTGCTGCATAGCGGTCGATGACGGCGGAATCCAGCACGGGGATGAAGACCATGTCGCTGTTTTCAACGGGAGCATAACCGTAGTTGCTGCCGTCAAAACCGATGCCGTATTCCATGGTGGATTCACTGAGGCGCTCGGCGGGAATGCTTAAGTGGCGCCAGCGGCCGTCGATGTCGGTGAGTTTGAAGTCGACCATCTCTATCCCTTCATCTTTGATGAGGGAGAGGATATCCTGAAGTGTTTTTGCCATATGAACCTCCTTATAAATAGTATTTGGTGGGTTCATTATAACATTATACAGCGTGGGCTACAATCACGGGGACGGTTCCCCGGTTGATTATTGATAAACGAATAGCAGATAATATTTCCCCTTGCTTAGTCGTTCCGCACTGTTATGAAGTGCTGCGCTAAGGCTTGCGGCCTTGCTTTCGATCTGCCTGTACCTGCGGCTATCGGGAAAACACAAGGTACCCCCGTGGTCTTTTTTTTATACTGTGGAAAATATATTATTAAATTCAGTTGCCGGATGTGCTATGATTGCTATATAAAAATGAGCGGGTCGTCAGGATAGGTATACGGTATCTGAATAATCTGGACAAGGAGACAAAGATCATGTTCTGCAGCAATTGCGGTAAAGAAATAGAAGATGATGCCAGTTTTTGTAGGTTCTGCGGGAAGAAGCTTAGGGAGGCCGGGCCTGCTGATAGTAAGGGAACGGAGCCGGCTACCAATAACAGATATGATATTGCTTCGGATACAGTGGTATCCAAAAAGAAGAATAACTCAGGCCTGGTTATAGCCATAGCAGCGGTGGCAGTGCTGCTGATCGCAGTGGGTATAGTGATCTTTGTAAAGTCTTCCTCACCGGCAAGGAAATATGAAGAGCAGTTGAAACTGGCGCAGCACTATCTTTATGAACAGGATTATGACAAAGCTATAGCAGCCTACAGGGTAGCTATCGAGATCGATCCGAAATCGGAGGCTGCATACCTGGGCATGGCCGAGTCCTATGCTGAAAAAGGTGAACTGCAGGCAGCCATTGATATCCTGAAGGAAGGCCTGGAGAAGACCGAAAGCGTGGCGATGGAAGAACGCCTCGCGGAGCTGGAACGGCAGTTTGCGGATCAGAAGGCACGGGAACTGGTGAACTGGCAAGGCGGGGAATGGACAAACCGTGACGACATCCTGCCACATAAGAATGAAGAAGGCTATATCGTCTTCGGGGCCTATGAACAGGACGGAGATGAGAGTAATGGTCCGGAGCCCATCGAGTGGGAAATTTTGGAAGAGAACGGGAAAGGCACGTTCCTCGTAAGCCGTTATGTGCTGGATGCACAGTCTTATAATAGGGAAAAAGCGCAAGTGACATGGGAGAGCTGCACGCTCAGGAGCTGGCTGAATGATGAGTTCCTGAATAAAGCGTTTACATCCGGTGAACAGGCGAGGATCCGGAGCACAGAGGTAGTGAATCTTGATAATCCTAAAAATGGATACATCGGAGGTAACAGTACCAGAGATCGGGTTTTCCTGCTCAGTGTGGATGAAGTCATATCCCATTACAACTTTAACAGCTGGTATGATGAGCCGCAGGCCGGTTACAGCCAGGAGCTGATGATTTCGCCGACGGCCTATGCAAAGCAGCAGGGAGAGAATTATGTCGAGATAGGTGAGGAAGATTATAACGGGTCAGCTGATAAGGGATGGCGTGGTCTTATATCGGACAACTACAGCAGGGACTGCATCGGACTCGAGTGTGCGGAGTGGTGGCTTCGTTCCCCCACCGGCAATTCCTATACTGCGTGCGTTGTCGGCTTCTATGGCTCCGTGAGCTGGGGCAACGTCCATTTCTACATAAATGACAGCAGTGTAGGTCTACGTCCCGCTTTATATATAGATCAGTGACATATCCATGATCCCGGCTCCTCCTTGTGACTTGGAAGCATCTTAGGAAACCACGGGGACGGACCTTGTGGTCTTACCCTTGGTCTTCCGTTCCCAGGCTCTTCCTGGCAGGAAGCCGGGCGGAGGCTCATAAGATATAGGTACTTTAAAAAAGTCATTAAGGTCGGAAATAACAGTAGATTTTGCATGAAATGAATGATCGCATACTGTAAAAATGTAGTAGAAGGCCAAAATTACAGTAGATCAGGCTTGAAATAGTCAAAAATCAGGCAAAAAATACAGTAAAATCAGGTGTATATACTGGAATTACAGTAGTGGCATAATTCAGGTACGGGGAACCACAAGGTCCGTCCCCCGGTCTTCCCTAAAGCGATGATTTTCGGCTTTTCTCTCATTTCCATTGCCCTGTAACTGCGTTTTTCTTTCTTTAGGCAATGAAAATGTTAAAAAACTCAGAAATCATTGCCTGAAACTTGAGTTTTGCTTTCTTTTGGCAATGATTTCCGGCATTTTTCAGATTTCCATTGCCTTCAGCCGGGGGCGGGGCTCTTTATGGCGAAGATTTCCGAAAACCACGGGGACGGACCTCGTGGTTTTTTATACCGGGACGGCAGATCAAAGCAGCCCGCTGCGCTGGCCGCACCGCACTGTTATCTAAAGCTCGAACTTCGCAGCAAGGCGATCCCTCGTCTCGCAACGTTCTCTTCGAGAAGTTGCTGCGACGGTGATCTGCTGCTCACTCTTGCTAAGTGCTACACTAAGCCGCAAGGGGCAATACTTATCTGTTATTCGTTTATTCAAAGTACTGACAGAGCCGTCCCCGTGATTGTCAACAATCAACCGGAGAACCGTCCCCGTGATTGGTCAGTTGACGGAGAAGAGGCGGGTGCGGAAGGGCAGCAGGGCATGCAGGAGTATGAGGCCGAAAATGCCTGCGGCAATGAGTTCGCCTGCGCCTACGGTAAGCATGAAATAAGGGATGCTGCCGGGAATGTCGGTGTATGCGAATTTAAGTACGAAAGGAATGATGATCGCATTTGACAGAATGGGCGGAAGGGGGGCAAGGAACTTGTATTTCCTTAATGCATAGGTTCCGAAGGCGCCGATAACGGTTGCCAGCGTTCCGAAAATGATATCCGGCAGGGGTGAGCCTAAAAGGGTATTGGCAAGGAGACAGCCTATGCCGAGTCCGGGGATAGCTGCCGGTGTAAAGAAGGGCAGTATGGTAAGGGCTTCGGAGAAGCGCACCTGGATGGCGCCGCTTGCCAGATCAAAGCCTGCCGCAAGATAGGTCAGCACTACATAAAGGGCGGCAATGACCGCTCCGTGAACGAGATACAGTGTTTTTTTCATGGATTTCATATAAGACCTCCTTCAGTGGTTTACGTGCCGTGCACGCGGGTGGAAAGGAACTAGCACCCTTAAACTTTGCAACGTAGTAGAGAGTAACACAGCAGAGTAAGTACTGCAAGTATTTAAAATAATACATTTTTAACAAAATAATCTGCTGAGTATGTGATTTTGTACAGTGTATATGCCGATATATAATGATATAATGGTTATTATATACAAGATAATCTCGGAAGGAGTGTCATTATGAAGAAAAAAACTATCAACATCAAGGTGATGCTTTTACTGTTTGCTTTAATCCCGCTTATTCTCGTGGTGATAATTCTGTTCTTTGTCACCTCGGGTATAATGGTCAGAAACCTTGAAGAAAATACCAAAGAGGAACTGATGGTAGCCAGCAAGGCGCTGCGGGAATATTATGAATATGATCTGATAAACGGGACCAACCTTACGGACGGTTTCCTTGAGTATGATACCGAATTCATTGATAACATGCATGAGATGGGTGTAGATCTTACGGTCTTTAAGGGCAACATACGCTTCATGACGACAATATTGGATGATTCGGGAAAGAGGATAGAAGGAACCACGGCCTCGGATGCGGTGTGGGCTGCGGTATCCGCAAAGAATGATTATTATTCGGATGATGTAGTGATAAACGGGCATGATTATTATGTATATTACATGCCGCTGCTGGATGGACAGGGTAATGTCGTCGGTATGGCATTCTCGGGTAAGATAGCGAAAGATATACAGGAAGCAGAGAGTTATATCTATATGATAATCGCCATAGTCGGTATAGCAGGTGTGGTAATAGTCGGAATCGTTGCTCTGCTGCTTGCTATAAAGGTTTCAAAGCCTCTTGAAGAAGTAGCGGAAGTAATGGAAGAACTTGCGGATGGCAGGACTGATATAAAGGTCAATGAGAAGACAAACGTAACGGAAACCTATAAGATAATCGACTCGGCTGAAAAGCTGGGGGAAGTGCTGCAGGAAGTAACAGGAAAGATAAGGCAGTCGGCCGAGACGCTGAACGGAAACATAAAGAATACCACGGAGATGGCAACGGATGCGTCGGATTCGACTTCTCAGATAGCCGAGTCCATGCAGGCGCTGACACAGACTACCATGAGCATGGCGGGAAGCGTTCAGGATATAAGCGACAACATGACCAACATGGGTGAGATTATCGGGCAGGCCGTTGAGAATGTAAATAATCTCAACGCAAATGCAAAGGCCATGTCAGATGCCAACAGCGATGCTGCTGATTGCATTGGAAAGGTCATCAACTCTTCCGCACGCTCCTCAGAGGCTGTGGAAGATATTTCGGGACGCATAAATGCAACTAATGAAGCTATATCCAAGATCAACGAAATGGTGGAACTGATCACCGGCATAGCCTCACAGACCAACCTGCTCTCACTTAATGCAAGTATAGAAGCGGCAAGGGCGGGCGAAGCGGGAAGAGGCTTTGCTGTGGTGGCAAGCGAGATAAAGGCTCTGGCGGAGCAGTCGGATGTATCCGCAAATCAGATAAAGGATATCGTGGCGGAGATCGGCGCATCTTCAACCAAGTGCGTGGATCAGGCGCAGAAGGTGAAAGAACTGATCGCCGAGGAGAAGGAACTGCTGGAAGTAACCCAGGAGAAGTTCAGCAATCTGGACAGGGATATCAGGGGCTCCGTTGACGAGATAGCTTCCGTATCGGAAGTGACCGGTCAGCTGGCAGCCATAAAAGATACGATAATGAACGCTGTCAGCGATCTGTCCGCTATTTCGGAGGAGACTTCAGCTACCAATGAAGAAGTGGCGGCTTCGATACAGAGCGTATCAGGCAATGTAAGCATGGTATCCGACAATGCCAATGAGATGAACGGACTCTCGGCAGAACTTACGGATGCGGTGTCATACTTTAAATAAGATCAGCTGCAGAGGAGAAGAAAGAGAAGAATTATAAGAAAAGACGGCGTCGGAAAGTGAAGCGCACTTTCTGGCGCCTTTGTCATTATGGCGGATCCAGTAGCCGGACTCTTTGGTCAGGCACATGGTGTGTATCATATGAAAGGGATCATGTCCGCGGTTAAAGCTTGTAAGTATGCACAGCTTCACCGTGGCTTCTTTCTGCTCAAGAAGAACAGGAGTAATGGCGGAGCCTTTCAGCACTTCCGTATCAAAGCCGCGTTCCTTAAAGAAGCGGACAAGCTGCCCGGGAGAAGTCCCGAACAGTCCGCCTGCGCAGATCCCCTTCTTTGAAAAATGCCTTAAGAGCGCAGGAAAGGGAAGCTCATGTCCGAGGTACTTAAGCGCGTGCCATACCGCAATGACTTCGCAGGCATTCTCGGATGCGTTAAGAGGGCGGCCATTCAGGAAGAGGCGTTCGTTTAAGCGGGATGTGCGGCCATAGGAAATACCGGGAATAAGACTTTGGTCTTCCAGAGTATCCGAGGGATGCAGGGCCAGGTGCTCTGCCCAGGAGGCCATATTATTCACATACTGTTTGTGCGTCAGGGTATGAGAAAGACGGCCCCCGAAGAGGGACATGAAAAAGAGCGTAAGTTTATCGAATAAATCTGTAAACACAAGTATATTTTATCACTTTATCGGGGGGACGGACAAGCCGATAAAAAAATTAGTGGACAAACAGGGTTAGGTCTGTTAGGATGTATGTGGTTTTCAATACTACATTAAATTGAAATAATTACCACGAAGGAGAAACGGAATGTATAAGATCATAACGGATAACGGATCGGATCTGCCTAAGGAATGGCTGCAGGAAAATAATGTTGGCTGTATATATCTGAGCACCATACTGGATGGCAAGGTGATAAACGGCAAGGACGTGGAGATGAGCGCGGCGGAGTTCTACGGCATGCTTTCCGAAGGAGCAAAGCCATCTACGTCACAGGTTAATCCCGAGCAGGCGAGAGAATATTTCGAAGAACATATAGATGAAGCTGATGAATTTCTGTATCTGGGCATAGCATCGGGACTGTCCGGAACCGTAGGAAGCGTGAAAAACGGTGTTTCCGAGGTGCTGGAGAATCATCCCGATAAGAAGATAATCGTTGTTGATACCCAGTCGGCTTCACTTGGACAGGGACATATGGTATGGCATGCAGTAAGGATGCGAAACGAAGGTAAGAGCCTGGAAGAGACAGCGCAGTGGGTAGAAGATAACAAACTCCATTTCCTTCTGGCATTTACGGTTGATAATCTTTTTGATCTCTGGAGAGGCGGAAGAGTATCCAAGGCCAGCGCGGTGATAGGAACACTTGCATCGGTTAAACCTTATCTGATAATTGATGATAACGGTAAGCTGGTGGTACCCAAGAAATTAAGGGGCAGGAAGAAATCACTTGCATATCTGGTGGAAGCAATGCAGGAACACAAAGCCACCGCTTACCCGGAGAACAATGATATGGTGATGATCTGCCACGGCAATGTTCCGGAGGATGCGGAATATGTGAAGGAGCTGGTAGAGAAGGAACTTGGATATAAAAATTTCCTCATGAGCAATGTGGGACCGATGATAGGTACCCACACCGGAGCAAGTCTGGTGGTAATCTCATTCATGGGAGATAAGAGATATTGAAAAAAGGGCAGTGGGTGCACATATTGCAGATGGTACTGACAGCTCCCGGAAGGGAGCTGTACCTGGAAGCAGGGAGGCTTAAGCAGAAACCCGAAAGGGTAAGAGCCATCCTGCTTATTTTATTGTTGCCTGTTCTCGGAGTGCTGCTCTTTGCTATCAGGAAGAATTTCTATGTGCTGATCTTCGGCGGTGGCGCAATGGCTGTCGGCTTCTTCTACATTTATTTTAAACTTTTTGATGAAAGGGATAAGATACTGGATGTAATGGCCCGGTTGTTTAAACCTTTCCATACCGTGTTTGAAAAACACAGACAGGCAGCAGGCTGGGGAAAAGCGGCTAAGAAAGCTGAAGGAAAGCAGGCCGGACAGGAGCAGAGCAATACTGAAAAGCGCGGACAGGGCAATGCCGCTGCCGGCGGGGAAGATGAGTATTTCCGCAGGTGGAAGGAAGCAGCCGGCAAAGCAAAGCAGGAGAAAGAGAGAGAAAAATACAGAAGAGAAGAAGAATGGAGAAAACGCCGCAGAGAGTACTCGCGGAGGAAAGCTGCGGGGAACGGTAAAACAGAGGGCAGCGGCTCAAAGAAAACTTATGAAGGAAAGGGCGCTTCCGAAAAGAAGAGCATAAAGGCCGACAGCGCCAGGGAGGAAGCCGAGACCATCTTCATGGTGAAATATCCTTATGATGAGGCTGAGATAAAGAGCAAGAGGAATATGCTCTTAAAGAAGTATCATCCGGATAATCCGGAGGGGTCGGAGGAAATGTGCAAGAAGATAAACGAATGTTATGCGGTATTGATGAAGTATTGCGGGGAGAAGCCTTAGAAAAATAGGTTGGAATTACATAGGAAAAGTAGTATAATCTTTTTGGCGTTTTTACGCGAGGGAGGATATAAAGATGCAGGAAGCAAAACCGGTGGAGGCTGTATACCTGGAAGAGACGACCGGAGAAGAAAAAGCCTGTATGGTAGTAAACAGCAATGTGCTGATCAGCGGAGTGCGTTATATGGGAATAATGATCGACGGAGAGAGAAAGACGGTACCCGCTAAAAATGTATTTATCGGAGGAAAGAAATGAAAGAGTTATCGAAGTTACTGGGATACAGGGAGAGTATCAAGCTGCTGGACGCGACCATGAGAGATGGCGGTCTGGTAAACAATTTTGCTTTTTCGGATGAGTTTGTCAAGGCGCTTTATCTGGCAAATATAAAGGCCGGCGTTGATTATATGGAAGTAGGTTATAAAGCTTCCAAAGAAATGTTTGATGTGGAAAAGTTCGGAAAATGGAAGTTTTCCGATGACGAAGAGATACGCAAGGTCATAGGTGACAACAAAGATACCGGGCTTAAACTTGGCGTTATGGCGGATGTCGGAAGATGTGATTTCAGAAAAGACATACTGCCCTGTGACGAGAGTCCGCTGGATCTGATCCGTGTGGCCTGCTATATACATCAGATACCGGCAGCAGTGGAGATGATAGAGGATGCAAAGAAGAAGGGTTATGAGGTCAGCTGCAATATCATGGCCATCTCAAATGCCCAGGAGGGAGATATACGTTATGCTCTGGATACCCTCGGACAGTCACCGGTTGACGTGATCTATATCGTTGACAGCTATGGTTCCCTCTTCCCCGAGCAGATAGCCCGTATAGCCCATCTCTATATGGAATATGCGGATAAGTACGGCAAGCAGCTGGGAATGCATGCGCATAACAACCAGCAGCTGGCTTTTGCAAATACAATTGAGGCGGTTGGTGACGGAGTTAACTGGCTGGATGCCACCTACAGCGGAATGGGCAGAGGCGCCGGCAATTGCTTCATGGAGAATCTTATCGGTTTCTTAAGGAATCCCAAGTATAATATCTTTCCCGTTATCCAGTTCATCGAGAAGCATATGGATGAAGTAAGGGAGAGCGGAGCAAAGTGGGGCTATGACCTGCAGTATTATTTCACGGGTCTGATGAACCAGCATCCCCGTTCAGCCATAGCTTTCACCGAAGAGGGGAGAAGGGATTACACGACATTCTACACCGAGGCCATGGGACAGGATTGATGATGGAAGACAGAATATTCAGATCCGTTAAGGACCAACAGTTCAGGGAAGCGGATGCGGACGGATACATAGGAATGAAAGCTTATCTGGAATATTTCCAGGATGCTGCAAGCGGCTATATGCATGTATACGACTGGGACAATATTGCTGTCCATGAAAAATACGGAGTGGGCTGGCTGCTGCTCAAGTATCATATGGTCATGCATTCGAGAACCCTCTATGATTCACCGCTTGATATAGACTGCTGGATAGAGAAGAACAGGCATCCCGCGGCGGTGATCTTCAATCTTGAGATAAAAGAAAAGGGGCGCTTGCTGGCGGAAGGAAGACTGGAAAGCTGCCTTATGGACATGGAAAAGCTGCGGATAGTGAGACCTTCCGTTATCGGTTTTGACAGGGAACTTGCTCTGGACAGGAAGGTTGAGGGCGCAGAGTTTGACAGGATAAGCGATGATACCGAGGGCGCAGAGTTTGTATATGAACATGTGGTGAGATATTCGGATCTGGACAATAACAACCATGTCAATAATCTTAATTACATGCCGATGATGCAGAATGCTTTTGATGCGGAGTTTTACGAAAAGCAGACGCTGAAGGAAATGGAGATACATTATAAGAAACAGTGCATGTACGGCGAGAAACTGAAAATATACAAAAAGCAGGAAGATGATGCATACAGGGTGCTGGTGGTAAAGGAAGACGGAAGCACGGCAGTCTGCGCATTAATGAGGTTTGGCAGCAAATAACAGTTAAATGGCAGATAGGGGGTAAGAGATGCAGCAGTGTCCAAATTGTTCGGGAGAACTTGTATTTGACATAGCGACTCAGAAGCTGAAGTGCGGATTCTGCGGAAGCTTGTTTGATCCGGCGATCTTTAACGGCGCGGGAGCTGCCGAGGAGCAGACTTTCAGTACTGACAGTCTCGCATCGGCTCAATTTGACGGGGCAGATCAGGCAGTGGATTATGCACAGCCCCAGGCGACAGCTTCACCTCAAGGGGAAGCCCTGGCGGGAGCTTTTGCACAGCCCGAAGAGGTGCCGTATTTCGATGTTATACAGTATACCTGCCCCCAGTGCGGAGGCAGTATCTATTCAACCGAGGAATCGGTAAACGGTTTCTGCAATTACTGCGGCGCGCAGCATATGCTGAACTCCAGGATGAGCCGTATGCACCAGCCTAAATACGTGCTTCCTTTCAAGATAGGCAAGGATCAGTGCAAGCAGGCATATGCGGAGCATATCAAAAAAGCCTTTTTCCTGCCTTCAGACATGAGGGATCCGGGACATCTGGAACAATTCAGAGGTATCTACATGCCTTACTGGCTGTATGATGTGGGATACAACGGTCAGGTCAATCTTACTGCGGAACACAGCCACAGGCGCGGCGATTATATTTTTACAGAGCATTACAGATGCAGCTGTTATGTGGATTCTTTTTTCGGCGGCATATCTTATGACGCTTCAGCTAATTTCGATGATTATTTCAGCAAGGGAATAGCACCTTTTAATGTGAGGGAACTGGTTGGATTCCAGGCCTCATATCTGAGCGGCTTCTATGCGGATATGCAGGATGTGGATTACGGCATATATGTGGATCCGGCAAAGGATTTTGCAAGGGAGCAGATATATTCGGAGATCGAAAACAGGAAATGCTTTACCGGAGCAACTCTTAACCCGGCAAGCAAAAAGACTATAGGACCCATTCTTTCAAACAGGAACGGCAAGGGCGTTGAGCTCTCCTTCTTCCCGGTATGGTTCCTGGCATACAGGAATAATGACCGTGTTGCCTATGCGGTGGTGAACGGTCAGAACGGCAATATAGTTGCGGATCTGCCGGTGGATAATAAGAAATTCTTACTATTCTCTCTGATCACGGCACTTCCGATCTTTGCACTCTTACTGCTATTGCCTGCCATGACACCCAAGGTACTGATGTGCGTATCATTGCTGATAGCGCTGGTATGCACCCTGCTGCTTAACAGCACGGTGAATCAGGTAAGGAAAAGAGATACGAGAAGCGAAGACCTGGGCTTTTTAAGCAAGAATAACAAGCTGGCTTATGCAGAGGCCTTAAGTAAGATAAAGAAGAGCGGACAGCCCCAGGCCGGAGGAGTCAAGAGCAGCAGTAAGAAGAGCATAGCTGTAGGAGTATATTTCTTATTCAGCATCGGAACCGTAGTTGCACCGCTGCTGATCAGTGCGCTGAATGCCCGTATGGTTGCGCTGGTGTTTGCTTTATCCATAGCGATCTCGGTCTTCTACGGCATGAGCAAGTCAAAGGGGGCAAGCGGAGGGATGAAGCTGCTGATCAGCTACATCATGACAGTGGCGGTCTCCATCGCCGGAGCCTTTATCGTGCTGGCAGATCCCAGCGAAGACCTGGTGTATTATATAGGCGTGATACTTCTGCTGGCAGCCATAGTGCTGGGGCAGATATTCGCTCTGACGGAATACAATATGCTGACTACGAGGCCCCTGCCTCAGCTTAACAGGAGAGGAGGGGATTTCAATGCGTAAGATAATGAAGCGCTTTGCGGGACTTATGGTAATATTCATGATCTTCTGCCGGAATCTTCCTGTTATGGCCGAAGAGGAAGAGGAAGTCTGGGAATACAGGAATGATGAGACGGGTTATACCGCTGCATTTTATGATGGCGCGGGAGTCATAGACAGTAAGAATGAAAAGGATTTGAGAGAGACTCTTAAGGGACTTACCGCATACGGTAATGCGCTGGGTATGACTACCGTTGCAAGCGGATATGCTGACGATAACACTTCCAGGGCTATAGCAAAGAGTTTTTATGAAGCCCTGTATGGGATGGAAACAGGTCTGGTAGCTGCGGTGGTGCTGGACAGCGACCTTGAAGGCGGCTGTACGCTGTGGATAGAATCCTATGAACCGGGCAGCGTTGTTTATAAGACTATCAGCGTTTCCATTGCCAATACCATCGCTGATAACGCGATCAACGATACCAAGAAGACCATAAGCCGCGAAGGTTATGAGTATGAATGGAAGTTCTACGGCTATCTTGACGTGGCGCTCACCCAGTGTCTGAATGCCCTTGACGGACTCAAGATCGCCCAGCCCATGAAGTATATAACCAGTGCGCTTTTAGCGCTTATTCTTGCTGTGCTGGTGAATTTCGTGATAGTAAGGATTACCAACAGTCCGAGAAAGGTTTCGGATGCTGAAGTACTGAGATCCATTCAGGCAGAGATGAGCGTGCGTGATCCCAGGATGATACTGACCAATACCACCAAGACCTACAGCCCCAGATCCTCCGGCGGCGGTGGCGGCGGTGGCGGCGGTGGCGGCGGAAGCCATGGCGGCGGACACAGAGGCTGATGAATTAAGGAGTACGTGATGAGATCGAACGAATCAGCTGAGGACTATCTGGAAACGATACTCATATTGGGGAAAAGGCTTCCGGTAGTTCGCGGAGTCGATATAGCTGCGGAGATGGGATTCAGGAAATCCAGTGTTTCCATTGCCATGAAGAACCTGCGGGAAAAGGGCCTGATCGCTGTTTCGGAGCAGGGCTTCATCTGTCTGACCGAAAGCGGCAAAAAGATAGCGGAAGATGTTTATGACAGACATACGACCATCGCAGGGTGGCTGATATCGCTGGGGGTAAATCCCGAGACGGCGGAAGCCGATGCATGCAGGATAGAGCATGTTATAAGCCTTGAGAGTTTTGAAGCAATAAAAAAGATAATGGAGTAAGTTTCTTGGCAGCGGATAAAAAGGACAGATACGAATACCTGACGGGGACGCCGGTCCCCGAGCTTATAGTTAAACTGTCGATACCTACTATAATAAGCATGCTGGTAACGGGGATATACAATGCCGCAGATACTTACTTCGTAGGGCAGATACCGGGAGCCGGGACCCAGGCTACCGCAGCAGTCGGTATCGTATTTCCGCTGATGGCCGTGATACAGGCTATCGGCTTTTTCTTTGGTCACGGATCGGGCAATTTCCTTTCTCGTATGCTCGGAGCAGGAGAGAAGGATAAGGCAAATGAAATGGCCTCGACGGGCTTTGCTCTGGCGCTTATATCAGGCACATTGTTTGCGCTTATCGGTAATATCGCAATAAATCCCATTGTAAGTTTTCTGGCGACTGATGACGTGAGCGCCGAAACTCTTCGCATGACAGCTGCGTATGCGGGCATAATCCTTCTGGGCGCGCCTTTTACCATGGGACAGTTTGTTATCAATAACCAGCTGCGTTTCCAGGGGGCTGCTGTCTACGCCATGGTTGGTCTGATGGCCGGTGCGGTAATCAATATGGGACTGGATCCGCTGCTGATCTTTGTCTTTGACATGGGCGTGCGCGGAGCAGCCATAGCGACGATATCCGGACAGATAATGAGTTTCTGCATACTGCTGATAGGCGCGGGAAAAGGCGAGAATATCAGGATAAAAGCAAGCCGGATAAAGATAAACGGCTATTATATCAGGGAGATAATCAATGGCGGCGCGCCTTCGCTGTTCAGACAGGGATTGGCAGCCATTGCGACCATACTGTTAAACCGTAGCGCAGGAAGCCTCGGTGCCGATGAGGCTATAGCCGGTATGAGCATAGTGACAAGAGTAATGATGCTGGTAAGCTCGGCGCTCATTGGTTTCGGGCAGGGCTATCAGCCGGTCTGCTCCTTTAATTACGGCGCCGGTCTGACAAAGAGAGTAAAGGAAGGGTTTGCCTTCTGTGTGAAATGGGGAACCCTGTTTCTGACACTGGCCGGAGCAGCATGTTTTGTTTTCGCGCCGCAGATCGTCAGGGTATTTCGTGATGATGATGCGGTGGTGGCGGTAGGACGGGTGGCCTTAAGATGCCAGGCCGTGGCGCTGCCGCTGCTTGCGGTGACGGTCATCACTAACATGATGCTGCAATCCATAGGGCGGGGCGTGAAGGCTTCCATAACTTCGTCGGCCAGGAACGGAATATTTTTTATCCCGGCCATCTTGATATTGCCGAAGCTCTTCGGGCTTACCGGCGTGGAGATAACACAGACAGTGGCGGATATATGTGCGGTGGCGCTGGCGCTTCCGATAGGATTATCCGAACTGAAAAAGATGGAGTAATGCTTGCTTTTTCGGCAGGCTTAGGTTAGAATGTATTTATTAAAAACAGATATGTGACTGACGGGATACCCGGTGTTCGGGTTAGTGGAGTTTACCACGTGAAGCATATCTTTGAAAGAAGAAACCGACCGTCTGGGTACTGCAGGTTCCCCGGCGGTTTTTTATTTTTCAGTGACATAATATCTATATCGGGAACCGTGGAACAGATCATGCGGCGTTCGTGCCGCCACAAAACAAAAGGAGAAAAGGTATGAAGAAAAATGACATTTCCGAGCTGCTGAGAAACAATGCCTATCCCGGAAGAGGCATCATTCTGGGAAAAACACCCGGCGGAAAATATGCCGTTACCGCGTATTTTATCATGGGCAGAAGCGAGAACAGCCGCAACCGTGTATTTGTAGAAGACGGTGAAGGCATCAGGACCCAGGCTTTTGATCCCGCCAAACTGTCTGATCCGAGCCTGATCATTTATGCACCGGTACGGGTGCTCGGAAACAAGACCATCGTGACCAACGGTGACCAGACGGATACCATATATGAAGGAATGGATAAGCAGCTGACCTTTGAGCAGTCCCTGCGCAGCCGTGAGTTTGAGCCCGATGCGCCGAACCTGACTCCGAGGATATCCGGTATCATGCACATAGAATCCGGGAAATACAGTTACGCGATGTCTATCTTAAAGAGTAACCAGGGAGATGCTTCTTCATGCAACCGCTATACATTCGCATATGAGACCCCGGTCAGCGGAGAGGGCAGATTTATTCATACATATATGGGCGACGGAAATCCGCTTCCTTCTTTCGAAGGTGAGCCTGAGCTGATAGGCATAACTACCGAGGACATCGATGAGATGACAAAGCTGCTCTGGGATGCTCTGAATGAAGAGAATAAAGTCTCACTTTTCGTTCGTTACATTGATATAGCGACGGGAGAGTATGAGACCAGGATCGTAAACAAGAATAAATAAACGGAGGATTATCGGACAATGAAGGAACTGGAATTAAAATACGGATGTAACCCCAATCAGAAACCGTCAAAGATCTTTGTTAATGACGGACGCGAGCTGCCTATAGAGGTACTGAACGGTAAGCCCGGATACATCAACTTTATGGATGCTTTCAACGGCTGGCAGCTGGTGCGCGAACTTAAGGCTGCCACGGGACTTCCCGCTGCTGCGTCATTCAAGCATGTATCACCGGCGGGCGCCGCTGTGGGCATAGAGCTTGACGATGTTATGAAGAAGATATACTTTGTGCCTGAAGATGCAGAACTGTCACCTCTTGCCTGCGCTTATGCGAGAGCCAGAGGCGCTGACCGTATGTCTTCCTTCGGTGATTTCATATCTCTTTCCGATGTATGCGATGTGGCTACCGCAAAGCTGATCAAGCCCGAGGTTTCCGACGGTATAATAGCTCCGGGATACGAGCCCGAAGCGCTTGAGTTACTGAAAGGAAAGAAAAAGGGCGCATACAACGTAATCAAGATAGATCCGGAATACAGGCCGCAGCCTATAGAGCATAAGGATGTATTCGGCATTACCTTCGAGCAGGGGCGTAACGAACTCCCCATTAACAGCGAGCTTCTTGCCAACATCGTGACCGAGAGTAAGAACCTGCCCAAGCAGGCAGAGATAGACCTGCTCATCGCGCTCATAACCCTTAAGTATACCCAGTCCAACTCTGTATGCTACGCTAAAGGCGGACAGGCGATAGGAATCGGCGCCGGCCAGCAGTCAAGGATCCACTGCACCAGACTGGCAGGCAGCAAGGCAGATAACTGGCTCTTAAGACAGTGCCCGAAGGTGCTGGATCTTAAATTCGTACCGGGGATAAGCCGGGCAGATCGTGACAATTCCATAGATCTCTACATCGGAGAAGACTACATGGATGTACTCGCTGAAGGAAAATGGCAGAATATCTTTACCGAAAAGCCTGAAGTGTTTACCACCGAAGAAAAGAAAGCCTGGCTTGCACAGGCCACAGACGTGGCCCTTGGCTCCGATGCATTCTTCCCCTTCTCCGACAATATCGAAAGAGCAGGGCGTTCCGGCGTAAAATACGTTGCACAGCCCGGCGGCTCCAAGCGTGATCAGGATGTCATCGACGCCTGCAACAAACTCGGAATGACCATGTGCTTCACAGGAATCAGACTGTTCCATCATTGATCCTATCGACGTACATAAGAGATACAAGCCCTGCAATCTTCGATTGCAGGGCTTATTTTATAGCATATGCTTGGGTTCAGCGCTAACGTCAATACGCAAAGATCATCCCACGCAAGACCCGCTTTCGCTTGGGTTCAGCTCGCAACGGTGCTAAACTCGCATTTCGTCCCTTGGACTCATGCTCGTTAAGCACCGGCGGCTTCACACAGTCTTGCGTTGGGATAGATCTTTGCATAAGACGGTTGTGAGATGATCAATAGAGTTCTTTCATATTGTCTATTATGATCCTGCGGCCGAAGGTGATTGCAAGAATAGATGCTATGGTCAGTATGACAAGAACCAGTATGGTTACTGCAGATAAAGAGGCCGGGGTTAGTTCAAACAGAAGGAATATCAGGGCGCAGAGCAGGAAAGCTACCAGCATGGAGACTGCCATGTTGAAGAAGCTGTTCAGGTTGCCCCTGAGGGCGCTGTATTCGTCTGACCAGACTGTATAGGGAGCTGCCGAGTCCATTGCCAGACCGGTTACGATGCAGATGGTCATGGCCAGCAGGGCTGTTAAGGCATATGTCAGGCCGGTCAGGAAGTCAAAATTAAGAAAATAAGAGGCTACTACTATCGACAGCAGCAAAGAAGGGTAAGTAAAGACTATCGCGGTAAGGATCTTGGCATTCAGCTGGGTGCTGTAAGGCACCGGTATGTATTTGATAAGGTCCACATGGGCGCCTTCCCGTGAAAAAGCGGTGGAAGCCAGGGTGTTTAAGGCCGAGGCTATAAAGGAAACAGCAATAACGATCAGCATCATTATAAGGGCAGCCCTGGGATATGAGGGGTTGCCATACAGTTCCCTGAATCTCTGAACGTTTTCGTTTTTGGAGCTTAAGCTAAAGAAGAGAAATACTCCTATGGGCCAGAGCAGATTGATATAGACACAGTTATTGGAATAGGCTTTGGTCCTGAGCAGGACTTTAAGTTCTTTATGAAAACATGCGCTGAAAACAGAAGTTAATTTCATATTTAATTTATTGACGTCAGCCTGTTTGTGACTGCTTCCCAGGGATGCTGCAGTATAGAGTCCTTCCTGATACAGATACTTTCCGATAAGAAGCATAAGGCATACGGGTATTACATTTGCTATCAGATATAATAGAGCAAGTAACAGGCTTTCAGCTTCCATTGCCTTGCAGAGCAGAGGCACTGTGAAGAACAAAATGTTGCATATACGGAAGAAAAGGTTATTTTCTGCAAGAAGAGATTCAATATAGTTGTTTACAGTGATTCCGCCGGAATCCTTAAAGGAGAGAAGAAAGAGTCCGACGAAAAGCAGAAGAAAGAAATCGGAAACGTGGGAAAAGATCTTCGCGTTCTTGACATTTTTAAGTAAAGCCATCAATAACATGCTTATAATCGCGCAGTAAACCAACGGAAGCAGGGGAGTAACAAAGGTTCCGATCAGTGCAAGAAGTATGGAAATGAGACCGAAGGAACGGATCGTTTGGTAGTTGCTTACGCAGGCAATGAAGTATCCTATGAACATTGAGAGGATCACAAGGAACTCCATAAGACTTTCGGCAAAGTAGGTGTGCCTGAATTTGGCGGCAAGCAGTTCTGTCGGAGTGATCGGAAGGGTGACAAGATGCTCACGGTCCGAGGAAAAATAGAGTACGTTGAAGATCACGAAAAGACCGAATACCAAAGAAAAGACCGACATAATGTGTATTTCGGACATCAGGGCTCCGGTCTTGGAACCTTCCAGCATCATTGCCTGAGACATAATGTTGGTGATAAAGCCGACTATCAGACAGCAGGGGACTATGATGCAGGTGATGGCGATAATGGCAAGAGCCGTATAGGCAGTTGCCTTGAAGCCTTTCTTAGGCAGGGGCATTTCGAAGTTCTTATTGTATATATTAAAGAGGTATTTAACATTTGACATATTAAAATCAAGCCTCCGTTTCATCACTCTTTTTATAACTGATAAGTTCGAGGAAAACAGACTCAAGGTCTTTGCCGGGATAACTTGCTTCGAGTTCTTCAACTGTGCCCTGATAGATAGAACGGCCATGATTGATTATCATGATATGATCACAGAGCTTCTCGGCTACTTCCAGCACATGGGTTGAAAAGAGGACACAGTTGCCTTTTGCGGCATGTTCACGCATCATCTGCTTTAATTCGAAAGCGGCACTGGGATCCAGGCCGGTCATCGGTTCATCGAGTATCCATACGGGAGGCTCATGTATGAGGGCTGCGATGACCATGAGCTTCTGCCGCATGCCGTGGGAATACTCCCGCATCGGTGTATCAAGGGCATCGGCAATTGCGAAACGTTCAGAGAATTCTTTGATCCTCGGAGCTCTTTCTTCGGTAGGAACTTTGTATACATCGGCTATGAAGTTGATGTATTCCAGTCCGGTAAGCTGCAGGAGTACATCCGGATTATCAGATACATAAGCAAAGGAAGATTTTGCCTTAAGCGGTTCCTTTACTATATCATAGCCGTTGATGACGGCACTGCCGGAAACCGGTTTTAATATACCGGTAAGCATTTTGATCACGGTAGTTTTACCGGCACCGTTGGGACCCGCAAAGCCGACGATCTCACCTTTTCCTATTTCAAAGGATACATCATCGACAGCCTTGTGATCGGTGCCGTATATCATAGTAAGATTTTTTGCGGATATCATGGAAACCTCCTTATGGTGAATTGTTCAGATTATTAAATATATGTTGTTGAACCCATTTGGTATGAATCTGCATGCCTCTCACACCATTATACCACATTAGGCAGCAGGTTTTGTAAAAAAATATACGAAGGATATTTATTATTGATACTTGTGATACGGAAAAGAATCTTGTATAATATCATGGAATGATCAGAGAAGGAGGGGGAATATGGCTTTTATAAAGAAGTATTTTGCGGCATTTAAGCATATTGCGCCTTCCGACATGGAGTTTTTTCTTGAAGAGATGGCATCTGACGGATATATACTTGAGCCTTTGTCTCAAAGCGGACTTTTGTACCTTAAGTTTGCCGAAAGCAGAGGCGAATATGTCAGATATGTGGTGGATGTGACTGGTCTTCAGAAGCATATGTACATGAAGACTCTGATAGATCAGGATTGGGAATATATGGGACAGGTCTTAAACTGCCATATATGGAAGAAGGTCTATGATAAGGGTGACAGACCTGCAGATTTCGCAGATATCAGGTGCATTCGCAGCCACTGCATTAAAATGGGAGTGGTATTTGTGATACTTGCTCTCCTGATGCTTCTGTTATTTGCAGGGTATCTTTTCCTGATCTACAAAGAACATGCCAATGCTATGCCCGAGAAGCATGATCTTATATACGGTCTGTTGGCATTCCTTCAGATTCCGTTTACCGCTTTCTTTGGCATAATGGCATATAAACTGTTCAGGGAAGCAGGTAAGAAGAAAGAAAGCCTTGACAGGGATCTGGAATTCAGAAAAAAGAAGGAAGCCTTAAAGAAGGCGGCCGAAAATGAACAGGACAAAGAATATATTAATATAGATGAAGAATAAATAGGGAGGTTTATTATGAAAAAACTGGAGATCATCACCAGAACCGAGAAACTTAATGAGCTGAGGGCTATCCTTGAGGAATTTGGTGTTACGGGACTGAATATACTCCATATGGAAGGGTACGGAAACCAGAAAGGACATTATGAGGATTATGAGCCGGAAAAGGCTGTGCAGCTCCTGCCCATGATAAAAGTTGAAACTGTTGTTGATGCTTCCATAGCGGGAACTCTGATAGAGAAAATATCTAAAGGAATAAGGACCGGCAATTACGGTGACGGTAAGATCTTTGTGATCAATGTTGAGGATGCTATCCGTATCCGTACCGGAGAACGCGGCAAAGGAGCGCTCTGATCCCCCTCCATTTCAGCTGACATAATCTTGTTTTGTAAACCATGCATTTCGATGCATGGTTTTTTTTCGTGTAACTCACAGCATATATTTTCACACGTCGCCACGCTCCCGCTCCGGTTTCGCTCGTAACGGTGCTAAACTCGACAATTAAATTGTCTCGTTAAGCACCGACGGCGAAACAGGGGCGACTTAGTGAGAAATATATGCTGTTCGAGTATATCGAGAGTAGAAGTCATGCACAGGAAAATATAAGTGGTTTACAAAACAGTTTACATAAGATAAATGGAGAGAGATAGAGCCTATTAAGTAGAAAGTTAACATAATATATAATTTATTAGCAAGATCAAACGAAGATATTGCGGTACGACTAATGATTATGGAATTAATGATAATACATAATTTAATAAATATATAAAAATAGAGTAATTATGTATAAATCTGGAATATATAGCAATAGTAATAGTTTACATAAAATAAATATTAAATGTAAAAGATAGTTTACATAAATGAATTATTAGCGGTTTTTGCAGCGTATGTAAAATAGTTTATATTTGGTATACATAATATAATAGTTTACATAATATATTGTGCATAAATATGGTTTACATAACGAGAGTGCATAAGCATATTACGTAATATTTTTATATATACACTAATAGTCTTTTTCGAAGAATAAGCGGAGCCAAAACGATGAAACAGGGCTTAGTCAGCCCTGTCATCGTGTTTGGCGCCGCGTATGTAAGAGAAGTGTGGAATATTTAGTAGTTGACCGGAACGGACAGCTACAAAATATGCTTGCAGAATGTATGTTCTGGTGCTATTATGTTGACATGAGCGCTAATGAGGAGAAAAAGGAGAAATATCTGATCAGCCTTTCGGTGAGAGAGCTGGTGGAGTTTATTTTTCGTTCAGGAGATATAGATAACAGAAGGACTGTTTCGCCGGAGAAGGCCATGCAGGAAGGGAGCAGGCTGCACAGGATCATCCAGCGGAGCATGGGAGAAGGTTATACGGCTGAAGTAATGCTGAAATATGACCATATATGTGATGATTACGTTGTTCATATAGAAGGAAGAGCAGACGGGATCATTGACGAAAGTAATTCAAAAACGGAAGAACCGAGCCTTACGGCTAATCAGATTTCGTTAAATCAGTATTTGATAAATGAAGAATTCCCGCAGATAACAATAGATGAGATAAAGACTGTTCATAGTAAACTTGAGAGGATCAAGGAACCGGTGCCGGTTCATCTGGCTCAGGCAAAGGTATATGCCTTTATCTATGCGCTTCGAAATAAGCTTCCGTTTATCAGAGTGAGGATGACTTACTGCAATGTTGAGACAGAGGAACTTAAGTATTTCTTCGAAGAATACAGTTTTGAAGAGATAAAAGACTGGTTTGAAAAGCTCATGAAGGATTATGAGAAATGGGCGGACAGGAATTTTGAATGGCATCAGCTGAGGCAGAAGTCTATAGAGGAGATGCAGTTTCCCTTTGAATACAGGGAAGGGCAGAAGCAGCTGGTGAGCTATGTTTACCAGACTATAAGTGAGAAAAAGAAGCTGTTTCTCGAAGCGCCTACAGGAGTAGGGAAAACGATTTCCACGATATTCCCGGCTTTGAAGACCATGGGAGAGGGTAAAACGGACAGGATCTTTTATCTGACGGCCAGGACCATAACCAGGGCTGTTGCGGAGAATACACTGGATATTTTAAGAAAGAACGGTCTGAAACTGAAGGCAACGGTGATAACGGCGAAGGAAAAGATCTGCGCAAATGATAAGACCGATTGCAATCCGGACAGCTGCAGTCTGGCAAAGGGACATTTTGACAGAGTTAATGATGCCATATATGAGGCACTGACTCTCTATGATGAACTTGACAGGGAGACCATAAGCAGGGTGGCGGCTGAACATAAGATCTGCCCTTTCGAATTCAGCCTCGATCTCTGCCTTTTTTCCGATCTTATTATATGTGATTATAATTATGTATTTGATCCGCACGTCTATTTAAGGAGATTTTTCGGGGACGGTGGAAACAGCGGGGCAGTGTTCCTGATAGACGAGGCCCACAATCTGGTGGATCGCGGAAGGGAGATGTACAGCGCTGAACTTATTAAGGAAGATTTCCTTGAGATGAAAAGACTGCTGGAACACTCGATGCTGTCTCTTGCCGGGGAAGGAGAAACTCCGGATAAAGAAAGGAAGAAAGGCGGAAAGAACAGGCTCGTCAAGGGACTGCCGCTGATACCCAAACTGATAAGAAACCTGGATAAATGCAACAGAGAGATGCTTAAGATAAAACGTGAGACTGAAAATGCCAGGATCCTTGACGAAGTCGATACCTTTGTCGGTTACGTTGAGGCACTGAACACCTCCTGCATGCAGTTTCTTGATGAAGAGGAAAATACAGGCCTTCGTGAAGAACTTCTTGAATTCTGGTTTAAGCTCGGACACTTTCTTCTTATCTTTGAACGCCTGGATGAGAACTACAGAATATATGCCAAATTGAATGAAGAGAATCATTTTTTGATTCGTTTGTTCTGCGTGAACCCCGGAAAGAACCTGGAAGAGTGTGTGAAAAGGGGGGTAAGTGCGGTCTTTTTTTCGGCAACTTTGCTCCCTATACAGTACTTTAAAAGACTGTTGGGCGGGAATGAAAATGACTACGAAGCGTATGCTAAATCTGCATTTGACAAAAGCAGATTAGGCGTATTTGTAGACCGTGAGGTGACCAGCAAGTACAGTAAAAGAAGCGAGCATATGTATCTCAATATGGCCATGCACATATACGAGACGATACAGGTCAATCCGGGAAATTATATCGTGTTTTCACCATCCTTTGCTTACATGGAAAAGCTCTATGCCGCTTTTGAGAAACTTTTGATTCAAAATGAAGAAATTGAGTGTCTTTTGCAGAAGGAGAAGATGAGCGAAGAAGAACGTGAATCATTTTTGTCACGATTTATGTCACCCGAAAACGCTATTTCAGATGGGTTAAATCAGGATTTGACAAAAATTCTTGTGGGATTTTGCGTTTTGGGTGGCATTTTTTCAGAGGGCATAGATCTGAGAGAGGATGCGCTGATAGGAAGCATCATCATAGGGACGGGCATGCCGATGGTAGGTTTCGAAAAAGAGGTCATTAAAGAGTTCTTCGGCGAGAAAGGTTTTGATTATGCCTACAGGATACCCGGAATGAACAGGGTATTGCAGGCTGCCGGAAGAGTGATAAGAACGGAAGAGGATAAGGGTATAGTGCTTCTTATGGATGAGCGCTTCCTGGACAGGTCATATCAGAGGATGTTTCCGAGAGAATGGAGCGGTTTTTCGGTGGTCGGAAGCAGGAATCTCAATGCTGCGCTTGAGGGCTTCTGGTTTTGATAAGGAAATACTTGCGGGATAGATGGAAATTTGCTAGAATAACATGGTAAGAATTTATTAAACATGCACAAAGGAGAACAAAAGGATGTGGGCTTACGAAAGTGTTTTTTATCAGATATATCCGCTGGGATTCTGCGGGGCACCATTTGAAAATGACGGGGTTGCAGAATCAAGGATACTGAAGGTTATTGACTGGATACCTCATATTAAGAAACTGGGGGCTAATGCAATATACTTTTCGCCGGTGTTCGAATCGGATACCCATGGGTACAATACCAGGGATTATACAAAGATCGACACCAGACTTGGCAGCAACGCTGATTTTGCCAAAGTCTGTGAGGAACTTCATAAAGAAGGTATAAAAGTAGTGCTGGACGGCGTGTTCAACCATGTGGGACGCGGTTTCTGGGCTTTTCAGGATGTGCTTAAGAACAGGGAGGCATCTCCTTATGTAAATTGGTTTGCGCGCATAGATTTCGGAGGCAATTCCAATTATAATGACGGTCTGTGGTATGAAGGCTGGGAAGGAAACTATGACCTGGTCAAGCTGAATCTTCATAATGAAGACGTGATACAGCATATCTTCTCGGCAGTGGACGGCTGGATAAAGGAATTTGACATAGACGGCCTGAGACTTGACGTGGCTTATTGCCTTGACCATGAATTCTTAAGACGCCTCAGGGAACACACCGATTCCGCTAAGCAGGATTTCTTCCTTTTAGGAGAGGTATTGCATGGTGAGTATGGCAGGATGCTGAATGAGATGCATCTGCATTCCCTTACCAATTACCAGTGCTATAAAGGCATTCATTCTGCTTTCAATTCCGGCAATATGTTCGAGATAGTGCATTCGCTTATGAGGCTTTTCGGACCGGAAGACTGGACCGTATGCCGCGGCGCGCATCTGCTTTCATTTGCTGATAATCATGATGTGAGCCGTATAGCTTCCATTATACAGGATGAAAACTGCCTGCCTTTAGTATATGCAATGGTATACGGCATGCCGGGCATCCCCTGCGTTTATTACGGCAGTGAGTGGGGAACCAGAGCGGACAAGAGTCAGGGAGATCCCGCGCTCAGAGCATGTTTTGACAAGCCTGAATGGAACGCTCTGACGGACTACATAGCGAAGCTCACGGAGGCCAAGAAGAACAGCAAGGCCCTGAATTACGGCGGCATGAGGAATGTGCTGCTTCAGAATAAGCAGTGTATTTTCGAGAGAAAATGCGATGATGAAAGAGTGCTGGTGGCCATAAATATGGATTCTGCGCCATTTACGGCACATTTTGATGCAGGCTGCGGCCAGGCGCTGGATCTGATCAGCGGCAATATGCATGATTTCGGCGGCGGCAGTGAGCTGCCTCCCTACAGTGCGCAGTTCTGGAAAATGGAAAGATGAATAAGAGAAAAAGAAGAAGGATCAAGAGGATTGTCTTAAACACCCTCTTCCTGCTGATATTGGCGGGAGGGGGTGTTATTGCATTATTATGGTTAAGAAACAAAAGGCCGCTGCAGGAGAGCTTTCTGCCCGGAAGCTATATTTATGAAGTTGATATGACAGATGGGGCTGCCGGCAGGGGGCAGGAATGGCTAAAGGGCGCTGTAATGGGTGATCAGGTAGATATGTCAGCCCTGCTTAATGCTATCAATATCAGACTGATATTGACGGTAAAGGAAGAAGGAAGCTACAGCATAAGCCTTGATGAAGAGAGTGTTAAAGCTGCGCAGCAGACAGCGCAACGAAGCCTGGCCGATGCCTTTACCGAGCTTGCAATCCTGAGACTTAAAGCTGCGGGAGAGGGTGAGTATGACAGGGATGCGGCAAGGGAACGGATCGAAGAAAAAATCGGTATGAGCATAGATTCCTATATGGCTGAATACGGACCTGCTCTGGTGCCGGATATATCCGAACTGAAACAGGCATATGAAAAGGAAGGACGCTTTGAGACCGATAAAGGAAAGCTTATACTGGATGGCAGTGAAGCGGCTTATGCCGCATCCGAAAGCGTGCTGGCGATAACTCTGCCGGAGGGAGAAATGCGTGTATGGATAAGGCAAAAGTAGTTTTTTTCGACCTGGACGGTGTGCTGATAGATACGGAACCGCTTTATTCAAGATTTTGGATAGAAGCTATGAAGGCGGCAGGCCATGAAATGAGCTATACGGATTCCCTTAAGATGAGGAGTCTGGACAGGGAACTTGCAAAAAGTTTTCTATATGAGAGATACGGGGAAAAGGATTACGACAGTATCCGGGAAAAAAGAAAGAGCTTAATGGAAGCCTACAGGCTGGAGAATCCGATAAAGACCAAAAAAGGCGCCAAAGAGATACTTGCCAAGCTTGATGAGCAGGGAACGGACTGGTATATAGTTACGGCCTCGCCTTTGACCAGGATAAAACGTTACAGTGAGGATACCGGACTGTATTTTGATGAGGGCAAGGTGATCTCAACCAAGAGCGTATCAAGAGGAAAACCCTATCCGGATGTATATTTAAAGGCCTGTGAAATTGCCGGGGTAAAGCCCCGGGAAGCCGTTGCCGTTGAGGATTCGCCCAACGGAGTCCGTTCGGCAAAGGCCGCGGGAATGGAAACGATATTTATTCCGGATCTTTCACAGCCGGAAGAGGAAGATATGAGATACTGCGATCATGTATATGAGGAGCTTTGGGATATATGGGAAAGATATTTAAGAGCTTAGTGGCACTTCTCGCATGCGCTGCGGCGCTGCTTCCGGTTTTTGCATCAAGAGCGGATGATCATAAGATCATAGAGGATCTGCCGGTATATGTGGATGACGCGCTGCAGAACGGAGTGGTCAAAACACTCCATTATTCCTATGCTTATAACAGATATGTATCCCTCAGGGATATGGCTTATGCTATGAACGGGAGCGGCAGACAGTTTAATGTGACCTATGCCGATCAGACCTTTGATGTACATACAGCTGAGGCTTACGTTTCCAGAGGCGGGGAAGGAGAACGCTTTACGGCAGCAGGAGGCGCCGAGGATCCGTACAAAACAGGCGGCATGAAGAATAATCTGCTGTCCAGGAACGGCGAAATGCTGAAGTATTCCTGCTTTACCGGGAAGAACGGGAGCGGTGTACAGGATCTGTTTGTCAGTATTACCGATCTGGCAATGCTTCTGGACACAAATATGTGGTTCGAGGGGGATGCCCTGCATATTGACAGCGGCAGTCCCTTTACAGTGGACATGGACAGGCTTAATGCCGAGGGCTTTTTCAGCGAGGTGGACGGAGCTTTGGTGGGAGATGTGACCACGGGCGAGGTTTTTGCATCTTACAGGGAGGACCTGCCGGTAGCCATAGCCAGTACCACGAAACTGATGAGTTATCTGCTTTTTATGGACGAGATAAGCAGCGGAAAGCTTAACATGGATGAGGAGGTGACCATACCTCCGGAAGCCGAGGCGCTTTCAAAGACCGGCGACGGAGTCATAGCAATGACCGCCGGAGAGAAGGCAACAGTACGTGACCTTCTGACCGGCGCACTTCTCCCTTCAAGCAACGAATCCGTGCTGACACTGGCAATGCATATAGCCGGGACGGAGGAAGCTTTCGTGGAAAGGATGAATGCAAAGGCGACGGAACTCGGTCTTTCGGAGGGCTGCCGCTTCTATAACTGCCACGGATTGCCGGTATTTACCGATACCCTGGCGGCAACCAAGATGCAGAATACCATGAGCGCCAAAGACATGTTCCTGCTGGTGAGCCACATACTCGGGGTTTATCCGCAGATCACCGAGATCACTTCGATGAAGAGTGCGCGGCTGGAGAGCTTTTCAAGGGAAGTAAAGAATACCAATCCGGTGCTCTATAACCTGCCGGAATGCGTGGGCTTAAAGACCGGCACTACCTATATGGCCGGAGCCTGCCTGGTATCCGCGGCTGAAGTTTATGATGCCTCCGGAGTAAAGCATACGGTGGTTGCCGTCGAATTCGGCGCCGAGGATTCCACCATACGCTGTACACTCTCCGAGATACTCCTGCGCTACGGCATGCAGAAGGTCAGAGGCGAGGAGGTTGTGACGAAGCAGGAAGAGACCGGAGGCCTTCCGACCGATGCGGAGGGATTGATAAGACTCATTTTATAAGCCATTTTATTATGGACAAGAGAGTGCAGATGTGGTAACATAATTCAGTTACATGTGTATTATTCAGGGAGACAAAAGATGAGAGAACTTGCAAAAACTTATGATCCAAAAGGGATAGAAGACAGATTATATCAGAAATGGGTGGAAAAGAACTACTTCCATGCCGAGGTGGATGAGAGCAAAAAGCCCTTTACCATCGTCATTCCGCCCCCCAATATTACGGGACAGCTGCATATGGGACATGCCCTGGATGAGACCATGCAGGACATACTCATACGTTTCAAAAGGATGCAGGGTTATAACGCGCTCTGGCAGCCGGGGACCGATCATGCCTCGATTGCTACAGAGGTAAGGATAATAAATACACTTAAGGAAGAAGGCGTCACGAAAGAGGATCTCGGCAGAGAGGGCTTCCTTAAGAGAGCCTGGGAGTGGAAGAAGGAATACGGCGGACGCATAGTCAACCAGCTTAAGAAACTGGGATCTTCCTGCGACTGGGAGAGAGAGCGTTTCACCATGGATGAGGGCTGCAATAAGGCAGTCAACGAAGTCTTTGTCCGCATGTATGAAAAGGGCTGGATCTACAAGGGTTCCAGGATAATCAACTGGTGTCCGGTATGTAATACCTCCATATCAGACGCGGAAGTTAACTATGAGGAGCAGGCCGGTCATTTCTGGCATATCAAATACCCCATCTTAAACGATGATGATACGGAGAGCGGTGAATACCTGATATTTGCAACTACCCGTCCCGAGACCATGCTGGGTGATACTGCAGTGGCCGTACATCCCGAGGATGAGAGATATAAGCATCTGGTGGGCAAAAACCTTATGCTTCCGCTGATGAACAGAAAGATACCTGTAGTGGCAGATGAGTATGTTGACCGCGAATTCGGTACCGGTGTGGTTAAGATCACCCCGGGCCATGACCCTAATGATTTTGAAGTGGGCAAGCGTCACGATCTGCCCATAATCAATATATTAAATGACAATGCCACCATCAATGCCAACGGCGGAAAGTACGAGGGCATGGACCGTTATGAAGCCAGGGCAGCCATTGTCAAGGAACTGGATGAGATGGGACTTCTGGTCAAGATAGAAGATCACGTACATAACGTAGGTACCCATGACAGATGTAAGACCACGGTAGAGCCTATGGTGAAGGCACAGTGGTTCGTGAAGATGGACGAGCTCATTAAGCCCGCCCAGAAGGCAGTAAGGGATGGCGAGATCAGGCTTGTTCCCGACAATCTGTCTAAGACATATTTTAACTGGACCGACAATATCAAAGACTGGTGTATCTCCAGGCAGCTGTGGTGGGGACACAGGATACCTGCATATTACTGCGATAAGTGCGGTGAAACAGTTGTTTCAAGGACTGCACCGGATAAGTGTCCGAAGTGCGGCTGTGATAAGTTTACTCAGGATCCGGATACGCTGGATACCTGGTTTTCTTCGGCACTCTGGCCTTTCTCAACACTCGGCTGGCCTGAGGAGACTCCGGAACTCAAGTATTTCTATCCTACCGATGTGCTGGTAACAGGCTACGATATCATCTTCTTCTGGGTAATAAGGATGATCTTCTCCGGCTATGAGCAGATGGGTGAAAGACCTTTCCATACCGTGCTTTTCCACGGACTGGTACGCGACGATCAGGGAAGAAAGATGAGTAAATCCCTGGGCAACGGTATCGATCCGCTGGAGATCATCGATAAGTACGGCGCTGATGCGCTGAGACTTACCCTGGTAACCGGCAATGCGCCCGGAAACGATATGCGTTTCTATATAGAGAGAGTGGAAGCCAACAGAAACTTTGCAAACAAGATATGGAATGCTTCCCGCTTCATTCTCATGTATATGCCGGAAGGCGAGCTTAAGAAACCGGAGACTTCGGAGCTTAAGCCTGCGGATAAGTGGATACTTTCCAAGGTAAACAGTCTGATCAAGGATGTTACCGAGAATATGGAGAAGTATGAACTCGGTGTTGCGGTACAGAAGATATATGACTTTATCTGGGATGAATTCTGTGACTGGTATATAGAGATGGTGAAACCCAGGCTCTATGATAAAGAAAACGAGGCATCCAGAAATGCGGCCCTGTATACCTTAAGAAGCGTGCTCATCGATGCGCTTAAGCTCCTGCATCCCTACATGCCTTTTATTACCGAGGAGATATTCTGCAACCTGCAGGATAAGGAAGAATCCATTATGGTATCAGACTGGCCGGTTTATACCGAGGAGAAGGCTTTTGAAGAGGACGAGAAGCAGATAGAGATCCTCAAGGAAGCTATCCGCGGCATAAGAAACGCAAGAAGCGGCATGAACGTGCCCCCTTCAAAGAAGGCAAGCGTATTTGTCGTATCCGAAAGCGAAGAGATGAGAAAGGCATTTGAGAATAATGCCGATTTCTTCAAGACACTTGCTTATGCATCGGAGCTTAAGACTCAGGCAGACCGGAACGGTATAGGCGAAGACGCGGTATCTGTCGTGATCGCCCATGCCAACATCTATATCCCTCTCGGAGAACTTGTGGATACGGCTAAGGAACTGGAACGTCTTAAGAAGGAAGAAGAGAGGCTTGAAGGCGAGCTCAAGAGGGTAAACGGCATGCTGAACAACGAGCGTTTCATGAGCAAAGCGCCCGAGAGCAAGGTGGCCGAGGAACGCGCTAAACTCGAGAAGTATGAGAAAATGATGGCGCAGGTTAAGGAACAGATAGCGAATATAGAAAAAGCAGGCTGAAACACTTTGTTTCACATTGATTTTTAAAGGGTATTTTTGTATAGTATAATTTATGATCACATTTGAAGAAGAACTTAAGAAATTTCATAAAAGCGTAGAGATCGAGGATGTGGAGAAAACCATATACGGTCAGGATCTGACCGATATTGCGGACGTTTTCATCGACCTTACCAAAGGCTATGATGATACCATGCCCGTGACTGACGGCGAATAGGAGAATGGGAAGTGGAATGTTTTAACTGCGGAAGTTCTCTGACGGAGCTGGATTACTGTACCAACTGCGGGGCTGATGTCCGGCGGTATAAGAAGATAATGTACACGGCGAACAGGCTTTATAACGAAGGCCTGGAAAGAGCTTCGGTAAGGGATCTTACCGGGGCAATCCGCATGTTAAGGGAAGCTCTTAAATGCAATAAGAATCATGTGGATGCAAGAAATCTCCTGGGGCTTGTATATTATGAGACCGGAGAATCCGTGGCGGCCCTGTCGGAGTGGGTCATCAGCAACAATATCCGCCACGAGAAGAATATCGCCGAAGAGTACATGAATACCATACAGTCCAACCAGGGACGTCTGGAGACCATGAACACCACGATACATAAATATAACGTGGCTTTGGATCTGTGCAGACAGGGCAGTTATGATCTTGCGATGATCCAGTTGAAGAAGGTCATCAGCATGAATCCCAAGTATGTGAAAGCAAGACGTTTAATGGCGCTGCTGCACATGCAGAAAGAGGACTGGGAAAAAGCCAGAAGAGAACTGGGAAAAGTATTGAATACGGACTGCGGTGACATCGATTCTCTGCGATATCTTAAGGAATGCGAGCAGAGACTCGGGCTGGATGAAGTCGGTACCGGCGGCAGAAAGAAGAAAAAGACCAATGATGAAGTAACGGCCGTATATAAGACCAGCGGTAATGAAGTGATAATCCAGCCGATGAACGGGCGGGAACCTTTAGGTCTGGCGGCTTTCATACAGATAGCCATAGGTATCGTGATAGGTGTCTTTGCCACATATTTTATAGTGATGCCGGCCAGGGAAAGCAAGGTCAGGGAAGAGTATAACGAAGAGATCGTTTCCTACGGAGAGCAGCTGGACGCAAAGAATGCGGATATCGTGGAACTCCAGACAAGGATTTCCCAGCTGGAAGGCAATATACAGGGGCTGAAATCCGACCTCAACGTATACTCCGGCGGTAACGGTGTGACGGACGTATATGATCATCTGCTGGCGGCCGCATCGGCATATCTTAATAAGAACCAGAGTGATGTGGAGGTTGAAAAGTATCTCGCCCTGATACCCGAGGATTACCTTGATAATGAGGCTACCTCAGATTACAGGGAGCTGTATAACCTGCTCAACACACTTATAGGTGATTCGGTAGCGGATGCATATTATGAGGCGGGTATCCAGGCTTACAGGGATATGGATTATGACGAAGCCATAGAAAACCTGGAAAAAGCCTATAAATATGATGACAGCAACGACGGGGCGATGTATTATCTCGGAGTGGCATATTATGAAAGCGGGGACACTATGAAGGCATCGGAAATATTTAACGATTTCCTGAGCGTATTCCCGGAAAGCGATCTGGCAGATAAGGCAAGACAGAGGATTGAAGAGATCAATGAATAATAAAACAGAGGAGGAGAAGTCATGAAAACGGTTAAGGTAAAGCAGAAAAAGAAAGATGAAGACAAAAAGGACTGGGGCGGAATCATAATAGGTATTTTCTTTCTGGCCTTTGTGTTCGGCGCGGGATATTTTGTTTACGACAAGTTTGCCACCCAGGAAGTCGATGAATACAATCTGGCAGGAACCTGGACGGTTTCTTCAAGCGAGAAGGATAAGACCGAATACTGGATATTCTCATCAGACCAGGTTACCCGTTATATCTGGGATAATGATAAGAATGAACAGGTAAAGGGATCCAGGGCCGTTTTCAAATATGAGATAGTCCTTGATGAAGGTAAGACCCAGAAAGACGTAGTATTCAGAGAGCAGATAAGGGAAGGCATAGAGAAGCCTGAACTGATCACACTTAGCGGTCAGGTGCTCAAGAAGATAAGATTTACCAAGCTCAGCAAGGTTGAGGCAGACGTGTTCTTCCTGTATGGCAAGGGTGATCTGAACAATCCGTATACAGATAAATCAGTTACGGCAAGACTTACCAAGCCGCTGTTCTAGGAGAAGTGATGAAGGATAACATAATCGAGCTTATAAACGTTACCAGACGTTTTGATGACAATGGTTTTATCGCTGTCAGTGACCTGAACCTCGATATAGCAAGAGGAGAGTTTGTGACGCTGCTCGGGCCTTCGGGCTGCGGTAAGACCACAACCTTACGTATGATAGCGGGTTTTGATATGCCCACTTCAGGGCAGATACTTCTGGACGGAAAGGATATCACGGACATACCGCCCAACTTAAGACCGATCAATACGGTCTTTCAGCGTTATGCGCTTTTCCCCCACATGAATATTTATGATAATATCGCTTTCGGGCTCAAGCTTAAGAAACTGCCTGAAGAAGAGATGAGGCACAAAGTGTCCCATGTGCTGGAAATGGTTGATCTGGAGGGCTTTGAGAAACGCCGTGTCTCCACTCTTTCCGGCGGCCAGCAGCAGCGTATAGCCATAGCGAGGGCATTGGTAAACGAACCGGAGATACTCTTGCTGGATGAACCTCTGGGAGCGCTGGATCTGAAGATGCGTAAGGAGATGCAGCTGGAACTCAAGGCCATGCATGACCAGCTGGGCATCACCTTTATCTATGTCACTCATGACCAGGAGGAAGCCCTTACCATGTCCGACAAGATCGTAGTCATGTCGGAAGGAAAGATACAGCAGACCGGCATTCCCGAAGATATCTATAACGAGCCGGCCAATGCTTTTGTGGCCGATTTCATCGGAGAGAGTAACATATTCAAGGGCATTATGACCGGGAAGCTGAAGGTGCGCTTCTGCGGCGGTGAATTTGAGTGTGTGGATGATGTGGATGAAGGAACACTTGTGGATGTGGTAGTGCGTCCCGAAGATGTGATCATTACCTTGCCCGAAGACGGAACTGTCAGCGGAGTTGTCACTTCGGTGATCTTTAAGGGAATACATTACGAGATAACTGTTGAATCGGGCAAGAACGAGATGGTGATACAGTCTACCAAGGCATCCAAAGTCGGTGACGAAGTCGGGATGAAGCTGGATCCGGACGGTATACATATCATGATAGCCGAGGATCATACAACCCGTTTCGAAGCTGAGATAGTTGATGGCAGCACCCTTGATTATAACGGGAAAAGCATTAATTGCAATCTTACTGCCGTGATACCGGGCAGCAGCATAAAGGACGGAGAACTTGTTGACCAGTCCGGCGCGAAGCTTGATACTTCCGCCATGAAGATACAGATATCAATAGAACCCGGCGATATAGAGATGAGTGATGATGTGGATGCGGGACTTACCAGCGGGCATATCATCAACCTTATATATAAAGGCGATCATTACAGCTATGTAGTCAGGACCGGTCACGGACATGACCTGGTAGTTGATGATGAGTACCTGTGGAACATGGGAGACTCGGTTGGGCTGATAATGCCGGAAGATAAGATGAGGTTTGCCGTAAAGAAATGAAAATGACGATTTCAAGAAAATCCCTGGGTATACCGTACGGGATATTCCTGTTTCTCTTTGTGGTAGCGCCGCTGATCGTTATCGTATATTATGCATTTACGAACGGCAGCGGACATTTTACGTTTGAAAATCTGACGGGCTTCTTCAGGGATCCCAATACCACGGGTACGCTTGTATACAGTCTGGTGCTGGCTTTTGTGACCACCTGCATCTGTCTGGGCATAGCTTATCCGGTGGCTTATGTATTGGCTATGGGAAAACTTAAGTTTAAGTCAGTGCTGATGATGCTCTTCATCATGCCCATGTGGATCAATTTCACCCTGCGCATTACTGCGCTTAAGGAGATACTTACGCTTATAGAAGGAAATCTTGCCTTTTATCCTTTTCTCAATTCGGTAGTGGGCATGACCTATGATTTTCTTCCCTTTATGATACTTCCCATATATACAACCCTTTCAAAGCTGGATCTGAGCCTTTTGGAAGCAGCTCAGGATCTCGGAGCCGACAGGAAGCAGACTTTTATGAGAGTGATACTGCCTCTGTCCATGCCGGGAGTCATAAGCGGCATTTCCATGGTATTCTTACCGGCTATGACCAATTATGTGGTTCTTGATATGCTCTATAACAGCACTTACATAATGGGCAGTCTGATAGGAAGCTATTTCTCTGCATATAACTGGCACGGCGGGTCGATGATCTCGCTTATACTGCTTGCGCTTATCTGCATATTTACCCTGCTGTCTTCGGGCAAGGAGGAAGAGACGAGAGGAGGGAGCATTCTGTGAAAAAAGGATTCATCGGAAAAGCATTCCTGTTCCTTGTACTTTTCCTTATGTATCTGCCGATAGTGCTGATAGCAATATACAGTTTTACCGATGCGGCCAATATCGGCGCCAGCGGAAAGTTTTCGTTCAACAATTACTATACGCTCTTTACTACAGAGGAACTGGCCGGGATGATAGTGGGTACTCTTGCCCTTGCTCTTGGATCTGCTATGCTGGCCACTGTTTTCGGCACCCTGGGAGCTATAGGAGTTCATTATTCGAAGAAGAGGACCGCAGCTGTGATGGAGGCCGTGAATCAGATACCGGTCATCAATGCCGATGTTGTGACGGGCTTTTCACTCTGTATATTGCTGGTAGTGGTGCTGGGCTTCAACAAAGACAGTTTTCTTCCGCTTATCATAGGGCATACCACCTTAAGCGCGCCCTTTGTTTATCTTGCGGTAAGGCCTAAACTTACACAGATGGATCCGAGTCTGTACGAGGCGGCGCTGGATCTGGGAGCGTCCCCGTCTTATGCGCTGATGCATGTGGTCCTGCCCCAGATATTTCCCGGTGTGGTTTCCGGCTTTGCAATGGCGGTAACTCTTTCACTGGATGATTATTTTGTGGCTACCTATACCAAGCCCGCCACTTTCGATACCATTTCCACCTATGTCGTAAATGCTACAAGGGGGTCTCAGACCTCGATCAAAACTGCGCTCTGGGCACTTTCAACGCTGATCTTCCTGGTAGTTATGGTCATAGCCTTTGCGTCCAACAGCAGGGGAAAGGAGGCAAGAGGCAATGAAAAAGTTTAAAATACTTTCTGCCCTCCTTCCGTTTATACTGCTGTCAGGAACTGTTCCTGTCAGGGCCGAGGACGATACCGTGATACTCAGGGTATGCAACTGGGAAGAATATGTGGATGAAGGCGGCTGGGATGAGGAAGAGACCATAGAACTGGAGAGCGGCGATATCTACGGCGCAGACCCGCTTTACGAGGAATTCGAAGCCTGGTATTACGAGAATTACGGACAGAAGGTCAAGGTAGAATACAGCTGTTTCGGCACAAATGAGGAACTCTATAATATGCTGACTCTCGGGGATGTATATGATCTGGTGGTTCCCTCGGAGTATATGTTCATGAAACTCCTCGAGGAAGATATGTTGGTGCCTTATTCGGCTGATTTCTTTGACGAGGAAAAGAAGGACAATTATTACATACGAAACGTATCGCCTTTTATACGTGATACTTTTGAAAATAACGAGATAGATGGGCATCACTGGAATGAATACGCTGCCGGATACATGTGGGGTGTGACAGGCATATTGTATAATTCGGACAGTGTTTCAAAGGAAGATGCATCTACCTGGAAGATACTGGATAATCCCGATTATTTCAGGCAGATAACCGTGAAAGACAATGTCAGGGATACTTATTTCGCCGCCCTCGGAGCCATTAAGTCGGACAAGCTCTTAAGTGAGGGCTTCAGAAACGATCCGGCTTACAGGGATAAGCTGGCTGAGGAAATGAATGATGTATCTCCGGAGACCATAGAGAAGAGCCTTGACTACCTGCAGAGAGTCAGGGATAACGTGTATTCTTTTGAGACTGACAGCGGCAAGGCTGACATGGTGACAGGCAAGGTACTGGCCAATTACCAGTGGTCGGGAGATGCGGTCTATGCAATGGATCAGGCTGAGGAAGAGGATGACGTATGCCTTTCCTTTGCGGTACCCGATGAGTGTACAAACCTCTGGTTTGATGCCATGGTCATGCTGAAAAAGGGTATCTCGGAAGATCCGAGAAAGCAGGCCGCTGCAGAGGCTTACGTTAATTTCATGTCCAGACCGGATAATGCGGTAAGGAACATGTATTATATCGGTTATACTTCGTCAATTTCGGGCGGCCCCGACGGAGACCAGGTCTTCGAGTATATGGACTATGTATACGGCGCGGAAGAAGATGAAGAAGATGTGGTGGATTATGATGTTTCTTACTTTTTCGGGGAACGTGACGGAGAGCCGGCAAGCATCACGGCTCCTGCCGAACAGGTTGACAGGCAGCTGTTTGCACAGTATCCCACCGAAGAGGTAATGAACCGCAGTTCACTGATGTTTTATTTTGACGCCAAAGCCAATGCGGATATCAATCGTATGTGGGTAGGTGTTCGTTGTTATAATATCAAGAATGTTCCGGTATTATGCTGGGTGATAATTGCTTTAGTGATCATCGCCGGAGTTTTTTTAGCGATCCGGAAAAAGAAAAATGAAAGATAAGAAGAACGCCGCAGGGTTTGCGGCGGGGGTAAGGGACGGAATGCCTATCGCTATAGGCTATTTTGCCGTCTCTTTTACTTTGGGCATACAGGCAAAAAGCGCAGGTTTAAGCGTGTGGGAAGCGGCATTCATGTCGCTTAC
>JAEEIK010000003.1 GCA_016281335.1 Lachnospiraceae bacterium | reverse complement strand
GGCGGAGTTTGACAAACTCTTTGCGGCAAATGAGAATCTTGAGAAGAGACGCTTAAGCGCGAAGCTGGAAAAGGCAAGGAGCTACAGGGACAGCCTTAAGAAGTTCGATGTAAAGTCAGCCTTTAATGATGCGATAGACAGGTTCTTTGATATAGGCATGCAGGATTTCGTCAATAAGGTGCTGCAGAGTGAGATTAAGCCCGAAGAATACGAAGCAGTGTTTATGAAGCGGATCGCGGAACTCAGTATGGAGCAGGCCGGAGAGCCGGAAGCCGTACGGGAAGTACAGATGCCTGTCGAAGCTGAAGCTGTATATGAAGCGGTGAGCGAGACAGCAGCTGAAGCAGAAGAAGCGCCTGAAGCAGATGCAGTGCCTGAACCGGAAGCAGTGCCGGAAGAGGAAACGGCGGAATTCGGAGTGTTTAAGGAACTTGTTTGTGAGAAAGCCGCTAAAGGAAAGATTTCGAAAGAGCAGCTTGTCAATTCACTTTTTGAGGGCCTGCTTAAGATCGCAGAGACCCAGAGTCCGGTGCATATCGATATAGTATGCAGACAGCTTGCACCGCTGTTCGGTTATGTAAAAGTAACACCCAAGATAAAAGATGATGTGTGCACGGTCATCAATGCGCATGAGGAGGGCCGTTATTCATTAAGGGGAGACTATCTCTGGCTTAACGGACAGGACACAGTGATACCCAGACTTCCCGAAGAAGGAGGCAAGTCAAGACCTCTGGACAAGATAGCGCCTGAGGAACTGGCAGCTGCCATGAAGATCATTTCGCGCAGACAGCCGGATATCAAAAAAGATGCGCTGTTCAAGGCCGTCGCCAAAGAGTACGGCTGCAGCAAACTGACAGCGGCCATGAAGGAACAATTAAACAAAGCATATGCATAAAAAATCGCCCTCGCATGAGGGCGATTTTGAATTCATCAGATTCCCTTTACTCCTTCGCATTTCTGCACCGTATCGATGGTGCCGTCTTCGTTGTAAGTAAACTCGGCTACGCAGACGCTGCGGTGGAAGAGGCTTCCGCCGGGAAGTTCGTCGGTATGGTAGAAGAGATAGGAATGTCCTTTGTAGTCACAGATGCCCGGATGGTTGGTGAAGCAGGGACCTTCTTCCATCAGTACGCCTCTGTAGGTCCAGGGGCCGGTGGGCGAAGCTGAGGTCGAATATCCGAAGTGCTCGTTTCTCTTTTCGCCTTCGGCAAAGCCTGCAAATACCATGTAGTAAAGTCCGTTACGTTTATAGAACCAGGGGCCTTCGCCGTAGGTGGTACCTGTCATGTGGCTGCCCTTGCCGAAAGACTCAACGGTCATGGGTATCTTAACTATACCTATGCTCTGATCGTAAGAGATCATGTCTTCATTAAGCACTACGTATCTGAGTTCCGGATTGCCGAAATACAGATAGGTCTTACCGTCATCATCCGTGAATACAGTGGGATCTATGTCATTCCAGTCGCCTTCGTCAACAAGCGGATAACCCAGATCCTTAAAGGGACCGGTGGGAGAATCCGACACGCCGACTGCGATGGCCATGCCGCCGTCGATCTTGTGGACCGGGCAGTACAGATAGAATTTGCCGTTTTTCTCAATGCACTGGGGAGCCCAGGCTCTGTCGTCGGCCCAGCTGATATCATCCAGGGAAAAGATCTTGCCGTGATCGGTCCAGTTAACCATGTCCGTTGTGGAGAAACATCTCCAGTCATACATGGTGTAGAAGTTGTTTACCAGTTCATCCTCGTCATGGGTAGTGTAGAGATAGAGCGTGTCATTATAGACCATGGGCGCGGGATCGGCGGTGTACATATTTGAAACTATGGGGTTTTTACTCATCAGCTCGGACATCTCGATGCCTCCTTAATTAAAATGATACAGCTATTCTATCATAGCGGTTTTACTATTTCCACCGGAAAACAAAATACGGTCAAAAAAGATCAATTATATTCTATCACCTGTAAGTATGGGGGAGTATCATGATAAAAACCGATGTTACAACAGTTTTTGGAGGTGTAATATGAGTATTGATCTGAGTAAGATGCCGAAACTCGGCTTTGGCCTGATGAGACTCCCGGAGACAAACGGAAGTATTGATATCGAACATGTCTGCAAAATGGTGGACGCATATATGAATGCGGGCATGAACTATTTTGACACCGCTTATGTTTATCATGGCGGAAAATCGGAAGTGGCCGCAAGGGAAGCGCTGGTGAAGAGATATCCCCGCGACAGCTTTATGCTTGCCACCAAGCTGCCTGCCTGGGAGATAAGGAAGGAAAGCGATATAGACAGGATATTCAATGAACAGCTGGAGCGCGCAGGTGTTGATTATTTTGATCTGTATCTTTTACATTCGATAGAAGACGGCAATAATTATGAGGTTTATGAGAAATATGACTGTTTCTCCTGGGGCATGAAGATGAAGGAAGAAGGGAAGATAAAGCATCTGGGCTTTTCCTATCATGGCAGTCCCGAACTCTTGACTCAGGTGCTGGATAAGCATCCGGAAACCGAGTTCGTTCAGATACAGCTTAATTATCTCGACAGATCCAATCCGGTGGTGAGATCCCAGAAGCTCTATGATATCCTGGCTGAGAGGAATATACCCATTATAGTCATGGAGCCTGTAAGAGGCGGCATGCTTGCGGATCTGGGAGCGGAGATAAACGGAAAGTTCAAAGCAAAGAGAGCCGATAAATCGGTTGCTTCCTGGGCTCTGAGATTTGTGGGAACGTTACCCGGAGTCATGACCATACTTTCGGGCATGTCAAATGAAGAACAGATGGCGGACAATATCTCAACCTTTACGGATTTTGAACCTCTTGATGATTCCGAAATGCAGCTGATAGACGAGATCACAGCCGATATACTGAAGGTTCCGCAGATAGGCTGTACCGCCTGCAAATACTGTACTCCGGGCTGTCCGATGAAGATCAGCATCCCTGATGTGTTCAGGACCGTCAATACGCTGAGGCGTTATCCGGATGACTGGAGGGCAAAGAACTTCTACAACGGTGTGGCATCCAGAGGCGGCAGGGCCGGAGACTGCATAGGCTGCGGTCAGTGTGAAGGTGTATGCCCGCAGCATCTGCCGATAATAGAGCTGCTTAAGGAAGCATCGGGGATACTGGACTGAAAAAAAATTATCCTATAACAGGGGTGGTAATTGATCCGGGTATGTTGTATAATATCCGATATCAACATAGTTAAGGACCATACATGAGAAAAAGCATTCTGTGGATCGGCTTACTGGTATTTCTCGTGGGCTGCGCTCAGGCAGAATCACAGTTACCGTCTGAAGACACCGACTCCGTTATAGAAAGAACAATAGAGGTATTATCCGACAATGCGGTATCCGACGATACCGTAGCTGTTGTTGAGTTACCTGAAAAAGCTGAAGAACCGGAAGAGACGGTTCCCGAAATGCCCATAGATATTGTAAGTGAGAACGAAGCCGAAGTGGCTGAAGAGGAAGAGGCAGAGGAACCGGAGGAAGAGGAAGAAGAGCCGCCTCCTTTTGTGGACGGAAGCGAGATGGTAAGGAACATCATAGTTGATACCGACTATGCTTCGGATGTTGATGATGTGGCCTGCATAAGAGTGGCCTGCTCCATGGCCAAACTGGGACTCATCAATCTCTGCGCTACGGGGACCAGTTCCCTTGGAGACTATGCGACCAGAGGACTGCACGGTCAGCTCTGCTGCGAAGGTTTCCCCTATGTTCCCACAGGTTACAATCCCGAGGGCATAGAGTGTCCGAGTCCTTTCCTTCAGTATTTTGTTCAGCATTATCATGATGCCGGAACCTATACCGTTATAGATGCGGTGGAACTTTATAAAGCCGTTATCAGCGAGAATGCCAAGAAGGGCGAGAAGACCAGGATAGTGACCACAGGGTATCTGAGCAATATTGAAAGGTTGCTGCTGGATCCTGTCGGCATGCAGCTGGTAAAGAATAACGTGGATTCCATCTGGGTCACCGGCGGCGGATATCCGGATCCCGGCAGGGACTTTAATTTCTGGTGGAAAGAAGAAGCAACAAGGGCTATACAGACCTGCGTGAATTATTCACCTGTACCGCTGGTATTTATCACCGGTAATACGGGCCACAGTAGTATCACGGGACAGTATATTTCCGGCGGCATCAATCTGTGGAAACTGGATCCCAGAAGCAATGATGTGGTTTCCAGAGCCTACAGGTGTTTTGAGGAAGCCCACGAAGGTTCGGATCTGAAGGGCGGATATAATGCCCAGGATTCAATAGCAGTATGGGCGGCAAGCTCCAGCTTCGAACAGAGCAATATGCATATCGTCCGCATAGATGCAACCATACTTGAGGACGGGACCAATATCTTCCTGCCAAATCCAAACGGCAGGCATGCGGTCCTGGAACGCAACGACGAGAACATATACTGGTATATACTCCAGATCAACAAATACATCGATTATCCCTTGACGGGAGTACTCTATTAACAACCACGGGGACGGTTCTCCGGTTGATTATTGATAAACGGATAGCAGATAGTATTACCCCTTGCTTAGTCGTTCCGCACTAAAGCTCGAGCATCGCAGCAAAGCGATCCCTCGTCTCGCAACGTCCTCTTCGAGGAGTTGCTGCGACGGTGATCTGCTGCTCGCTCTCGCTAAGTGCTACACTAAGCCGCAATGGATAATACTATCTGCTATTCGTTTATTCAAAGTACCTACATGACCGTCCCCGTGGTTGTTTTATATACACTGCAAATGATCGATTCCGATGCAGAACTGTGTGAGGCCGCCGGTGCTTAACGAGCGGCCTCGCGAGTTTAGCACCGCTGCGAGCCGAACCCAAGCGGAAGCGGGTTCTGCATGGAACGATCTTTGCAGTGTATAATAAAATAAACAGTATAAAACAGTTGACAACTGTTTTATACTGTTATATACTGTTGGTATCCCAGGGAGAGGTAATACATATGCATATTATTATTAACAACGCATCAATGATGCCGGTTTACGAGCAGCTGATCAATCAGATCAAGCAGGAGATCATCGACGGCGGTCTGAAAGAGGACGAGGCGCTTCCTTCGGTGAGGAGCCTAGCAAATGACTTAAAGATCAGCGCCCTTACGGTCAAGAAGGCATACGATAAGCTTGAAGAGGAAGGCTTCATCGTGACCGTACACGGTAAAGGCAGCTACGTAGCCGCAACCAATAAACAGCTTGCCGCTGAGGCCAGAAAGAAATCGGTGGAGAACGATTTTTCCATAGCGATAGAAAGAGCAAAGGCTCTGGGCTTAAGCGACGATGAGATCCGGGAGATTTTGGAGATACTTCTGGACGAATAGAGAAGGAGTGAAGATAATGATCGCGATAAAGGATCTGAAAAAGAGTTACAAGGGATTTGACCTGGATGTTTCGCTTGATATAGCGGAAGGCACGGTGACGGGACTGATAGGCAAGAACGGCGCCGGCAAGAGTACTACGATCAAAGCAATACTGGGGCTGATAAGGCCGGATGGCGGAGACATAAGCGTTATGGGAAAGAAGCCCGGTGAATTCAGCGGAACTGACCGCGAGGCTCTTGGCGTGGCGCTTTCGGATTCGGGCTTTTCGATGCTGCTTAATATTGAGGACATCATACATATAATGCGGGCAATGTATAAGGATTTTGACGAAACGACTTTCAGGCAGCGGTGTACGGAGCAGAGCCTTCCCTTTGACAAGCCCCTTAAGGAGTTTTCCAGCGGTATGAAGGCTAAGTTAAAGGTGCTCGCTGCCATAAGCCACAAGGCAAAACTGCTGGTGCTGGACGAGCCTACCGCGGGACTGGACGTGCTGGCGAGAAACGATATCCTGGATATGCTGCGTGCATACATGGAAGAAGATCCGGCCAGGTCCATACTTATCAGTTCCCATATCTCATCGGATCTGGAAGGACTCTGCGATGACATATACATGATCGACAAGGGACGCATCATACTGCATGAGGATACGGATACGATACTCGGCCAGTATGGCGTACTGAAGATGAGCGAAGACGAATATAAGTCCATGGACAAGCAGTACATCATAGCGGACCGCAAGGATAGTATGAGCGTTACCTGCCTGACCAGCGAGAAGCAGTTTTATCTTGAGAATTATCCGAACGTGGTGGTTGAGAACAGTTCAATCGATGAGATGATAGTGTTGATCTTAGGAGGAAAATGACTATGAAAGGTTTAATGATAAAAGACTTAAGACTTTTGGGACAGCAGAAGAAGCTGGGTATCATATATGTTGTAATGGCGCTGTTTCTGAGTCTGTCAATGGATAATTCTTTTCTTGTAAGTTATCTGCCCATGATAGGAGTGCTACTTGTGTTTTCTACCATATCCTATGACGAGTATGACAACGGCATGCCCTTCCTTATGACGATGCCGTTGAGCGGTAAGATCTACGCTGTGGAAAAATACCTGCTTTCATTCATCGGTATCGCTGTATCCTGGACGGTGGCCCTGGTATTACAGATCGGGAGCATGATGATAAAGAAAGAAGAGTTTGATGCTCTGCATCTTATAGGAACGGATGCCGTCTCTATCGTGGTATTTTTGCTGGTAGTAAGCCTTATGATCCCCATCGAGCTTAAATTCGGAGCGGAAAAAGGCAGGCTCATGATCTTCGCGATCTTTGCGGTAGTGGCAGTGATAGTGATGGCTGGCATGAAGGCTGTGAATTTTGTAAAAGACCGGCTCGGAATAGACGTGGAGGCTCTTGCCGAAAAGATAAAGAATACTCCGATGGCTTTGCTTGCAGTGATATGCTTTGGCATAACGGCTGTGCTGCTTGCTATATCAATGGCAATAAGCACCGGGATAATGAAGAAGAAAGAGTATTAAGAGCAGTTGTTCAAAATATGGTATGTTCAGGACAAATAATGAAATGCAGCCAAGAAACGGTTTTGGTAGAATCATCTCATAAACCGAGTCTATCCATATTAAGAGGAGGAGTTTTAGGATGAAAACTGTCAATATCGTTAACGGACCGCAAAATGTTTCTGCTATCATTCAGGGCTGCATGAGGATGCCTGCTCTGTCAAAAGAGGATGCGGCAAAGGTTATTCGTACAGCTTATGATCAGGGTATTAATTTCTTTGACCATGCTACCTGCTACGGGGAAAACGGAGCGGCAGAGACAAGGTTTGCCGAGGCATTTCCGCTTACCGGGATAAAGAGGGAAGATATCTATATCCAGAGCAAATGCGGATTGTGCTTTGATCGGAATGAATTTGACTGGACAAAGGAAAATATACTATCAAGTGTTGATGACAGCTTAAGGCGTCTGAATATCGAATATCTTGATACCCTTCTTCTTCACAGACCTGATGTACTGTACGATCCGGAAGAAGTCGCTGAAGCCTTTGATATTCTTGAGAATGCAGGAAAGGTGCGGCATTTCGGCGTGAGCAACCTTGTACCCATGCAGATAGAGCTGCTGAAAAAATATGTAAAGCAGCCGCTTTCGATCAATCAGGTACAGCTTTCTTTGGAGCAGTCCCAGCTGATAGATCAGGCCTTGTATATGAATAATAAGACTACGGACTTTTCTATCAACCGCGACGGTAATGCGTTTGATTACTGCAGATTGAAGGACATCACAATTCAGGCATGGTCGCCGCTGCAGCATGGTATGTTCGGGGGCAGCTTCATAGATGATCCGGATTATCCCGAACTCAACAGAGTCCTCGGAGAGCTTGCGGAACGTGAGAACGTATCCAAGGCAGCCATAGCCATCGCATGGATCTTACGGCATCCCGCGAAAATGCAGGCGATAATCGGAAGCATGAATCCGGAGCACATAAAAGACGTCTGCGCGGCAAGTGATGTCGCTCTTTCGCATCATGACTGGTATGCGCTGTATCTGGCGGCCGGAAAATTCTTACCGTAAGAGGTCGCAGGATTTGAAGCTATGATATCGAAAAAATGACACCCAAAGGGTGTCATTTTTATCGATGCGACAGGATTTGAACCTGCGACCTCTGCGTCCCGAACGCAGCGCTCTACCAAGCTGAGCCACGCATCGCTGATATGCACTTCTTTTCAACGGTCGGTCGCGAGGATATCCTGCGACCTCACCTCCGGAATGCTTCGCATTCCTCCGGATGCAGTGTCACATCGAAATCAGAGATTTCGTGTGCCACTTGTATGCCTCCCTTCACGCAGCGCTCTACCAAGCTGAGCCACGCATCGCTACAATATAAAAGCTGTGCAACAGAGGCTATTTTATCCTAAGTGGGCGGTTTTGTCAAATATGGCTTTGCTTGTTTATGAAAGTGAAGAATGGTATAATATAAAACGGTCGCGCGAAAGGAAATACCAGGGGGCGTGGCCGGTACAGTGATGACAAGGAGAGATGAAGATGACCGGAATAATCTGTGCGATGGAAGTGGAGCTTGAGAAGATTAAGGCGATGATGGACCCGATAGAAGGGGAGTTTGAATACAGCTCCGTTAAGTATTATCTGGGGAAGATCTCCGGGAAAGGAGTGGTATGCGCGGTGTGCGGAGTCGGCAAGGTATTTGCGGCGATCTGCGCGCAGACCATGATAATGAAGTTTCATCCGGATGAGATAATAAATGTCGGCGTGGCGGGAAGCCTTTCCGCAGAACTGGATATAGCTGATCTGGTGGTCGCCAGAAAGCTGGTACAGCATGACATGGATGTAACGGCTCTCGGTGAACCCAAAGGAAAGATACTCGGCAGCGATATCCTGTATATCGAGACCGATGAGGGTATAAGGGACAAGCTTATATCCTGTGCCTTCAGTTTAAACGGAGGCGGCAGGAGCGTAAAGGCATTGCAGGGTACCATAGCCAGCGGGGACCAGTTCATAACAAAAAAGTCACAGAAGCAGCTGCTGACCGAAGAATTCGGGGCCATCGCCTGTGAGATGGAAGGCGCGGCAATAGCCCAGGTCTGCTACGTGAACAAGCTGCCTTTCTGTGTGCTGAGAGCCATCTCGGATTCGGCGGATGATAAGTCGCATATGGATTATCCCGAGTTCGTGAAGATAGCGGCGCAGAATACGGCGGAGATCATCATGCACTATATGAAGATGTGATAGTTTTCTTTACAACAGGGTGCAAGAAGAGTATAATATATAGTCGGAGTGCATTATAGAATTCGGAGGTTTAGCTGTGAGAGTAGCGGTGATTGGAACGGGATATGTGGGACTGGTGACAGGTACCTGCTTTTCCGATATGGGCAATGAAGTATGGTGTGTGGACGTTGATGAAAAGAAGATAGAGAATCTGAAGAAAGGCATCATCCCCATATATGAGCCGGGACTTTCGGAACTGGTGCTCAAGAATTACAATTCGGGCGCGCTGAACTTTACCACTAATATAGAAGAAGCGCTGAAACGCTGCAGCATCTGCTTTATCGCAGTGGGCACCCCCATGGGTGAGGACGGCAGCGCTGATCTGCACTATGTGCTGGCTGTTGCCGAGAGCATAGGTAAATACATGGATCACCACATGTTCGTGGTGGACAAGTCTACGGTGCCCGTAGGTACCGCAGGCAAGGTAAGGGCTAAGATACAGGAAGAGCTGGATAAGAGAAACAGCGATCTTACATTCGATGTTGTATCCAATCCCGAGTTCTTAAAAGAGGGCACTGCGGTAAGTGACTGCATGAAGCCTGACCGCATAGTCATCGGTGTGGATAATGAAGCAGCAGCTGAGACCATGCGTGAGCTCTACAGACATTATGTGCTGAACACGGATAATTTTATCCTTATGGATATAGCCAGCGCCGAGATGACCAAATACGCAGCCAACTCAATGCTGGCAACAAAGATATCTTTCATGAATGAGATATCCCGCATCTGCGAGCAGGTGGGAGCTGATGTCAACAAGGTCCGCAAAGGCATAGGTTCCGATAAACGAATCGGCTACTCCTTTATATATCCGGGCTGCGGCTACGGCGGAAGCTGCTTCCCCAAGGATGTTAAGGCTCTGGTAAAGACTGCAGCCGAGTACGGCTATGAGGCCAAGCTCCTGACGGCAGTTGAGGATGTTAACTACGAGCAGAAGCATGTGATAGCCGACAAGGTCAAGAAGCGTTTCGGCGAAGACCTTACGGGTAAGACTTTTGCGGTATGGGGGCTTTCCTTTAAGCCCGATACCGATGATATGAGAGAGGCAGCTGCTATCACGATCATCAATGATCTGACCAAGGCAGGCGCGAAGATAAAGGCATACGATCCCAAGGCCATGGAAGAGGCTAAGAAGTGTTATCTTAAAGACAATGAAAACATCGAATACGTAGAACGTAAATATGATGCGCTTAAGGATGCAGATGCCATGATACTGATCACCGAGTGGAAAGAGTTCCGCAGTCCCGATTTCGAAGAGATCAAGATCCTGCTTAAGAACGCGGTCATCTTTGACGGAAGGAATATCTACGGTAAGAAGACGGCCGAAAAGTACGGCTTCGAGTATTACCAGATCGGTGTGAAGGATTAAGTACAGTATCTGTAGAAGTTTTACAGTTACAATAAAGGGGGGCTTCCCCGACATCATGAAAGGAGAAGTAAAATGGGATTAATAGCAGCAGCATTGGGAGCAGGTTCAAACGTACTCAGTAACCAGTGGAAAGAGTATTTCTACATGGATGCCATCCCCAACGATACACTTATCGTTGCCGGCAAGCATAAAGTAACAGGCCGCTCCAGTAACACAAAGGGTGAAGAGAATGTCATAACCAACGGCTCCAAGATCGTTGTAGCTGACGGACAGTGCATGATCATCGTAGAGCAGGGCAAGATCGTTGAAGTCTGCGCAGAGCCCGGCGAGTTCACCTTTGATACAACAAAGGCTCCGACCATCTTCGCAGGCGGCCTTGGCCAGGGAATACTCAACAGCTTCAAGCAGTTCGCTGAGAACTTCACCTATGGCGGCATGACAGCCGTAACACAGAAGATCTACTATGTTAATACCAAGCTTATAATGGATCAGAAGTTCGGCACACCCCAGCCCATCTATTTCAGGGTTGTGGATTCAAGACTTAACTTCGATACGGATATGGGTCTGAGACTTCACGGTTCTTACAGTTTCCAGATCGCAGATCCCATCCTCTTCTATACCAATGTGGCAGGCAATGTTGCAGACGTATACAAGATAAGCCAGATAGAAGGCCAGCTGAAGAACGAGTTCGTTGATGCTCTTCAGGACGGTCTTGCACAGATAAATGAAGACGGTCTGCGTCCTTCAGGTCTGCCCGCCAAGAAGCAGCAGATGGTTGACGCCATGAACAGCGTCCTTAAGTCAAAATGGGTTGATACCTACGGTATCGAGATCCGTACCATCTCCATGGCTCCGCCTACCATGTCCAAAGAGGACGAGGATTCCTTAAAGGAACTGCAGAAGGCTCTTGCACTCAGCAATCCTCTGCTGGCAGCAGGTTCTATGGTAAATGCTCAGAATACCGCTATGAATACCGCAGCAGGCAATGCAGGCGGCGCTATGAATGGTTTCATCGGCATGAACATGGCTCAGAACGCAGGCGGCATGAACGCTGCTTCACTTTTCCAGCTGGGCGCACAGCAGCAGGCAGCAGCACCCGCTCCGGCAGCAGCTCCCGCAGCAGCAGCTCCGGCAGCTGATTCCTGGACCTGCTCAAAGTGCGGTGCCGTAAATACAGCAAAGTTCTGTCAGGAATGCGGCAATCCCAAGCCCGCTGATACAGGCTGGACCTGCTCCTGCGGCGCAGTGAACAAGGGTAAGTTCTGTGCTGAGTGCGGCAAGCCCGCTCCTTCGGGAACACCCACTTACAAGTGCGACAAGTGCGGCTGGGAGCCCGAGGATCCCGCTCATCCGCCTAAATTCTGCCCTGAGTGCGGAGATATCTTTGACGAGAATGACAGAGTATAAATATACTGATTAATCTGTTCAATCACCGGGACGGTTCTCAGATCGACATGAAGTCAATCAGAGAACCGTCCCTGTTGATTGAACCGCGTTTTTTGGAATTGACAAGGCTCCTGGTTTATGATATCATTGCATTTCGTGAAATATCCTTGCTCCTTCGTGAGGGGAGGGGCCATTCGGCCGGAAAGGGCCAGACCATAAGGAGGTAAAAGCAGCATGAACAAATACGAATTAGCCGTTGTTGTCAGCGCTAAGCTCGAAGAGGATCAGAGAAATGCTGCCGTAGACAAATGTAAAGGATACATCGAGAGATTCGGTGGCACCATTACGGATGTCGAAGACGGCGGTAAGAGAAAGCTCGCATACGAGATCCAGAAGATGAAAGAAGCTTACTACTATTTCATCCACTTCGATGCGGATGCGTCGGCACCCATCGAGATCGAGAACAGAGTCCGCTTGATGGAAGACGTTATCCGTTATTTATGCGTTAGACAGGACGAGGCATAAAGAAAGAAGGATGACAATATGAATAAAGTTATTTTAATGGGACGTCTCACCAGAGACCCGGAAGTAAGATACTCACAGGGCGATTCACAGATGGCGATAGCAAAGTATACGCTGGCTGTGGACAGAAGATTCCAGAGGAACAATTCCGACGGACAGACGGCAGATTTCATCGGATGCACCGCATTCGGAAAAGCCGGAGAATTTGCGGAGAAGTATTTCCACAAAGGAACCAAGATCTGCGTGACCGGAAGAATACAGACCGGAAGCTATACCAATAAGGATGGCCAGAAGGTATATACCACCGACGTGATCGTAGAGGAACAGGAATTCGCAGAGAGTAAGAATGCTTCCCAGGGCGGCGGAGATTATTCCGCACCTGCACCCAGTGCAGGAGACGGGGATGACGGGTTCATGAACATACCCGGAGGAATCGATGAAGAAGTGCCTTTCGGGTGACCGGTAAAATAATAGGAGGCATTTACCATGGCATTTAATAAAGAAGGCGATAAGTCCGATGCACCCAGAAGAAGAGGTGCTGCAGGCATCCGCAGAAGAAAGAAAGTTTGCGTGTTCTGCGGTAAGGAAGGCGGAGAGATAAGCTATAAGGATGCAGCAAAGCTTAAGAAGTATGTGTCCGAGCGCGGAAAGATCCTGCCCAGAAGAGTAACAGGCTGCTGTGCAAAGCATCAGAGAGCCATTACCCTGGCAGTAAAGAGAGCGCGTCACGTAGCTATCATGCCTTACGTTACAGACTAATAAAGCACAATGCTGCCGCGCGTGATATAAACGTGCGGCAGTTTTTTATTACACTCATAAGGAGGTATTATCATGAAGAAGATAATCAAAGAATTCTGTGCGGAATTTATTGCTGCGTTCATGCTGATCGTTATCGGCTGCGGCACGGCGATGGCAACAGGCGCGGCAGTTGAGGAGAGCTGCGGTTACGTATGCGTGGCTCTTGCTTTCGGCCTTGCGATCTTTGCCATAGCATACAGCGTAGGCAATATCTCCGGCGGCCATGCCAACCCGGCAGTCAGCCTCGGTGTGCTGATCAACGGCGGCATCACTCCCATACAGTTCGTATACTATGTGGTAGCACAGGTGCTCGGCGCTATGGCAGGTTCCGCAGTTCTTGTAGGTATATATGACGGTTTCTCGTGTGACGATATGACATTCTCATATGCTACCAATGCTCCTGCGGATGTAATGAATCCCTCACTTTTCATTATCATCGTAGAGTGCGTTGCAACATTCATCTTTGTTATGACAGTACTGGGAGCTACTTCCAAGAAGCATCCCCACGGTGAAGCAGGTCTTGCGATAGCAGGCTGCCTTGCAGGCATTCATCTGGTGACTATCAGCTTAACCGGCGCAGCTATCAACCCCGCAAGATTCTTAGGCCCCGCTCTTACCACCTCACTGATGGGAGTCGGCGATGCAATGACCTATGCACCCGCATACATCTTCGGACCCCTTCTGGGCGGTCTGCTGGCAGGCGTGATCTACAGACTGCTTGAGAGCGATGACGAGAAGGCTGAGAAGAAGGAAGAAGAAAAAGAAGAGAAGACCGATGAAGTAAAGATCGGTACCGTTGAAGAGATAGAGAAGGACAGCGAAGAGGAGAAAGAGTCTGACGGCGAGATGACCAAGAGCCTGTTCGAGTCCGAATTCGGCGAGGAGAAGAGCGAAGAAGCCGAAGAAGAGAAGACAGAAGAATAAAAGAGGGAGGAACCCCTCATCCGTCGCCTGCGGCGACACCTTCTCCCCACGGGGAGAAGGCTTGAAACGAAGCGATGCCCGAGTTATACAGTGATCTGCCCATCGGCGAAGCCGATTATGCATGGGCAGATCACTTCACATTCAAGGATAAAACGCTTGCGTTTTATCCTTGAATGTGATATCTTTTTTTTGTTAGATGCGCGGCAATAAGGTACCGGATAGGGGGTATGCTGCCGACGGCTTTATGAGGGCCGATAGATCATCTTGGAAGCGCAGGCTTCCATCTGTCCACAATACATGTGGGTGTTACGGTATTCAACCGTGACAAATGTCTTACAGAAACAAGTCTGTTAGTTAGTCCGTAGACAGAGGGCTTTTTTGTTTTCTGCCTGAGGGGATCAAACAAAATAATACGCATTTTTAATAATGGTACGGCTGCACATCTGACGTGGCAGGCCGGAAAAAGTATACCCCGGGGGATATTTCACATTCCTTCTTTAAGGTCAGCCGGGGAACATGTTTCGGATCATTAAATCATAAGCGGGAGGCCTTTCTCAGACATCTTTCCACTAAGTTTACGATATCGAAAATTATGTTGACATACTTGTTCCGGTCTGTTATTTATATTAGTATGGATAATTATGAAGACGAAAGAAAATACAGGGAAGTAAGGAAAAAACGCCGCAGAAGGAAGAAGAGAGTACGACGGGATTATGAGGAAGTTCAGGAGGTCGACAGAGACCTGCTGAGGAGCTTCGGACATAAGATACTGGCCTTTCTCATAGCAGTAGTCCTTATCGTGCTGGTATTCATGATAGCCTTTGCGGGTAGGATAAAGCAGAATATAGAAAGCGGGCAGAAAATGGGTGTCAGATGGTTCCTGGCCCTGCTCTATCCCGATAAATATTCCTATGCTACGAATATGGCTGACCTTAATGATATCTTCAGCATCACCTCAGCCGAGGACACGGCCATAGTGCTGGGAGACGAGATCATAGCCTCAAGAGCCAGGTTCCTTGGGGGCCAGGTCTATTTTTCACTGGAGACCGTAAAAGATCTGTTTACGGACAGATTCTATTATAATGAAGATGAAAAGCTGATAATCTACAGCACTTCAACGGATATGTACAAGGCATATCCCGGTGAGGGCAAGCCCTATTATGAGCTCTCAGGGGAGAAGGTAGAGACTTCTTATATACCTGCCCTCTATGCAAAAGACGGCCTGACTTATATCGCGGCCGATTATATCAAGCTTTTTTCGGATTTCTCATATGAACATTTTGACGAACCACACAGGGTGCAGATATACCTGGACGGCGGGACCGAGAGAGTAGCGGTGCTTACCGAGGACACGTCCATGAGACAGCGTGGCGGTATCAAGAGTGATATCATCTGCAAGCTGGAGAAGGGGACCGAGCTTAAGATACTCGAGACCATGGAGACCTGGACAAAGGTAAAGACGAAGGACAGCTTTATCGGTTATGTGGAAAATGATAAGCTGGACGGCTACAGGGACAGCGTCAGGGCAGCAGCCACGGGTGCTTATAAGCCGGGAGAGGATTACTCCCAGACACCTTCGATACAGAGAGTGATGCTGGGCTTCCACCAGCTGTCCAAGGAGGATAACGGAAAAGGGCTGGCGGATCTGACAGCAAATGCAACGGGAATGAATGCCATAGCGCCCACCTGGTTTTTCCTTGACGGTTCGGAAGCAGGCTATAAAGATATATCCAATGCTTCTTATGTGGAAAGAGCGCATGATCTGGGATATAAGGTATGGCCGGTCATCGAAGACATGTCCAACAGCTTTGACGAATATGCTTTCTTCTCATCAAGTGATACCAGGGCGGAAGTCATAGGGAAGATCACAGCCAGACTTAAGGAAGTTAAAGCAGACGGGCTGAATGTGGACTGTGAGCTGATAGATTCGAAGACAGGACCGCATTTCGTGCAGTTCTTAAGGGAACTGTCAATCAGTCTGCATAAGGCGGGACTGGAGCTTTCGATAGACAATTATGTTCCCAACGAGGGTAACCGCTATTATAATCTGAAAGAGCAGGGGCTGATAGCCGATTACTGTATCATGATGGGCTACGACGAGCACTGGGCTACCTCGCCCGAAGCGGGAAGCGTGGCATCCATAGGCTTTGTGGAGAAGGGGCTTGAAGATACATTAAAGCAGGGCGTGCCGGAGGGCAAGCTGGTGCTGGCAGTGCCTTTCTTTACCAGGATATGGAAGACCGAAGGCGGCGTGGTCAGCTCGGAGGCGGTAGGCCTTCAGGCTGCAAAGAACTGGTATGACGATAATTACGTGGAGCCGGCCTGGGATGACGAGATGGGACAGTATTACGGCGAGTATCAGGAAGACGGTGTGCTGTACCAGATGTGGCTGGAGGACGGTGAAAGCTTAAAGACCAAGATATCGGTGGCCGGTACCTACGGAGTGAACGGTGTGGCAGCATGGAGACTGGGACTTGAAAATGAGGGGATATGGGCCCTCATAGATGCGGAGCTTAAATGAATACCGGATATTTGAAGGTGGACCCGGAAAAACCGGAAGAGAACATAATAGAGGAAGCGGCTGAAGTGATCAGAGCAGGAGGCCTGGTGGCTTTCCCGACGGAGACTGTATACGGCCTGGGCGGCGATGCTTTCATGGCTGAGTCGTCTAAGAAGATCTATGCGGCAAAAGGCCGCCCTTCAGACAATCCGCTGATCGTGCACATTGCTGATATAGAAGCGGCTGAAAAAGCCGGCAGTGACATACCCGGGGAATTCTATCTGCTCTCGGATGCATTCTGGCCGGGACCGCTGACCATGATAGTTAAAAGGAACCCGGACATGCCTCTTGAGACCACGGGAGGCCTTGATACCGTAGCCATGAGGATGCCTTCGCATCCGGTGGCGGAGGCGCTGATCAGGGCTTCGGGAGGATTTATAGCAGCGCCCAGCGCCAATGCTTCAGGCAGGCCCTCGCCTACCACGGCCAAGCATGTAAAGGATGATCTGGACGGCCGTATAGACCTGATACTGGACGGCGGCAGCTGCAGTATAGGGCTGGAATCCACCATAGTGGATTTAAGCTGCGGAAAACCGCAGATATTGAGACCCGGCTTCATCACTAAGGAAATGCTGGAGGATGTGCTGGGTGGCGTGGATCTGGACCCCACGCTGTTTAAGCCCTCGGCGGGCAGACCCAAGGCGCCGGGCATGAGATACAGGCATTACGCTCCCCAGGGAGAGATGCATATATATATCGGTGAGCAGCAGGCTGTAAGCTCAAGGATCAATGCTGAGCTGGATAAGGCAAAGGCTTACGGCAGAAGATGCGGAGTGATATGCACCGAGGAAACGAAGGATAAGTATGCAGCCGATATGGTGGTGAGCGTCGGCAGCAGGGAGGACGTAAAAGGAGCGGCGGCAGAGATATATTCGGTGCTCAGGGAGTTTGACGACAGGGGAATAGAAGTGATATGCTCGGAAGCCTTCAGTGAGGAGGGCTACGGGCTGGCGCTGATGAATCGCCTGTACAAGGCTTGCGGGTATCAGGTGGTGAGGGTGTGAGAGCGCTAAGCCCCTCATCAGTCAGCCTTCGGCTGACAGCTTCTCCCCGGAGGGGAGAAGCCATGAAAGGAGAAGAGAGATGGATAAGAGGAAGGATTATATAAGCTGGGATGAGTATTTCATGGGAGTGAGCGTGCTCTCGGCCATGAGATCGAAGGATCCCAATACGCAGGTGGGAGCCTGCATAGTCAGTGAGCAGAACAAGATACTTTCCATGGGATATAACGGTTTTCCCTGCGGTGTCAGCGATGACGAGTTTCCCTGGGCAAGAGAAGGGGATGAGCTGGATACCAAGTATCCTTATGTGACACACAGTGAGCTCAATGCGATACTCAATTATCGCGGCGGTTCTCTGGACGGGACCAAGATCTATGTCAGTCTGTTCCCCTGCAATGAATGCGCCAAGGCGATCATCCAGGCCGGGATAAAGACTGTTATCTATGCGGATGACAAATACAACGGAACGCCGGGCAATACTGCGGCAAAGCGGCTTTTCAATGCTGCAGGCGTGCGCTATTACAGATACCAGCCCAGCGGAAAGAGTATCAAGATCGAACTATGAGCGAAGCGAAGCGTAAAAAAGCCGACAGGCTTTATATTGCTTTCATACTGCTCCTGCTCTTTATCCCTGCTTTCTGTCTGAAGAGCTTTGCTACCGAGGACACTAAGGAAAAGATGGAGCAGGCCGAGAAAGAACGTGATAAAAAGCAGGCTGAGCTTGAGGAAGCAAGGGACGATCTGGCGCAGACAAGGGCAAATCTCACGGCGCTTCAGTTTCAGAAGAACAGCTACCAGGGACAGATGAAGATACTTAACGAGAACCTGCAGGAAGTTGCGGACAACCTGCGGGTGCTGGAAACAGAGATCGACTTAAAACAGCTTGAGATCGATCAGACACAGGCGGCCCTGGATCAGTCAATACAGGATGCTTACGACCAGTACGAGAGCATGAAAACGAGGATACGCTTTCTGTATGAAAGCGGCGGCATGACTTATGCCGAACTGCTGATGAGCGCAGAGTCCTTCGGAGAACTGCTCAACTATGCAGATTATATAATGGAGCTTTCCACCTACGATCGCAGAAAACTCACGGAATTTGTGGAGACCACCGAGCGCGTGCAGGCAGAGGAACGTGAGCTGCAGGCAGAGATGGATGAACTGGATACGCTGAAAATGGGCGTGCTGGAGGAACAGAAGAAGGTTAACGGCCTGATAGACCAGACTGCAAATAATATAGCAAAGACCGCCGAATCCATAGAGGATACGAAAGAGGCTGAGGAAGCCTATGAAAAGGAAGTGCTGGAGGCTGCGGATGCCGCTGCCCAGGCCAATGCCGAATATGAGAAGATAAAGGCTCAGTACGAAGAAGAACTGAGGCTTTCAAGACTGGCAGCACAGTCGACCTGGAGGGATATCTCCGAAGTGACTTTTGAGGAAGGCGACAAGATGCTGCTTGCCAACCTCATCTACTGCGAAGCAGGAGGCGAACCCTACGAAGGCCAGATGGCCGTGGGAGCCGTGGTAATAAACAGGGTGCTGAGTTCGGTCTATCCGGATACGGTGACCGGCGTGATATATCAGAGAGGACAGTTCTCACCCGTAAGCGATGGGCATCTGGCGCTTGCGCTTGCTTCAAACAAAGCAACGCCGGCCTGTTACCAGGCGGCGGAAGCTGCAATGAGCGGAAGAACAAATGTAGGGAACTGCGTTTATTTCAGGACTCCGATACCGGGACTTGAAGGGATAAGGATCGGAGGGCATATATTCTATTAAGACACCTCATCAGTCAGCCTTCGGCTGACAGCTTCTCCTCAAGGAGAAGCCGCTCGGCGTCTTCGATGTAGATCGTGAGAGTGTCGAATTTATCGGCATAGATTATCTTAAGGAGCCGGTCCAGCTGAGTCAGTGAAGATTTGAGCTGCTCCAAGCTTATCAGTTTATCGTTCAGACAGGTAACCATTTCATCGATATCAACTACCTTGACAAAGCCATCAGGGTAGATGATCACATCGGCCAGCAGGTCGGTGACTATCAGTTTTCCTTCTTCGGAAGCATCAAAATCAACTATGTCGCAATACCAGTACAGCAGGGTATTGTCCGCCGTATAGAATTTGCTTACCTTATACCCTTCTTTCCGGAAATAGCAGGAATAGCCGTGATGCAGATCTTTCTTGGGTTTTAAGGCATTCCATTTTGTGAGGATCACCTCATCATCGAAACGCAGTATCTCGTCGTCCTTAAGAAGAACGCATTCCTGCGGGATCAGACGTTTGCGGTAGATATCGGGGTATGACATAAGCTATCCTTTCCGGGGGGATTTCCCCCTCATCAGTCATCCCTTCGGGCTGACAGCTGTTCTCGCCTGCCGGCTCGGTCGTTGCTAAACGCGTGCCACTGGCACGCAGCAACCCCCGAGGGAGAAGACTGTAAAAAGTATAGACCATGGTTGGTTTTTTGGCAAGATTATGATAAAATAGGCTTTATGGAAAAAAGGAACAGGAAAGCCCTGGCATGGTCAAAACTTGATAATACTGCGATTCTTTTTCCCGTGATCGCAAGTTCCCAGATGAGCAGTGTATATAGGGAAAGTGTGCTCCTGACCGAAGATATCGACGGAGAGCTGCTTAAAAAGGCCCAGGATGCTGTGCTTGAGCAGTTTATCACTTTCAGGATGCGTCTCAAGATGGGCTTTTTCTGGTATTATTTTGAGGAAAATGATAGGAAGTTCCCCGAGGTACATGAAGAATCGGATTTCCCGGGAGCCTATATCAACAAGAGCAGAAATAACTACTATCTCTTCAGACTCACATATTATAAAAAGCGCATCAACCTCGAGGTCTTTCATGCGCTGACCGACGGCTACGGCGGACTGGTATTCTTAAAAGAGATAGTCTATGAGTATCTCAGACTCAGATATCCGGAAGAGTATAAGGATGAGAAGCATAAATTAAGCCCCGGTGTCTTTATGGATCAGGAGGATTCCTACATAAAGAATTACCGCAAGGCCGCAAGTCTTGACCGCGCCTATACGCCGACCAAAGCCGTGATAATAAAAGGCGAGAAGGTGCCTGCGGGAGAGCTTAACGTGATCCACGGTTACCTCAAAGTGCCGGAATTAAAGACGCTCTGCAAGGAGCTGGATGTCACGATCAATCAGCTTCTCGTGGGTGTATATGTTTATTCGATATATAAAGAATATTTAAAGGGCATGTCATCAAAGCTGCCGATCTGCTGCTGCATACCCGCGGATCTGCGCGCCAGGTACGAGTCCACCACGATGAAGAATTTCTTTGTGGTGACCCAGGCAAGATTCACTCCGGAAGACAGGGAATACACGCCGGAAGAGGTGATAAAGCTGGTAGCCGAAGCCCATAAGAAAGAAGTGGAGCCGGACAATCTGGATGCCATACTTTCCTACAATGTTTCAAACGAACAGAATATCTTCCTTAGGCCTATCCCGATATTCATCAAGAATATTGCGATATACAGCGTTTATCATGCTACGTCGACGACGGCCACGACTACGATGACCAATGTGGGAAAGGTGGAAGTGAGAGAGCCGTATAAAAAATATATACAGCATTTCTACGGAATGCTTTCCATGTCCAAAGGCCAGAATATCAAAGGCGCCATCTGCACCTATAACGATACGGCGGTGGTGACTTTCTCCTCCTGCCTTACGGATGTGAGCATACAGAAGAGATTTTTCCAGTACCTTGCTTCAAAGGGACTGAACGTGATGATAGAAAACAACGAAGCCGAAGAAGTAACGGATAAAGGAGATACGGATGGTACGCTGTCCGAAGTGTAATGTGGTCTTAAGCCGCGACAGGGCGGTATGCCCGCTGTGCAGCTGCGTGACCGAGGAAATGAATAAAGAAGAACAGGATAAATTCAGCGGCCTTTTTGATGAAGGCGCGCCTTATCCCGATCTGATGAAGAAGCACAGGGCTTTACGTTTTGTGATGAAGCTGCTGTTGTTCCTCTTTGTGGTTTCCGAGATCATCATGATCATCATAAACGTTAATGTGACACCTGATATAGCCTGGTCGGCCATTACCGGAGCCGCGCTGCTGTACGGCTATATGTCACTTTTATACTGGATCAAGACGGATGCGGGCTTTGCCGCAAAGGTCGGGCAGCAGCTGCTGCTGACCAGCATACTGCTGTACCTGATAGACAGGTATTCGGGAAACTGGGGCTGGGCCGTGACTTATGCGATCCCCGGCGTGATACTTTTCGGTGATGCGACGGTCTCTATACTGATAGCGCTTCACAGAAAGAGCTGGTATACCTATATACTGCTGCTTCTGATGATAGGAGTGATGAGCGTTGCGGAGATAGGCTTCTATTTTGCGGGCTGGGCAAGGAACATAATAATGCCGCTCATCTGTGTGATCGTTACAGGTCTGTATATACTCGGCGCGCTGCTCTTTGGCAGCAATTCGGCCCTGCGTGAACTGAAACGGAGATTCCATATATGACGGAAAGCAATGCTTTGAGTTTAAGGGGCCGCTATGCCAGATATATAGCAAAAGTTGCTTATCATTTTCCGATACTCGGCAACTTAAGGCAGAACGGTGAGATACTGAAACTGAGAGCCGAGTATGAGCATGCCTGGAAATGCCCGGAACACCTGGACAATACGGAAATAGAACTTGAGAACTGTAAGGCCGAACTGCTGGTAAAGAAAGCTGTCGAAGGCGAAGAAAGAGAATACGGCAGAATAGTGCTGCAGCTCCACGGCGGTGGTTATTACGGCGGCATGCACAATACCTACCGAGACACTGCGGCTATGTATGCGGAAGTCAGCGGAGGCTACAGTGTATTGACGCCGGATTACAGAACAGCGCCTGAACATCCTTATCCCGCGGCCCTGCAGGATGCCATAGCCGCATATGAGCGGATACTCAGTATGGGTTATGACTCCCGTGAAATAGTGATAGCCGGAGATTCTGCAGGCGGCGGTCTTGCATTGGCGCTGGCACTGTATCTGCGCGATAATGCAAAGCCCATGCCGGGAGGGATCATCACCATGAGCGCCTGGACAGACCTTACAGCCAGCGGAGCCTCATATTCCGAACATTTCGGAGACGATCCCATATTCGGAGGAACATATAATACACTGATATACAAGAATGGCTATTATCGGGGAGCGGATCCCTGGGATCCGTATATATCGCCGGTATTCGGCAGCTTCGAAGGTTTTCCGCCCGTACTCATGCAGGTCGGGGAGAAGGAGATGCTGCTGGATGATACAAGAGATGTGGCGAGGAAACTTAAGGAAGCAAATATTCCGCACAGGGAACACATATACCCCGGAATGTTCCATGTATTCCAACTGGGATTATTACTGTACCCGGAGTCCAGGGAAGCGTGGAATGAAGTGAGACAGTTTTTTAAAAAAATTCAGGAGGAGCGAAAATGAAAGGCATAAGTGAGAGACAACTGAAGAGTATGAGTAAGGCGTTCAACGAGGACGAACGCGCGCTGACCGCCAGCATGGCTGCGGTAAAGAACGGTGTGATGGAAGCAGCGGCTGATTACAGGGCAGTCAGAAAATATCCCTTTACTTTTTCCGTAGATCTTAAGCAGGGCGACATCACGAACCAGAAGCAGAGCGGCAGATGCTGGATATTCTCGGCCCTCAATACTTTCAGATATGAGCTGATAAAGAAATATAAGTTAAAGACTTTCGAACTTTCACAGAATTACATGTTCTTCTATGACAAGCTCGAGAAGGCCAATTATTTCCTTGAGAGCGTGATAAAGACCGCAGATGAGGATATTCACGGAAGGCTCTACAGCTTTATAAATGCAGATCCCCTGGCGGACGGAGGACAGTGGGACATGCTCTCGAATCTCGTAGCGAAATACGGCGTGGTTCCCAAGTATGCCTATCCCGATGCAGCAAGCGCTACAGGCTCGCGCTGGTTTGATCAGTATCTTACCGCAAAGCTCAGGGAAGATGCGATGATACTGCGGGAGCTGATCAACAGGAAAAAGGCTTCAAACGCAGAGGTTCAGAAGATCAAGGATACCCAGATCAGCGAGATATACAGGATGCTCTGCATCGCCCTTGGTGAGCCTCCTAAAAGCTTTGACCTGATACTTAAGGACAAGGATGACAAGCTGGCAGTGCAGGAATTCGGGATCACTCCGAAGGAATTCTTTGACAGATATATAGGGATAAAGCTGGAGGATCAGGTATCGATAATCCATGCGCCTACCAAAGACAAGCCCTTTAATAAGACATATACGGTGAAGTTTCTCGGCAATGTGGCAGAGGGCAGGCCTGTATCCTATCTGAACTTAAGCATGGATAAGATAAAGACGGCCGTGATCAAGCAGCTTAAGGACGGACATCCCGTATGGTTCGGCTCGGACTGCACGAAATATGCGCTTCGCAAGGAAGGTGTGTTTGATAAGGAGTCGGCTGCAGTGGAGAAGCTGTTCGGAGTAAAATTCGGATTCAGCAAGGCCGAGTCTCTTGATTACGGCGATTCCGCAATGAACCATGCAATGGTGATACTCGGCGTAAACCTTGATGCCAAGGGCAAGCCGGACCGCTGGCGCATAGAGAACAGCTGGGGCAAGGATGCCGGATGTGACGGATACTATGTGGCTAGTGACGAGTGGTTTGATGATTTCGTATACCAGGTAGTCGTAAATAAAAAATATCTGGATGCGGAAACAAAGAAGCTCATCAGTATGGAGCCGAAGGAACTGGAACCCTGGGATCCCTTCGGAACACTGGCAGATTAAAAATGAAGTATATAGATATAGGCTTGAATCTTTTCTCGGAACAGTACAGAGGACGGGAAAAAGAAATATACGAAACGGCGCTTGAAAAAGAGACCGCCTTCATTATTACCGGAAGCTCGGTAAGAAGTTCTGAGGCAGCCCATGAGTTTGCAAAAGATAGGGAGGATGTATGGGCCACGGCCGGTGTACATCCCCATGATGCGAAGCACTGGGATAAAAAAAGCGCCGAAGTCATAAAGAAACTTGCAGCGGAAAAGAAGAACGTTGCGATAGGTGAGTGCGGGCTGGATTATGACAGGATGTTCTCTCCGAAGGATGTGCAGCTTAAGGTCTTCGAGGAACAGATAAATATCGCGGAAGAATTTGATAAAGCGCTGTTTCTGCATGAAAGAGAGGCAACAGAGGATTTTGCGGAGCTGATGAAGCGTTATCCGGAAAGATGCAAAAAAGCTGTGGTGCACTGTTTTGCCGGCAGCAGAAAAGCGGCGGAAACTTACCTGGAACTTGGCTGTATGATAGGCATAACAGGCTGGGTATGCGATGACAGAAGGAATGCAGAGCTGCTGGATGCCCTTAAGATAATACCTGAAGAACGGCTGATGGCGGAAACTGACGGACCTTACTTAAAACCGAGGAACGTTAAGCTGAAAGGTGAGAACCGCCCGGAATATATAAGCTACGTGGTAGAACGCATAGCGGAAATAAAGCAGACGGATGCGGACAGACTGGCTGAAACCCTGCTTGAGAATACAAAGAAGTTTTTCGGAATATGATTCCCCCGATGAACCAAGAAAGGAGAATTAGTAAATGAGTTATCACAAGAATCTTCTCGACTATGCTGAGCAGAAGGTACCTGTAGTGGTGGAGGAAGGCACCATATCGGACGGACTTTTCAAGAAATACGGAGTAAACAGAGGGCTGCGTGACTTAAACGGAAAGGGCGTGCTGACGGGCCTTACCAATATATCCAAGATCACTTCCTTCAAGGAAAAAGACGGGGAGCGCATCCCCTGCGATGGTGAGCTTTGGTACCGCGGTTATAACGTGGAAGATCTGATAAATCTGGTATCGGGCCAGGGCTTCGGTTTTGAGAAAGCTGCATATCTGCTGCTTTTCGGGGAGCTGCCGGATGAAGAGGAAGCTACGGAGTTCATAAGATATCTGGCAAAGAGCAGGACACTGCCCACCAACTTTACCAGGGACGTTATCATGAAGGCTCCGGGCAAGGACATAATGAATTCCATGACCAGGAGCATACTGACGCTTGCAAGCTATGATCCTTATGCCCTTACTACGGATCTGGCAGAGAACCTGCGCCAGTGCCTGATGCTGATAGCAACCTTCCCGATGCTGGCTGCTTACGGCTATCACGCATACAATCACTATGATAATAACCAGAGCATGTACATACACAGACCGCTGCCCAGAAGATCAACGGCGGGAAACATCTTAAGACTGCTGCGTCCTACCGGACAGTATACGAAGGTGGAAGCGGATGTGCTGGATGTAGCTCTGATACTGCACATGGAGCACGGCGGCGGTAATAACTCTTCTTTCACAACAAGAGTCGTGACCTCGTCGGGTTCCGATACCTATGCGACCATAGCGGCTGCCATGTCTTCGCTTAAGGGCCCCCGCCACGGCGGCGCCAATATCAAGGTTATGGAGATGATGGAGGATATCCGCACCCATATCCGCAACTGGGAAGATGAGGAAGAGGTAGCAAAGTATCTGACAAAGATGCTGGACGGCGAAGTCTTCGACGGCAAGGGTCTTATCTACGGTATGGGACATGCGGTGTATTCGATCTCGGATCCGAGGGAGAGGATATTCAAGAGCTATGTGACTAAGCTTGCGGAAGAGAAGGGCTGCTGCGAAGAACTGGCCCTGTACAATACCATAGAGAATGTGGCGCCGAAGGTAATAGCGGCTAAGAGGCATATATACAAGGGTGTAAGCCCCAACGTGGACTTCTACAGCGGTTTTGTATATCAGATGCTTGGCATACCCGTTGAACTCTACACACCTCTCTTTGCGATAGCAAGGATAGTGGGCTGGAGCGCTCACCGCATGGAAGAGCTGGTGGGCAACGGCAAGATCATACGTCCCGCTTACATGAGCATCATGAAGGAGAGAAAGAGGAGCGCTAAATGAAACATGTGCTATCCTGGCTGTATTACGGGACGCGCTATAAGCTCAGGTCTAACGGAAAAATAAGGAAAAAGCTTGGGATGTGCGGCCGCGATACACTGAAGATCAAGGACGCTTCGGAAAAGCTGTGTGAGCTTCTTAAGGAAGGGAAACCCTTGCTTGCAGGACGCATGGGACTTTCGGAGATGGCAGTCACCAGAGCCTGCTATTTCGGAAAGAAAAAAAACTATGAGGCAGCAGTTAAGCAGATATATGACTGGTCGGGTTTTTTTCCGAATGATCTGTCGCTTATAGAGCCTTTCACGAAGCTGATGACGGATTGCATAAGCAAGACTGATGTGTATGCGCCGAATGAAGAACCCATGGAGGCGTATTTCATCGATAAATTCCTGCCGGGAGACGCCGTCGTTTCGAATTCACTGAGACTGTATGACATTTACTGTATGGATGTGAACTGGAGCGAGGGGCTTAAAGGCAAAAAGGTGCTGGTGGTCACCTCTTTTCCGGAGAGCGTAAAGATACAGTATGCAAAGCGGGAAGAGATATATAAAGGGACTTCCAAGCTTCCGGAATTCGAACTGAAGACATATAAGGCGCTGATGACCATAGGTGATATGAAGGATGAGCGCTTCGATACCTGGTTTGATGCCCTGGAATTCATGAAAAAAGAGATACTTGAGACAGATTTTGATGTGGCGCTGATAAGCTGCGGAGCTTATTCATATCCGCTGGGACTGGCGGTTAAAGAAGCCGGCAGACAGGCGGTATGCATGGGCGGAGTGCTGCAGATGCTCTTCGGCATCATGGGAAGGCGCTGGGACGGATCGAGGTACGGCGGAGAGGAACACATGGATCCGAGAGTGAAGCGCTGGGTAAACGCTAGCTGGATATATCCGGTGGAAGAGAGGCCGGCGGCTGCGGATAATGTGGAGTACGGGCCGTACTGGAAGTAAGGAGACACCTCATCCGTCAGCCTGCGGCTGACACCTTCTCCTCAAGGAGAAGGCTTGAATTAAAGAAGGATTTGTGGTAAAATCTTACAGATAATGTTTTTCATCCGCGAAAGGAGATGATCGAATGCTTGCTACACTGATCCCTTTGTTTGATCACACCATGACCGTGTGCGCATATTCCATATTTGCCCAGAAGGAGAATTTCCTTTTAAATCCGAGGCTTTTAGGCGTAGGAAGGTATGATGGGGCGGCTGCGATACCCGGCCTTGATATAGTGGAGAGCATGGGGCTTGCGACCATCTCGGGGGATAAGGAAGTATTCATCGAGATCAATAACATCTCGCTTTTTTCCGATATATCTTCACAGTGTGATGCGCCTCACGATAAGCTGGTGCTGCTGGTTGACGGCGAGCTGCCTGCGGAGGAGCGTTACATAGAGCGTATAGCCGAGCTCAGAAAAGACGGCTACCGTTTTGCTATGAGAAAGCTGCCTGTCAGCCGTTTCGAAGAATACAGACAGGTGCTCAGTCTTATGGATTACATCTTCCTGAATCACAAGAAGATAGATATCACCAAAGCAAAATTGTATTTCAGCAGGGTTTATCCCAATATCAGCCTTGTGGCTATCAATGTCGACAGCAAGGAAGAGTATGACATCCTTAAAGAAGGCGGCGGATATAACCTTTACGAAGGCGAGTTCTTCCGTATGCCTGTCAAGAAGGGCAAGGACGAGATAGCGCCCCTTAAGGTCAACTATCTGGAACTCATGAGTATAGTAAACGATCCTGATTTTGATCTGGGTGATGCTGCAAGCGTAATAGAAAGAGACCCGGCCTTAGTCATCTCGCTGCTGGAGATGGTTAACCGCATGACCGTGAACCAGGGCATTACTTCGGTCAAGCATGCGGCAGCGATGCTGGGCCAGAAGGAATTAAAGAAGTGGATCAACACCGCGGCTACCAAGGAACTCTGCGTGGACAGGCCGGCGGAGATAATGAGACTGTCGATGATAAGGGCGAGATTTGCAGAGAAGCTGGCGCCGGTATTCGGCAGGGCCAATCTTTCCAGCGAGCTGTTCCTGATGGGACTTTTCTCGGTACTGGATGTCATCCTCGAGAAGCCTATGGGAGAAGCGCTGGATCTGGTCAAGGTGTCAAAAGAGATAAGAGATGCGCTGCTTGAGAAGGACGGACCGTTTGCGGGAGTATATGATTTCATGGTCCAGTACGAGAACGCATCATGGCAGGAAGTATCCAGACAGATGGTAGTGTACAACATAGACATGGGCGACGTATACAAGGCATACGTTGACTGTCTGACCTGGTACAGAGATCTGTTTGCGGCGGAAAAGAAGTAAATGCTGGTGATCGCAGGCCTGGGCAATCCGGGCAGACAATATATGGGGACGAGGCATAATTGCGGCTTCATGGCGCTGGATATACTCGGGCGCAGGCATGGCATAGGTTATCCGGATGACGGTTTCAAAGCCATGTACGGCAAGGGCAGGATAGCCGGTGAGAGCGTTATCCTCTTAAAACCCCTGACATATATGAATCTTAGCGGTGAGAGCATCAGAGCTTGTGCGGACTATTTCAAGATAGACGTGGAACACGAGCTGCTGGTGCTTTATGACGATATAAGCTTAAAGCCCGGTCAGCTGCGGGTACGCGCTAAAGGCAGCGCAGGCGGACACAACGGTATGAAGAGCATCATAGGAATGCTCGGCACCGAGGATTTCTGCAGGGTGCGCATAGGCATAGGCGAAAAGCCCGAAGGCTGGGACCTGGCGGATCATGTGTTATCTCACATTCCTGCATCCGAGGAGAAGCTGATGCAGGAAGCTTTTGAAGGAGCGGCAGATGCTGCGGAATGCTGGATAAAGGAAGGCATAGACGCGGCAATGAACAGGTTCAACACTAAGAGCATATGAAACTGTTAAATTCACCGCTTGGCGGGATCGGGTGGTTTGAGACTGCCCGTACAATATTAAAGAGCGGAAAAGGTCATGTGATTGTCGAGGGGAGCGCGGATTCCCACAAGCTGCATATGATCGAAGCATTGGGAGAGGGGATCAGCGGATGTCCTCTCATTTTGACATATTCGGAAAGACGCGCAAGGGAGATGGCCGGGGAACTGCGCTTCTATGATCCCGGCGTCTCGGTCTATCCCGCAAGGGATCTGATGTTCTATCAGGCGGATATCAACGGAAGGGAATCGACGGTAGAGAGACTGAAGGTGGTGAGCCGCATACTTGACGGTGAGCGCTTTACCATAGTGTCTACTTTTGATCTGCTCTTCGGTTACCAGCCGCCACTGTCCCTTTTAAAGGACAATATCATAAACATTGACAAGACTTCACTGGTTGATGAGAGGGCCATGGCGCTTAAACTTGTGTCCATGGGCTATGAGAAAAATTATCAGGCGGAAAGTCCGGGGCAGTTCTCGGTACGCGGCGGCATCATAGATATCTTCGATCTGACTCAGGATAATCCCTACAGAATAGAACTCTGGGGTGATGAGATCACTTCGCTCCGCAGCTTTGACGCAGAGAGCCAGCGCTCCATCGAGGATCTGGAGAGTATCAGGATCTATCCGGCCAGCGAGATGATACTCAGCGAGACGGACAGATACGAAGCTTACAATAAGATCAAAAAAGATACGAAGCTGCAGGCGGAGAAGTTCCGTGAACAGATGAACCCGGAAGCCGCATCCAGACTGGAGAAGAAGCTGGATGAGGTTTATACCGAGCTGATAGATCTGGGCGGCATGCACAATATCGAGAGCTATCTGCATTATTTCTATGAGGATACGGTTTCCTTCCTTGATCTTTTTGAAACTGCGCCGCTGATATATATCGATGAGCCCGCAAGGATAGACGAGCATATCGCGGGGATGATAAAAGAGTGGCGGGAGAGTATGAGTCACAGACTCGAGCGTGGTTATCTGCTCCCGAAACAGACGGAACTCTTAAGAGAAAAAGAAGAAGTATTTCAGAAACTTAAGAAGTATTCAAGCGTGCAGCTGAGCGCAATGCCGCTTGTTGACAGCTTCTTCGGAGATGAGCAGGTATTTGAGGTAAAGGCCAGGACGCTGTCTTCCTATAACGGCAGCATATCCCAGCTTATAGGCGACCTCAGGGCTTTGAAAGCCGGCGGGGAAAAGATAGTGATACTCTCGCCTTCACGCAGCAGAGCCAAACGACTGGCCGAGGATCTCTGCGAGGAAGGCGTGACTGCCAGCTATACGGAGAATGCGGAGAAAGAGCTGGTGCCCGGAGAGATAGTGAGTTTCTACGGCAGCGTGCGCAAGGGCTTTTCCTATCCGGAGTGTAAGTTCACTGTCATAGCCGAGACGGACATCTTCGGAGCGGGAGTAAGGTCAAGAAGGAAGAAGCCCAAATATACAGGCGGCAAGAAGATCAGTTCTTATTCGCAGCTGCATGTGGGCGACTATGTCATACATGAAGAATACGGCATCGGCATCTACAGAGGCATAGAGGAAGCCGAAGTGGACAGGGTGCGCAAGGACTATATGAAGATAGAGTACAGGGACGGAGCATTCCTGTATGTACTGGCTACAGCGCTGGATCTGATACAGCTGTATGCGGATAAGGAGGCGAAACAGCCCAAGCTTAACCGCCTCGGCACCCAGGAGTGGAACCGCACCAAGACTAAGGTTAAGACCGCGCTTGCCACGGTGGCAAAGGATCTGGTGGAACTCTATGCGGTAAGAAGTTCAAGACACGGCTTTGAATACGGTCCCGATACGGTATGGCAGAAGGAGTTTGAGGAACTCTTCCCTTACGAAGAGACCGAGGACCAGATGAATGCCATTACCGCTACCAAAGCGGATATGGAGAGCACCAAGATAATGGACAGGCTGATCTGCGGGGACGTGGGCTTCGGCAAGACCGAAGTGGCTATCCGCGCGGCTTTCAAGGCGGTGCAGGAGGGAAAGCAGGTGGCTTACCTGGTGCCCACCACAATACTGTGTGATCAGCATTACAAGACTTTCAAAGAGAGGATGGCGGGCTATCCGGTGAGAGTAGACATGCTTTCCCGTTTCCAGACCTCTAAGGAGATAAAGAAGACCATCGCAGACTTAAAGAACGGTCTTGTGGATATCGTGATAGGAACCCACAGACTGCTGTCAAAGGATGTGGAGTACAAAGACCTGGGACTGCTGGTAATAGATGAGGAGCAACGTTTCGGTGTTTCCCATAAAGAGAAGATCAAGAAGCTGAGGGAAAATGTGGACGTGCTGACCATGACGGCCACACCGATACCGAGAACACTGCATATGAGTCTGGTGGGAATAAGGGATATGAGCCTGCTGGAAGAACCGCCCCAGAACAGACTTCCGATACAGACCTATGTCTGCGAGTATGACGAGGAAATGGTGAGGGAAGCCATAAGGAGAGAGCTGTCCAGAAACGGCCAGGTTTACTATGTATATAACCGGGTGGCTGACATACAGGAGATCGCTTCGAAGATATCACAGCTGGTGCCTGAGGCAAGGGTATCCTATGCCCACGGACAGATGGAGGAGAGGGTGCTCGAAGATATGATGAGCGACTTCATCGCCGGAGAATTGGATGTGCTTGTAAGCACCACGATCATAGAGACCGGCCTTGACATACCGAATGTAAATACGATCATTGTCCACGATGCAGACAGGATGGGGCTTTCACAGCTCTACCAGTTAAGAGGAAGGGTAGGGCGCTCCGACAGAGTGGCTTATGCTTTTCTGATGTACCGCAGGGACAAGATACTCAGGGAAGAAGCGGAAAAGAGGCTGATGGCCATAAGGGAGTTCACTGAGCTGGGCAGCGGTTTCAAGATCGCCATGAGGGATCTGGAGATAAGAGGCGCCGGCACCATGCTGGGCAAACAGCAGCATGGCCATATAGAGAGCGTGGGTTACGATCTCTACTGTAAAATGCTGGAAGAAGCGCTGCGGATCGAGAAGCATGAGGAAGTGCAGGGCGAGACCGTATGCGCCATAGATCTGGATGCGGATGCTTATATACCGCCCGAGTATATCGCCAATGAGATGCAGAAGCTGGATATATACAAGCGCATAGCGGCCATACGCAGTGAAGAAGACAAGGATGACATGTATGATGAGCTGAAAGACCGCTTCGGTACCGTACCGGTGAAGGTCGAAAACCTGCTGCGCATTGCGCTGATGAAGGCGGCTGCCCAGAACATGTACATGAAGGAAGTAAGGGGCCGCGCAGGCCGGATCAGGATAGTCATGGACAAGGATGCTCCGGTGAACGTGCTGCAGATACCCGTGCTGGTAAACGAGTACTACGGCGCTCTGAAGATGAGCACCGTGGGCCAGCCTGAATTTAACTACACATATGAGATAGAAGGCCTGGTGGAACAGGATGCAAAGAAGCTGATCGAAGAATGCGAGAAGCTGATAGAGAGTTTTAAAGTATTATTTATTCCGGAGAATGAAGATGCAGACTGATGAGGGGCGTAAAGAAATAAGGAAGCTGGCAGTATTGCTTACTCTTATTGCCGTGCTGGTGCTCGGCGCGACGCTGCTTATCTGCGGTCTGGCGCTGGGGTGGTTTAAGGCAAAGCCTTCTCCCCTCGGGGGAGAAGGAGAAATGAGCCCCTCATCAGTCGCCTCCGGCGTCGTCTCATCCCCGGAGGGGAGAAGCCAGGAAGAAGCGCCGGATGAGGTGGAAGCTCCTCCTTCTGGTCCGCTGTGGCCGGCAGGCACAGCCTGGGATACGGGCAGCGGCTCATATTATTTCATGGCGGATGGAGAATACTATTACTATATAAGCGATGATATGGCGGATTATATCAAAGGCCGCATCAGTATCAGGGAAGCCACGGAAGAAGAGATACGCGAAGCGGGAGCTGAAGAGATACTTGAGGGACAGGACTATGATAAGCTGGTCTCCATAGATGTGCTGGTGGATAAAGAGTTATATTTTGACCGGGAAAAAGCCGGGATGAAATACAGCATATACATGGCAGGCAGCGATACTTCGATGAAGGTATACGATAGCGGCTGGGGCTATGCATATAGCGGAAAAACAACAAAGATGCCGGAGCGGGTGAAGCTCAATGATTATTTTGAGATAAAACCGGAGCCGGGCACGGAACAGACTTCCGAAGGTAATGTGAGAGAGCAGCCTTTTGCGGATATTGATTTTACCGGGGCCGAGGAAGGCAGGAGCGGCCCGCACCTGTGCGTAAACAACGGAAGAGTCTTTTATGCAGATGATCTGGCACCGTCAGACGGTACAGAAGTGACGGCTCTCGCATCGAACGGAAAGTACATCTATTATGCGTCAGGAACCAGGCGGGCGAAGGGAGTGCGCGCCGAAGAATTAAGCCGCATAGACCTTAACCTGTTTGAGACCGAGAGACTTTTAAATTCCAGAGTTGAAAATATGATCATCCGCGGAGACCGCGTTTATTACACGGATTATGACCGGCTGTTCTGTCTGGAACCGGACGGCACGACAAATGAGCTCTGGAAATACGGTGTATACTGTTTTGAGACCGCAGGCGGAATGATCTATCTTTTTGACGGAGAAGAATGGGAGCTGATAGATGAGGCTGACGGCAGCGACAAGGGCTATATTGCAAACGGTATCAATTATGCTTATACTTGTGACCATGCGGTATATAATAACGGTTATCTGTTTTTCTCGGCTTATGATTACAACAGGCAGTCGGTGAGCATACATGCGCTCTGCGTTGAGGATGGCAGCGAACTGATACTCGGAGAAGAAATAGACGGGACCGCGGAAGACGTATGCAATACGGCTTTTTCGGGAAGCTGTATCTATTATACCGGAAGCGACAGAGAGAGGCTTAACCGCCTGGATCTTACCGACGGAAGCGTGATCAGCGTAAACTTAAAAGATGAAGGACTCTGGTATGTCAGTGACATGGTGGGAGTTAAAGACGGCGCGGTGATCTGCGCCTGTGATGAAGACGGGAACAGATATTATCTTACGGTTGATAAGTACCTGAATTTTTCTGATTAAAGCAGGCTTTATCGGAGGGGGAAATGACGGATCCTCGCTTTTTATTGGACGAAGTAAGATGCGGCTTCATGATACCTACGGCTGTGAAACAGGCGTGGGCGGGGAGTCTTGCGGTCCTTAAGGAAGTGGACAGGATCTGTGAGAAATACGGCATAAATTATTATGCCGAATGGGGAACCCTGCTGGGTGCGGTTCGTCATGCGGGTTTCGTGCCCTGGGACGACGATCTGGACATAGGGATGCTGCGGTCTGATTATAATAAGTTCCGTGAAGTAGCGGATAAGGAACTGCCCTCCGGCTTTATGATACAGGACTATGCGAGTCTTGATGACTACAGACAGTTCATTGTGAGAGTTACTGCTTCCGAACGTATCAATTTCTCGGAAGAACATCTTCTTGAATTCAACAATTTTCCTTATATAGCAAGCATAGACATATTTGTTTCCGACTATCTGTACCGGGACGAAGATAAGGAGCGGGAAAGAGACCGTGAGGTACTTAAGCTTATCGCGTTATCCGACGGGATAAGGGACGGAGAGATAGTTAAAGACACGGCGCAGCGTGAACTCTATGACATCGGTCGGAAGTACGGAGTCAGATTCCCGGAATTTAAGAAGAAAAGAGAGGTGGCTGTTTTGCTTTACCGTCTGGCTGAAGAGCAGATGGGAAGAGTAAGGCGGGAAGATGCGGATGAGACAGGACAGATATTCCCCTGGATACTGAAAGGCGGGAAAGGCGTGGATCGCGGGATCTTTGAGGAATTCGTGAGACTTCCTTTTGAGGATACCACAATACCCGTACCGGCTCAGTATGCTAAAATGACCGGACGCAAGTACGGGGATTTCATGAAAGTCAGTAAGATCTGGGGCGGCCACGGTTATCCTTTCTTTGAAGCGCAGAAAGAAGCTTTTGAGGCTTCGGCAGGGGTGAAGCTGCCTGCATTCAAGTACGAGCCGGGAATGGAAGTAAGGAGCGGAACCGGCGGCAGTCTGAAAGAGATCGCGAAGGAATGCGTTGAAGAACTTAACAGGCTCTATGAAGCTTTTCCCGAAGATTATTATGCAGCCAGCCAGCAGCTGGCAATAGACCTGGGGACGCTTACGGAGCAGGTATACGGTGAGGATTTCGTGGTGTGCAGGATACTGATACCGGCCCTGGAAGCTTTCTGTGAGCAGCTGTATGCGGCAGCGGCAGAAGGCGGCAGGGTAGATACGGCAGAGGTTTCGGAGGCTGTAAGAAGCGGATTACTGGAATATAAAGAAGTTTTGTTTGTGACTTATGATGCGGATGCATTTGAAGATATGAGGGAAATTTATGGGACAGAAAAAGAAAAGGGTCCCGTAACGCTGATAAGGCTTCCGGTATGGAAGAAGGATCCGCTGGGAAGGATACTTGCGGATATTGATGCAGGGAAAGATCCGGAGAATGTAACACTTACGGCGTATGATACTTATGATCCGGTATTGCGTGCGCCCTCGAAGATATATATCAACTGGCCCTATGACAACGAGAATCCGGTGCTGACAGTGCCTGCGGATTATTTTTCAGGGAAGCTGCATGAGTGCACGGAGGAACTGATATACGTGACACCCCGGAAAATAAGGGATTTCGGAGCGGATGAGAAGAATGATGTCTACAATATGAAACACTATATCTGCGCGCCGGGACCGATCTGCGCGGACAGAGTGATAGTGTGGAGTGAAGTGCTGAAAGAAAGATATGCCGAGGCACTCTGCGCATTTATGAGAGGCGCGGACGAGGCGGCAATAAGGGAGAAGATAAAGCTGTATGATACTGAAAATAAAGGATGATCTGGACCTTAAAAAAATAGCGGACTCCGGCCAGTGCTTCAGATGGAAGGAGCTTGATGACGGGGCGTTCTTTGTGCCTTATCTGGACAAGAGCCTGATCATAAAAGAACTCGGAGGCGGCGAGTTTGAGCTGGACTGCAGTGAGGAAGAATATGAGCATGTGTGGGCAAACTATCTGGATATGCAAACAAACTACCGCAAGATAAGGGCCCTGGCGGATGTTAAGAGCGATCCTTTCATGTATGAAGCGGCTTCAGCTCAGCGGGGAATCAGGATACTGAGGCAGGATCCTTTTGAGGCACTGATAAGCTTCATCATTTCGCAGAACAGGAACATACCGGCGATAAAGAATTCCATAGAGCTGATCTGCGAGCGGGCCGGAAAACTGTACATTGACAGCAGGGGAGAGCACTGGTACGGCTTTCCCAATGCCGAGGAACTGAATGGGATCAGCGATGATAAGCTTAAGGAATGCAGGCTGGGTTATCGCTTTGAGTATATAAGAAGGACTGCTGCAGCAGTGGTTTCCGGTGAGTTCGATCTGAAGGAGCTGGAGGTATTGGATGACGATGAATGCCTTGAGAAGCTTCAGAGCCTGCACGGAGTGGGACTAAAGGTTGCAAGCTGCATGCTGCTATACGGTCTGCACCGCATGGATGCTTTCCCTGTTGACGTATGGATCAAGCGCATACTTGCGGACAAGTATCCGCAGGGTTTTCCTTTTGAAGAATACAGGCCGTACTGCGGTGTGTTCCAGCAGTATATGTTTGCGTATTACAGGGGGGAGAAGCCGGTGAACTAAGGGGACGACAGGACGCGGATGACTCGATGATGTATTGCAGGTAATGAAAAGAGGAGGAAGCGGGAATGAAAAGAAGGATTGCCTGGCTGATGACGATGGTTATGCTGGCGGCGTCTGTTGCGCAGCCGTATGAAAGTGTGCATGCGGCGGAAGATGAAGGCTTCGAAGAGGTCATTACGGAGAGAGTTGAAGACGAGACTGTTGTCACAGAGGAAGCGGGAGGGGAAGTGTATCAGATTCTTGATGTGAGCATCACTCCCGGCAGTAATGCCGTAAATATGATCGTTACTTTTGGCGGCAACGCGCCTTACGGAGTCCGGATGATATCCTCAACTTCACCGGGGGTGGGACTGAATGCGGATGCGGAGGGAAAGACAGCTACGCTGTCGGAGAACGAAACTGCGCATTATTCGGATATGACGGTGGGACAGACAAGATCGCCGGAGGGGAAGCTCAGGGTCAGTTTTACATATGGTGATCTTGCTCCTTCCACAACCTATTATTACAGACTCGCTACGACAAACAGGGATAATGAATATACATATTGTTCCGAAGAAGCAAACTTCACCACTACGGTTGTAGCGGAAGAAACAAAGATCGCCGCTACTGATCTGGAAATAAGGGGGATAGGTTTTAACGGGATCGATGCCAAATGGAAACTGAGCAATCCGGATAATGAGCTGGTAGTCGGTAAAAGACTTTATTACGGAGACGGGGAAGATGATTATATAAAAGATACTATCAGTATTCGCGAGAAGGACGGAGGTATAGATTATTTTTATACCGAGACGATCTTCGGGGATAAAACGGAAATGAGCTTACGCCCGGCATTCATGGTATATCTGAACGGCGAAGAGACCTGGATAAAGGGTGATCCCGTTACGGTAAGGCCTCAGGAAATAAAGAACGACAGTGTATTCTATGACCTCACGACAGGTGTTTACAGCTGTTCCGTGGATATCGGCTTCTGGCCTGACTATGATGAGGACATAAGTTACTATCAGGAACATAAGATGTTCCCGCATTTTTATTACAAGAAAGAAGGGGATGAACAGTATATAGAACCCAGGTATGGCAGTTATAATGTCATGAGTTTCAAGATCAGCGGCCTGACTGAAGAAACGAAGTATTATTATTACGTTACGGTATGCGGTGATAAAGAAGGAAGGCGCATTATCTGGTCTGACGGTTCCGCAGATGAACCGCTTGAGTTTACTACCGGAAAGGATGAGGTGCTGGATATGACTACAGCATTTCCCGATCCGGTGTTCAGAAAAGCAATCCTTGATGAAATGCATAAAAATGAAAATGATGAGATCAAACTCTCAGACCTGCAGTATTACACGGAACTGACGCTGACAGCGGAAAAAGATGCGGATGCATACATATCGGATATAAGCGGCATAGAGTATATGATAAATCTGACGGATATCAGGCTTAGCGGGCATAATATCACGGATATCAGTAAGCTTGCATCCCTTGTACGTCTTCAGGAGATATATCTGGGAAATAACAATATAACTACCCTGCCTGATCTTTCAAGGCTTCGACACATCGAAAGGATAGGCGGCACCACGTCTAACAGATTAAGTCTGGCGGGCAATCATATACCTGCAGAAGAATTTGACCCTGCCAAATTTTCAAAACTGGTTACGCCGGAATCCCTGAGCACTCAGATGGGCGCCCAGGAAGAAACGTTTACAGCCATGTATGCGCCGGATAATAAGTATTACGCCATAGGAAATACCCATCCCTTTATCGTGGGCTTTAAAGGGCTTAAAAACGATTATCGTTCATATACCGTAACGGCGACCATTGAAGGAGAAGAAGCTGTAGAACTCGGCAGAACAAAAGCAACTGATGAATACCCTTTTGTCTGCGCGGATATGGGGGCGGCAGCAACAGGGAACAAAAGAGTTACGGTGGCGCTTAAGGAAAATGATACTGTCTTATATAACGAAACGGTAAGCGTAAGCTTTTTGGAAGATGATGAATGGCTGAACCGGAAGACCATCATTTTCGGAGAAAAATCTTTCAGCATGTCCATGTATCTTAACGGAGCTATACAGAAAGAGGATATAGAGAGCCTGATCATTACAGATGTGAGCGGCAATGCCGTGCCGGCGTATGTCGGGAACACGTATGTACAGGGTGGGACAAGGGAGGACAGGTATAAACCTGTATTCAATATTTATGACTATGACCGCCTGGGCCTTGTAAGAGAATATACCATCGTAAGCGCAAGCTTTCAGTTTTACATTATGCCGCCGGAGGGCGAGTATATTGTGAAATGCAAGATAGCAGGTTCGGAAGAACTGTGTGATGCAGGCAGACTCATTATCACGAAGCAGACAGTGATCTATGGAGGAACTTATTACAATGGCTATGATAATTTTGGCGATTATCTGTATCTTGTCATTTCGGGCGGAAACATAAGTGAAGATACGGCGCCATATATATACTACGGAGGAGCAAAAGCGGCTGAGTTTGAGACATGCTTTGGCGTAAAGCCCGGATGGAACGAAAGCAATCAGTTGGTATACAGGTACAAAAAACTTAAGAAAGATCTGATATGGAAAGAGGGGAATGAATTCGTTCTTAAAAAGAACGGCGACTGCATATTTGAATACGGGGGAGTAAGAAAGGAAGAACTCGGATTCACTTATAATCCCGAAAGAGCAGGCACTTCCAACATACTGAATGCTTATACCGATTACAGAAAAGATCCGGGATGCGTTGCCGTGACCTTTACCGGGAGGAACGGCTGCAGGGATGGAGCAAGTGTCAGGCTGGAAGTATGGGACAAGAATAATACAAGTAAGCTGGCTGCTGCAGAAGCTGTGATCAACGGGCGCATGGCTTTCTTTTCATGCACCGGTATCGGTGATGAAGCATTTGCATTTGTAAACAGCGCACAATACCGCTTGAAATTCACAACGGATGAAGCAGAGTTTGCTTATACTTATTACGAAGAAGAATACAATTCGGATGCCAATACGGTAAGGCTGGCCCAGCCTAAATACATATCGGTGAGCGGGAACGAACTTGAGGTAAGATATTTCATCGGTGACGGAAAGCTGGAACAGATGGATGAAGTTACGGCAACTTACAACGAAAAGATCGTACTTGACCATGATGAGAATGCCACTCCGGAAGAAGAGCAGGGAGGGAAGATATATACAGGAAAATTTGTGCTGGCTAATCCCATGACGGAGAGAAAATGTCAGCCGAGCATCCCCATGGTCAATTACAGTGATCGACCGGTAATATATAATGTCTCTGACAGATTATCGCAGGATTCACAGGAAGTGAGCGTGTCGTGGGATAATGCAGAAGGTGAGATCTTATGTGTGGATATAGGCCTGCCAAGAACGGCATATGAGCGACTCTATGGCCTTGCGGATGAAAGCGCGGTCGAATACTGGAATAAGAAAAAACTAAATGTAAGCTTCCTTGACGCAAACGAAAATCCTATAGAAGGAATCTTTGTCAATGCGGTATACAGCGAGGACGGGATAAAGGCGTATTACAGACTTAATAAACGATATCTGACGGTCTATGCAAAAGTGACCGCAGATAATGAGATACTTCCCTGTTTTGGAGAAAATGTGAGTTTTTACAGGAGCGATCAGGATTCGGATGAAGAAAAGGGAAAGAAGAACGCCCTCAGTCTGATGCCGAAGTACGAAATGATCGAAAAAGATGCTGACGGTGACGGAAAGAAAGAGTATACGGGAGTCAGGATCGGCGGTATGCCGACATATCCGGTAACCGGAAAGTTTATGAGACCGTATACCGGTGAGATAATAAGCAGCTTTTCAATATCGTGCAATGAATATATATTCACCGAAGCCGATATAAAAGAACTGATCGATGACGAAGCTTATCTGCTTGCAATAAATGATTCTTACGGTTATTCAAACGAGTTTAAGGGTTATTTTGTAAAGCACGGTAAGGCAGCACCGGCGCCGGGACCGAATGATGAACCTGATAAACCGGGACCGAACGATGAGCCGGACAAACCGGGACCGAGTGATGAGCCGGACAAACCGGGACCGAATGATGAGCCTGATAAGCCTGGACCGTATGAGGAAAACACTGATGAAGAAAACAATAATGAAAGCTTGGAGATTCCCGTTGAGAGTATAGAATTTAAAGAGAAGGAAATCACTCTCAACATGGGCGAGCAGGCCGGACTTGAGATTGAAGTAAAACCTGTAGGCGCCGCAGAACCGGTCATGATATGGAAATCTTCAAATGCGGCTAAGGTAAAAGTTACTGACGACGGTACTGTCATGGCGTATAAGCCGACTTACGGAACGCCGGTTGTAGTCACGGCTTCCACGGAAGACGGGAAGTTTGCATGCGAGTGTAAGGTGACTGTGACAACTAAAAGCTGGGATGATACGGATAGACAGACCAGGATATCACCGGAAGATATAGATGCATATGTTTATCCCGAGCCTGTGTGCAAGTATATCAGAAATATCGAAGTTAAGCTTGGGAAGAATAAGGGAAGCGTGATGATACCTGCGGTATCCGTGAATTATCTCAGCGCGACCGACTATCGCGGGAGGAGTATCAAACATCCCTGGGAGCTGGATATCATCTTTGATGAGACGCCGCTGGTTAAAGCAGCAGGGATAACGCTTAACACTTCGGATATACTGAGTGTTAAGCCGGTATTTAAGAATAGTAAGAATGCAACTGCCGGAGTGGTCAAGGAATCGAAGAAGTCGTATTTCTACATGAAGGTTTCGATCAATAAGGATGCGAAGAAGCTGATAAACGATAAGGAAAAATATAATGCACTTAAAAAGATCGTTGCCGAAGTTAATAAACAACTGAAGCTGAAGGATAACCGCTGCTTCTTCACGATCAACAAGGCTTCGATGTCGGATGTGTCGCCGAAGGTATATATAAAGAACAGCACCGTGACTGTTGATAAAAAAGGAAGGCTCAAAGGACTTAAAAAGATAACGGTGAAGTTTGCCGGAGATACAAAGGAAAAGAAGCTTTCGAAGTCGATGTACGATAAGGACTTAAAGCCGGATACCACGGCAAACACCGTGTGGCTTAAAGGCCTCAAGAATTATACAGGAAGCAGGCTGTTGCAGCCGTAACTCAGCGACGTCAAAGGAGAGAACATATGAAGATAGACCAGACGGCAGTAAATCAGATAGCGTCTTCACTGGCCGGACATTTTGAAAGTCTGTATTATGCGGAACTTGGCAGCGGCAGGTTTGTGCAGTATTTTCCCTCAAGGAAGATGGAGGATGTAAGCTTTCCGGATGAGGGGGATGACCTGTTTGCGCTTATCAGTGAAAATGCGGCGAAATTTGTGCATCCCGCAGATCAGGCCGGACTGCTTAAGCTGTACGACAGGGAGAGACTGCAGAAGGAACTGGCTCCGGGGGAGTCATGCTCGGTCATCTGCCGCGGCCTTCTGAACGGAACGGTGTCACATCTCCGCCATATCGTGCTGATGTGCGAAGACGGTGAGCATGTCTTATGCTGCCTGGAAAACATAGACAGAGAGTACCGGGAGAAGGAAGAACAGAAGCGGAATCTGCAGAGCGCGGAGCGCATGGCAAGGACGGATGAGCTGACCGGGATAAAGAATAAAAATGCATATGCGGAGAAGGCTGCTGAGATCGATGAACTGCTTTCCGGTGACAGGAAGGATCTGCATTTCGGGATAGTGATGTGTGACGTGAATGACTTAAAGGTCATTAATGACACGAGAGGACACAGTTTCGGGGATGAAGCCATACAGAGCGTGAGCCGTATGATCTGCAGTATTTTTGTCCACAGCCCGGTTTACAGGGTAGGGGGAGATGAGTTTGCGGTAGTGCTGAGCGGACGGGATTATGAACAGCGCCTGCAGCTGCTGGAAATGCTGAGGAGGGAATCCGAAGCCAACGGCCGTTCGCGTTCGGGGCCGATGGTGGCCAGCGGACTTGCCGTGTTCGATCCCGAGAGGGACAGCGGGGTAGATTCCGTTTATGACCGGGCAGACCGGATGATGTATGAAAACAAAAGTGAGATGAAGGCTGGGAAACTCATGGAAGGGTTCAGGAAGATGGATGCGATCGAGGAGCCTATCCCCGATGAAAGAAAGCGTCTGCTTGACGGACTTCTCGGAGCCTTATATACCGTGGCCGGAGAAGGTTATGTGTATCTGAACGACATGCGCTATGATTTTTCGCGATGGTCGCTGCCACTGATATGTGATTTTGATATGAAATCGCAGTATATGTACCATGCCGGAAAGATATGGCAGGAATACATTCATCCCGATGATCTGAAAGCCTATACGGAAGCGATCGAAGCGGTGTTTAGCGGCCGGGCGGAGATACGTCCCATATATTACCGGGCCAGGAGACGGGACGGCTCGTATATGCTTCTTGCGACCAGGGGCTTTGTCTTAAGCGATGAAAACGGAGATCCCGAATACTTCGGAGGGATCATGATACCGCAGGGATGAGGATGAGGGCGACGGTGGAGTGACTTAATCCCTTGACAATTCCGGCAATGATTGTATACTTTAGCACATGAAGATAGAACGTATAAACGACAATCAGATAAGGTGTATCCTCACCAAAGAGGACCTGGAGAACCGAAAGATCAAGTTCAGTGAGCTGACCTACGGCAGCGAGAAGGCGACTGATCTTTTCAGGGATGTTATGCTCGAGGCCAGCCGTATCTATGGCTTTGAAGCAGGCAACCAGCCCCTTATGATCGAGGCTGTTCCGATGCAGTCGGGCATGATAGTATTCCTTATCACAAAGGTGCCCGGTGATGCCGGCGCTTCGTCGTCTATCTCATCCCTTGATTTCTTTGACAGCGCGGACAATGAAGAGAATGATGATGTATTCGGTGAGGATAATCCTCCCGTTGCACATTCCGCAACTATCCGAATCGGCGGCAATCTCTCGTCCCTGCCCTCGCTCGGACAGACGATCAGGGATCTGTTCCAGGAGATGCTGAGCATTGACGCTTCTGCCGGGAACAACAACCGCAGCAACACCACCAAAACGAAAGCCCCTTCCGCGGAAGAGACTGACCGTGTATTTGTATTTGATTCACTTTCGGACGTTATCGATCTCAGTATCGCTTCCGGCGATCTTAACTCCGGTAACGACTGTCTGTATAAAGACACTTCCAACGGGAAATACTGTCTGCTGCTTATAGCCGACAGCTTTCCTCCCGCTGCTTTCAGGCAGCTCTGCACGCTGGCTGCAGATTTCTCTTCTTCGGAGATCCGCGCCGCAGGCTTCAAAGCTCACATGGACGAGCTCTACGAGCCTATCATCAAGAGCCACGCCCTTGAAAAACTTTCTGAGCTGAAATAGCTTCTTATGAAGAACTCCATGAGAAGGAGGTTATATTCTATGGATACTGCAGTTTTATTAACTCCTGTTATTGAAGATTCTGATTTGCTTAAAGAACTTGATAAAGGAATAGATGACATGGAAAATGATCGTTTAACTCCGCATGAGGATTCCATGCAAATTCTTATTCAACGGTATGATAAGCATGTATTACAGGATTCTTGAAACAGATGAAGTTCTTAATGATCTTAGCCATATTTCTTTTGAGGCATATAACTATACAGGAGATAAAGATTCCGGTATAAAATTCTTAAATCTGTATGACATGACAGTGTCATGTATGTCTGTATTTCCGAAAGGTTTCAGCGCAGCTCAAATAGAGTATCGTGGTTATGAGATTCATATACTTCCGTTTGGAAATTATAATCTCTTTCAAAAACAAGATTGGCAACGTATTTTGAACGTTGCCAATAGTTATCACATAGATAATAAAGATTTGTAAACAGATCAATATGCTCTTCCCCAGTAAACCATCTTATTGGCAGGTTTGCCGCAGCAGATACATTTGTCTGATAGCTGTTCCTGCTCAAAAGGCATACATCTGCTGGTAGCTCTGGTGTCGTCTTTGATCTTGTCTTCGCAGGCTCTGTCGCCGCACCACATAGCTTTTACGAAGCCGGGCTTGTTCTCGATCAGATCGCAGAACTCTGCATATTCGGTAGCCTTGTAGGTATGTTCCTCTCTGTGCTTCAGCGCCATCTCGAACATGTTTTTCTGAATAGCCTCAAGCAGCTCAGGGATCTTTTTCTCCAGTTCATCAAGAGCTATATCGATCTTCTCTCCGGTATCCCTGCGGACTGCTACGCACTTGCCTGCTTCCATATCCTTGGGACCTATCTCGACTCTTACGGGAATGCCTCGCATTTCCTGTTCTGCAAACTTAAATCCCGGCGATTTGTCGCTGTCGTCAAGCTTAGCTCTTACACCGGCGGCTTTAAGCCTGTCAGCCAGAGAAGCGGCGCAGTCCATGACACCTTCCTTCTTCTGCTGGATGGGTATCACTACTGCCTGCACAGGCGCGATGCGGGGAGGCAGCTTCAGACCGGAATCATCTCCGTGTACCATGATGATGCCGCCGATTATTCTTGTGCTCATGCCCCAGGAAGTCTGGTGGCAGAACTTCATCGTATTGTCTTTGTCCGTATACTGTATGCCGAAAGCCCTGGCAAAGCCGTCACCGAAATTGTGGCTGGTGCCTGACTGCAGAGCCTGTCCGTCGTGCATCAGAGCTTCTATAGTATAGGTAGCTTCAGCGCCGGCGAATTTTTCCTTGTCGGTCTTACGGCCTTTGATAACCGGGATCGCCAGTACCTGCTCGCAGAAATCAGCATAAACATTGAGCATCTGGATGGTTCGTGCCTGTGCATCCTCAGCGGTCGCATGCACTGTATGGCCTTCCTGCCACAAGAACTCACGGCTTCTTAAGAAAGGCCTGGTGGTCTTTTCCCAGCGGACAACCGAACACCACTGGTTATAGAGCTTGGGCAGATCCCTGTAGGAATGAACTTCATCCTTATAGAAATCGCAGAACAGCGTCTCTGAAGTGGGACGTACGCAAAGTCTTTCGGTAAGGGGCTCCAGACCGCCATGTGTCACCCATGCAACTTCGGGCGCGAAGCCTTCAACATGGTCTTTTTCTCTCTGGAGCAGGCTTTCAGGGATAAACAGCGGCATGTACACGTTTTCCACGCCGGTCTCCTTGAAGCGCTTATCGAGCTCTTTCTGTATATTCTCCCACAGCGCATATCCGGCAGGCTTTATCACCATGCAGCCCTTAACGGATGCATAATCGATGAGCTCAGCCTTTTTGACCACATCGGTATACCACTGTGCGAAATCTTCTTTCATTGAAGTGATCTCTTCAACAAGTTTCTTCTGATCAGCCATTTTCTTGTCCTCCGACTATGTTTTGACTTTGTCTATCTTATAGCCTGTGAGTGTTTTTGTCAATCGGAGCTGTAGGAGAATGACGTTAAAGAAAGCACTGATAGGAGGAGTGGACACGTGGAGGAAACAAAATTGTCTGGGTACGTGTCGGAGGCCGGACGGGTAGAAGAGGCCGGACACGTGGGGGGAGAAAAAGTTGCTGGGTACGTGTCGGAAGCCGGATGGGGAGAAGAGGCCGGACACGTGGAGGGAGGAAAAGGAGCAGGGTACGTGTCGGGGGCCGGAGGGGGAGAAGAGGCCGGACACGTGGGTGGAAAAAAAGGTG